>CAIWBA010000135.1 GCA_903910765.1 uncultured Bacteroidota bacterium
GCTAAATTTGCACCAGTACCTCCATTCGCAATAGCAACAACCCCGGAAACATTAGATGCGTTCCCAGTTACATTTCCTAATAAATTCCCGGTTACATTTCCTAATATATTTCCAGTGACATTCCCAATTAAATTTCCTCTGAATGTATTTGCAGTAATGGTACTACCCGAAAAATCACCGATAGGGCTTCTTCGCACCAAATAATTTACAAGGTTAGTTGGCGTTGCTGCATTCATTAAATTTAATGCATTTGCTAAACTATCTTTAGGGATGCCCGCAATTGATAAGACCGTTGGAGCGCTTGCAGTTCCACCTAAATCGCCTGCCAACTGAATTTTTCCTTTTACTGAACTAGTTGCATCAACAATACTACCTGTTGATGTGGAACTTGAGCCAGCTGCTGCGTTATTTTCAACATACTTTTTTACTGCATATTGGGTAGGGTATAATATATTGCTAGCCGAACCACCTCCTAATGAAGTGTCGCTTGATTTATTTGAAATTATTTCTTTAGCTAAAACGGCTGTTAGATAACTTGCCAGCATTGCACTAGTATCAGCGATACTCAATTTTAAATTAATTCTATTGGATAATGCCGAAGTATCTTTTGTAATTCTTCGGCTTAGCATAGCCGAGGTATCGGAAATGCTAAGTTTATAATTTATTCTATTTGAAAGCGCTGCAGTATCTCTTGAAAAACGCGCGTTTAGCATTGCGCTTGTATCTGCAAAATTTAATTTTGTTGAAATTCTACTAGATAATAAGAGGGTGTCTTTTGCAATTCGATTACTTAGCATTGCACTTGTATCTGCCACCCCCATTTTTAAATTTATTCTGTTGGATAATGCAAGTGTATCTTTACCAATTCGATTATTGAGCATGAAAGCGGTATCGGATAAACTTAATTTGGTATTTAATTGCGCCGTTAAATTATTGTTTTTCACATAAGGATAAAGCATATTATTGGTATCACTTATATTAACTTTTAAAGCAAGGTTTGTGGTGTTTGTGGCGCTCATCTGATTTAGTGACCACCTACTTACCAAGCTTGAATTACTGTTACTAGTATCTACACTTATAATTCCATTTCCTACATTGTAGAGTATTGGTGTATTTACACTTAATGAAGATCTTGCTCTGGTGTTGGTATAAAACAGATTGCCTACTTCACTTAAATCACCCGTGTTTATATTTAGTGTACCTGTTTTCCCATTGACACTTTGTACTGGTGATCCAGGCGTAAGCATTTCAATCCAATCACTTAATAATCCACCATAGTCGGCACTTAAAACAAATGTTTTACTTAAATCGGTTCTTACACATACTGTTCCCTTTGAAGAAGTTACACCAATGGCAAGCATTTCTGCATTACTAGCAGCAGTTGATACAGATGTAAAAGATAGAGAAGGGAGTAAATAACTCGGAATTTTTGTATTGCCATCAAGTCCTGCAATTCCATTTGGCGCATTTAAGGAACTAATGTTTACTTTATTATTTAAAGCATTAGAAGTAAGTACTGAAATGGGCTTATTAACATCAGTGGTATTATCGACAAAGCCTAAATTTAAAGTGCTTTTGTCAATGACAACATTCCCTGTTAATGTATTCACCGAAGTTACAGATGATGTAGGTATGATTGGTTTATTTATCATATCATTATAATTGCCAGTTATTGCAACTGCACTTAAATTATCTTTTATGGCATAGCTCTGCAACATTCTATTGGTATCTGAGATTTTTACTCTATCATCAATTCTATTGGATAAGGTAATGGTGTCATCCTTGAGTTTTTGAATTTGGGTAGCAGTTGCAAATAAACTGATACTATCGGTGTAGTTTACTTTTGCGTTTATACGATTACTGAGTGTGGAGGTATCAGCTTTGGTTAATTTCAAATTCACTAAGTTGGTCAATGTATTTGCTTCAGCAGCTGAAAACTTTGCATCAATTCTACCATTCATTGCGGCAGTATCAGGTAAGCTTATGGTAAGTTTATTTTGCGTTACATAATTCGTGCTACTGTCTGCGATATTTATTTTTTCGTTAATTCTATTGGAAAGCCAACTCGTATCTCTTTTTATTCTATTACTTAGCATAGCACTAGTGTCTGAAGGGTTTAACTTGCCATCTATAAGTGTGCTTAGAATAACTGCACTACTTGCATTGTATTTTAAGTCTATTGCTGCTTGCTGTGCTATACTAATTGGCTTATCAACATCACTTGTATTATCAACATTGCCTAATCCCACTTTTGATGCACTAATTCCTGATGCAATTTTATTATTGGTGATTGCACCATCTAAAATTTTATTATTCGTTATTGCGTTTGCTGAAATAGTTGGCAAATCAGATGTTCCACTTAAATCACCCGCAAGTTTTAATTTTCCTTTCGTTGTAGGATCTGCATCTACAACGCCACTTGAGGTTGCGCCATCGATATATGTTTTTATTGCTTTTACAGAAGGGTATTTAGATTCAGATAAAGCATCTGCTGCAATATCATTTGATTTATTTAATTCAGTTTCTTTTAAATTAATTCTATTGGATAAAAAGCTAGTGTCACGTTTAATTCGATCGCTTAACATTGCCGAAGTATCAGAAATATTTAATTTATTTAGTAAGCTTGTATTAATATCTGAAGTGCTCGCTTTTAAACCTAATGCTGTTATGGTGGCAAACCCGCTTAAGTCCTGATCACCCGTATTATTTCCTGAGATTGCAGCAAGTTTTGTTTTTTCGGCTGTAGTAAAATCATTGCTTGATAATCCTTTTCCAATTACTTTATCCACTTTCGTTGCAATGCTCGTATTAATAGGAGCAAGGTCAAAGGTTTTCGCGGCCAATTGTGTTGGGGTAACATATAGTGTAGTACTATCTGCTAAACTTACTTTCGTTGCAATACTAGCATTGATAGGAGCAAGGTCAAATGTTTTTGCTGCTAACTGAGTTGGGGTAACATATTTCGTAGTGCTATCTGCCAAGTTTACTTTAGTTGCAATACTGGCATTTGTTGGAGCAAGGTCAACTGTTTTTGCAGCTAACTGTGTTGGCGTAACATATTTCGTAGTGCTATCTGCCAAGTTTACTTTAGTTGCAATACTGGCATTTGTTGGAGCAAGGTCAACTGTTTTTGCAGCCAATTGCGTTGGCGTAACATATTTTGTGGCACTATCCCCTAAATTCACTTTAGTGATGAATGTACTATCAACATCAACTTTGTTTGCTTTAAGTGAAATTGTATTTGTAATTGGCGCTAGGTCAAATGTCTTCGCTGCTAATTGGGTAGGGGTAACATAAATTTTATTACTGTCCACTAAATTTACCTTGTTATTTAATGCTGTATTAATTACATCCGCAGTGAGTGATGTTATTTTGGATGAAATAATTTCATTTACTATTTTTTTATACGGTGCCAACATAGCAGCAGTATCAGTTGAACCAATTTTAGTACTCACATTTGATTCTAAATTTTTCAATACTTGGGCTTTTGCGTAAATAGCCAACATGCTTGTAGTATCAGAAATACTTAATTTATCATTTAATCCTGCGGCTGAACCTGCATATAATGCATAAGGAACTGTTCCAAAGGGAGTCGTACCTAAATCAATCCATTCCTTTGTGTAATCCCAGTTTGGAATTGGTGCTCTGGGTGTTATTGAAATTTTCAAACTCAAATAATACGGCCCCATAGCCCAATCGATGTTTGTTAGGTTCACTGCTGAGCCACCTGTCCTTTTACCATTACCTAAGCTAATATTAAATACACCGGTTTCGTCGGTATTGGCCTCATGCTGTTCAATTAATACTTTTGTTCCCGTGGCAGTATATTGTATAATACTTGATTCAATATAAATTTTACGATCCTTTGCAGGATTGGAAAAATTATCTCTAGCTACTGCTTGAAAAAAAATACCATTTGCTGAGGTTTGTGCAAATAAATTTGATAAAGGTGCATGGCACAAAATAAATAGTAGTCCAAAAACTACAAAACTATTTTTTGGTTGCTTCATAAGTGGTCATTATAATTAGTAGAGAATAATATTTCTAATTGGCTTTAATAAACTTTAAAGCATCGACATAGTTATTGGATTCGATTTTTAAAATATAGGAGCCTGATCCGAGTGCACTGACATCCAGATTAATTCCCTGGAATAAATTGTAACCTGATTCTTTTCTTGTGGATAGTAAAACACCTCCCGTTGTCCAAACGCTTAGGTTAAAGGTTTCTGTTAAGGGCGGCGTATTGGTGAACTTAACTTTGGTCGTAATGTTTACCGGATTGGGGTAAAGCTTAATACCAAGGCTGTTAATTTTTAAAGTGACTTCGCAGTTAATCGCAAACTGTCCATTGCCTCTCACACCATTTAATACAGCAACGCCGTTTTGTACATTTAAACAAGTGGCGATACTATTAAACTGTATGGCCATACCTGTATTGGATGCACCTGGGATACTACCCATGCTACTCATCATAAAATTAGCAGATGATTGTGCTTGGAGCTTTGAGGGCATCATACCAAGCACCATCAAATTTGCAATCGCTATATTTTGGAGGAAGTGTTTTGGCATTTTGTTGGATTATCTTTTACTGGTGTAATACAGTTGGGTTGTTTTACCGCTAATGGTATAGGATAATATTAGATTCTCCGAGCCTACGGAAACAATGTTATAGATGTATTCAATAGAATTGCCATTGCTTGTTTTGGCTTGCACATGAATTTGTAGTTGGCCGCTTATTTTTTCAACACTATAACTTCCATTTAATCCATCAGAGTCCTGTGTAGTCAAGTTTTTCAAAAAGTTAATATAGTAAGTAGCTTGACCAACATAAGTTTTAGTCAGCGTGCTTGTTTGGCTATAATCCAAAAACCAAGCTTTATCCTCAATCATTTTTTGAGCAAGGTTCGTTTCGGCTAATGTGGTGTCCTTGGAGCAGGAACCCATGAATGTGGAAGCTACAAGTAAACTATATAATAAATATTTTTTCATGTTGTTTTCGTTTTGAGGATGGTTTTAACTTTTAAAATAAATCACTGGCTTTAATCATCATGCCCAATTCAAAGCTGTTGACATTGGTTTTGATCGGTGATTTGGTAAAGGAGGTAAGCCCTTGTTTGTAATGTAAAAACAGGGTGTAAAAGTTTTTATTTTCAAACTCAAATCCAACATCGCCTCTTAGTAAAAACCTTGCGTAGTTGTTGTTAACTAAATTATCATCACTTTGTCCTGATAAACGCGTATCCAAACTAGGACCTAAAACAAAATAAAAATGATATTTACTCGTATCGCTGATCGCTAATAGCTTTTTGTAATGCATGGCTATGCTTAGGTTTAAAAACTGATCATCGGCTTTAAAGTTGGAGAAGCTACCTAAAAACGGGGGCAAGCTTTTGGAATCTTTATAATTATTAGCAGTAGCAATTTTATTTAAACTCACCTGAAAGGAGTAGTTTTTTTTGTCCTTGTACAAGCCATCTACCCTAAATCCAGCAAAATAACCTGGCTTATAACCACCCGTGCTATTATATGAAATATTGTAGTTAAAACTTGAATTAAAACCAGCAGCAGTAATCGCTTGATTGGAAAAGTTCATCCCAGCTAAAAGATAAGTGCTGTTGTCGGTGAAATTGACAAAGGTTTTGTTCCAGGAAGCTTTGAAGTTCTTTTTGAACTTTTGGGCAGCTTCGGAACCTGGTTGTTTTAAATACAACTTATCCTGTTGTTTTTGGGATAGCTTTTGTGCAAATAAAATGTTGCAAGGCAACATACAAAATAATGCTAGAATTAGCTTTGTTCGAGGGCTCATTAAAAGGTTGATTTAGAATATAGTATTGCTGTAAATATGCCTTTTATAGTCCTATTTTTAAATAGGGCAAATGCCTCATTTACCCCATAGTATAATTACATACAATCTAATCTTAATTAATTGTAACGTATTAAATATTATCTAAATACCTGAATAGTAGTGTGTTGGAATATTTTTTAAGAATTTAACTCCTTCATATGAGTCAGCGCCCATTTTAATAAGCTATTGTTGTCATTGGGGATATTTAGCTTTTTTATGATATTGTATCGATGGTTTCGAACTGTTTTATCGGATATAAACAGGAGCGCTCCAATTTCCTTGCTCTTTTTTTGTTTAGCGATTAAGTCAATTATTTTATATTCAGTTAAGCTTAATCCACTTAATAAATCTTCATGCGCGTATTTTTTTTCAATATAGTTAAATGCCATTTTTACACTTACTTTAATTTGATCCTCATTCCAAGGTTTAACTATATAATTTAATGAGTTTGTTGCAGCTACTTCATCCATCATTTGTTTATTGCTAAATGCACTAACATAAATAATTTCCAATTTAGGTAGTATCAAATATACATCTTTAACAAAATCAATACCAGTTAAACCTTTGCCGAGGTTGATATCGCAAATGGCAAGGGTTGGTTTAAATTTTTTTGCTTGTATTAATGCTGTTTCATAATTATGAACTAGTATGGCATTGTAGCCATTCGCAATAAGCACTTCCTGTAAATCAATGCCTACAATAATGTCGTCTTCTAGTATTAGTATTTTATTATCTTTCATTATTTTTTATTAAGATTTGTCGAAACTGAATTTAATGGTATGTTGAACCCCGTCCTTGCTTGTGATTTCATGTATTGCATTTAGCTGCGTACACATAATTGTAATTAACTTTAATCCTAAACTTTCAGGTCTGATTAATTCCTTATCAAATCCTGGGCCATTATCACTAATTTCTATTTCAATTATACCATCTGTGGAAGCGATTGTAATGTTAATTATTGATTTTACACCATTGCCTATTTCGAATTTGAATGTATTTGAAACTATTTCATTGATAATTAAGCCCAAATAAATCATTCGCTCTGTTTCTAACTCAATGTCTTCCTCTATATTATATTCAATTTCAACGTTTTCCTCTTTTTTATATATTGACTTTAGGTGGTTGGTAAGTGTTATTATATATTCATTTACATTGATATACTCATAATTATCAGAGTTGTACAAAAATTCATGTACGAGCGACATGGTGTGAATACGGTTTTGAACGGCGGTAAGGTTAGTTTTAGTTTCAGGATCAGTGAGTCTTCTTTTTTGCAAGTTGAGTAGGCTATAAATAAGTTGTAAATTATTTTTTACTCTATGATGTAACTCCTTTAATAAAAAATCATTTTTACTGAATTGCTCATTGGTTATTTCGATATTTTCATTCAGTTGATCATTAATTAAATTAAGTTTTTCTTTATTTTTAATACTTTGAATTAAAAAATAAGTCAACAATAATAATATTGTAATTATGATCCCAATAAAAATACCTAATCCCCAAATCTGCCCTTTTGCATTTTTATTTTCAGTTTCTATTTTTAAAAAAGTTAAATTTTTTGCATTCAATTCTGATCTTCTTTTCTGAATTTCTAGTTGCCCTAATAATAAAATAGATTGATTCTGTTGAATACCTTTGTTTATTTTTTCCCTATATTGATTATATAATGTTAAGTACTTAAATGCAGAATCGAATTTTTTTATTTTTGAATAATAAATGTGAGCGGCTGAATAATAACTTCTTATTACATCTTCCGCATCAATTGATTTAAGTCTATTTTTTACACTATCAATGTATATGTTGTATTTTTTAAAATCATTTAAATGCATGTAACACAAGCTTAAATAAATCATACTCAATGTGTTGCTTTCAATATCAATTTTTCCGTGATCAATAGCATATTTTAATTTTGGCATAGCCTTGAGGTAATCTTTTTTATTCATATCGCATTTTCCTAAAAACGCAGTATATAAAGCTTTCCAGTTAGTTAAAATTTCATTTTTATTTAAAAATTGAATTGATTTATCCTGTAAAGCTGCTTCTACATTCTGTAATCCTAATTCTCCATATATTACAGCGCTATCAATTTTATTATCAAAAAAGTATAGCCTGCATAAGTCGTTGTAATAGGTAGGTTGAATTATATTCTTATTCCCAGCGTAATATTTCTTTTCCTCAAACAGTTTAAAATCTTCAATTGCAGCATCTCCTAATCCACATGCTTTGTATATTCTCCAGTAATTATTGATCAATCTATTTTCAATTAATTCTTTTCTAATTTCTATAGCATTAGTTATTTCATTTCTTGATTTATAACATTTTTCTAAATTGCTAAGCAATATTTTATATTCAATAGGTGTTACATTTTTTCGCTCCGCATAGGCTACCTTTAAAATCTTTAAGGCTTTTTCATAATTAGACAAGTCAATCAAAATGGAGGCATATGCAATCCCTATTTTTGATTTCAAATTTGACTCATTTGCTTGTTCATATTGCTTTTCAAATAATTGTACCCAAGTATTCATTGGTAATACAATGTAGGGGTTATATTTATTCTCTTCATGGTCTAAATTATTCCATGCTTTTATTAGTTGTGTTGAAAGCTGCGTATTATTTTGCTTGCTTGCGTCTATGCCTAATTTTAATAGTTGCTGATTTATTTCTGTGACATTGCTTTGACCTATGGAAGAGGTGGTTGTAAATAGGACAATAAGTATATAGAATATTTGCTTCATTAAACGTAATTAAGCTAAAGCTAATTTTTTTAACTTGGACTATATTATAAACTTCTTTGTTTTCATTCATTTCTATGCTATTTGAGGCATTAGCCCTATTGATTTACTAATTATTATGTTGTCTTTTTACATATTATCAATCATTATTACATTCAAATGCATTTATCAATACATTTTCAATTTAAAATATTTGCATTATTTTTTCTACTTACAATTTTTTCTATTATTACATCTGCTCAAATAAGTCAAAATGGAATATTTTTTCAAGCCGTTGCAAAAGATAATTATGATAACCCAGCAAATCGTCGTTACTTATATATACAATCAACAATAATACAATCATCAAGTTCTGGAGCAAAGATTTTTATTGAAGAATTTCAAACTACTACTGATCAAGCAGGTATTTTTACTATAAGTATTGGGAAGGGAATAAAAAAGGGCGGTGCAATTAATAAATTAACTGAAATAGATTGGGTAAACGGACCTTATTTTTTAAACCTTAAAATTGTAATCACACCTGTCGCCCCAGGTGCTGGTTGGGATTATACTAAAGAATGGGTTGATATTGGCACTACCCCTTTTGGGACAGTTCCTTATGCTTTATATGCTTCCTCATCTGGTGATTTAGGTAATAAAGTTAATATTTCAGATAGTATTTTAAAATATGTAACGCCAGCGCAATTAAATGCTAAAACTTTCGATATTACTCCGATCATTTTCTCTTTATCGAATAAAGTAGATAAGTTAGTTGGGCAGGGGTTGTCTAGTAACGATTATACAACTATTGAGAAAAATAAAATAGCTATAATTTCTGGTATTAATACAGGAGATGAAACTTCTGCAAGCATTAAAACTAAATTAGGAATCACCACTTTGAGTGGATCTAATACTGGTGATCAGGATGTAAGTTCATTTGCAACTTTAAAAAATTTAGGCCTGAAAGCAAATATAATTGAGGTTGATTCGATTATGAATCTTAAAGCAAATAGTTCAGATATGACTACTTCTTTAGGTTTAAAAGCAAATGTGGTTAACGTTGATTCGGTCATGAAACTTAAAGCATATAGTTCAGATATGACTATTTCTTTAGGTTTAAAAGCAAATTTGATTGAAGTTGATTCAATCATGAAACTTAAATCAAATAGTTCAGATATGACTTTTGCTTTGGGGTTAAAATCAAATATAGTTTCAGTTGATTCTGTTTTAAAACTTAAGGCAAATGTTTCAGATGTCACAACTTCATTAGTATTAAAAGCGACTACTGCAGATCTTATTCTAGGATTAGGACTTAAGGTGGATAAGGTTACTGGTAAAGAATTATCTACGAATGATTATACAACGATTGAAAAAAATAAACTAGCCGCAATAACTGGAATAAATGGTGGTGATGAAACAACAGCAACCATTAAAACTAAATTAGGGATCAGCACTTTGAGTGGTTCAAATACAGGTGATCAAGACTTAAGTTCATTTGCAACTATTACGAATCTTGCTTTGAAAGCAAACGGTTCAGAAGTTACAACCTCATTGGGGTTGAAAGCAAATGAAACGGATCTTGTATCCGGATTAGCGCTTAAAGCAAATAGTTCAGATGTTATAATTTCATTGGGATTGAAAGCAAATTCATTAGATCTCACCTCTGGATTAGCTTTAAAATCAAACCAAATTGATGTTATAACAGGCCTCGCATTAAAAGAAGATCAAGCAAATAAATCAAATGCTACTAATTTGGGTGGTACGGCTGCAAATGATATTTTATATCCCACACAAAAAGCTGTAAAAGCCTATGTGGATGGTCAAATTAGTTCAGGCGGTGTTGCTGATGCTAGTATATTAACAAGACACATCGCAGCTTTAAATATCACAACTCCTTTAATTGCTGATGCATCTATAACAGATATAAAAATTTCGAATGGTATTAATCAGTCAAAAGTGGGATTGGGAAATGTTGAAAATACAGCATTAAGTACTTGGCAAGGCAGTAGCAATTTAAATAATTTGGGAACCATAACATCTGGTATCTGGAGTGGTACATCAGTTGCTGTTGTGCATGGTGGGACAGGGGCAAATACAGCGGCAATTGCTAGATTCAATTTAGGTTTAGTTATTGGTACGAATGTGCAAGCGCCATTAATTGCAGGTACAAATTATATAGTGCCAAATGTACCAATAGTTAACGCCTCTAAAACTAAAATCACCTATGATGTTAATGGCCTGATTACTGCTGGGGCAGATGCAACAACACTGGATATTGCGCCTAGTGTAAATAGAAATTATGTAACCGATATTCAGTCAGGTATCCTATCTAATACATCTGGTATAAATTCTGGTGATGAAACTTTAGCAACCATTAAATCCAAATTAGGAATTACTACTTTGAGTGGCTCCAATACAGGCGACCAGGATATAAGTTCATTTGCAACCATTACGAATCTTGCTTTAAAAGCAAATACTGCGGATATGACTACTTCATTAGGATTAAAAGCAAATACCACTGATCTAACTTCAGGATTAGCGTTAAAAGCGAACAGTTCTGATATGACTACAAGTTTAGTGCTTAAAGCTAATACAGCGGATATGACTACTTCATTAGGATTAAAAGCAAATACCACTGATCTAACTTCAGGATTAGCGTTGAAAGTGGATAAGGTTACTGGGAAAGAATTATCCACTAATGATTATACAACCGCTGATAAAAATAAACTCACTGCAATTCTTGGAACAAATACCGGTGATGAAACTTTGGCAACTATTAAAGCTAAGCTAGCTGTTACTATATTAAGTGGGGATAATAGTGGAGATGAAACATCGACAACTATCAAAACAAAATTAGGGATTACCACTTTAAGTGGTTCAAATACAGGCGATCAAGATTTAAGTTCATTTGCTTCCGCACTTAGTTTAGCAGATAAAGCAAATGCGACTGATGTCACAACAAGTTTAGCACTAAAGGCAAATTTAATTTCACCAACCTTAGTGACGCCAATATTAGGGGAGGCTACTGCAACCTCTGTAACTGCGAGCGGGGATTTGAAAGCTAAGCGATTTATTAATTCATTAGTGACTGCAAGTCCAACAATTGATCTTACTAGTGGTAATTTATTTCAAATTAATTTGACAAGTAATATTTCTTTTACATTGCCAACAGCAAGTGCATCAAATATTGGCACTTATTTGATAAAATTTACACAAGATGCCACTGGCTCAAGAGTGGTAACATTCGCAAACAATGCAACAACTACTATAAAACTTCTTTGGTCTGGAGGTGGCGTGCCAGTCATTACAGCAACGCCGAGTAAAACTGATATCATGACTATTATTTGCGACGGAGTTAAATATTATGCAACTATTGTACAAAACTTTTAATATGCGAGTAATCATTTCGTTTTTTATATTCTTTTCATGCGCAGTAAATAATTTAATCGCACAAATAACACCACAAGGATTTTTAGTGAGTACGAATTCAGACGTTTTAGCTATAGGCACTCAAATTTGGAAAGCAAGTAATTTAAATGTCATCAATTATAACAATGGCGACCCGATACTGAATACAAACAATTTTAGTACTACTATTATTGGAGCTTATGATAACTATAATGATGTTGCAGCAAATGCTGCAATTTATGGCAGATTGTATAATTGGTATGCAATTAATGATACGCGTGGTATTTGCCCTGTTGGATGGCGTGTGCCAAGTGAAGACGATTTTGTGATCTTGACAAATTATTTGGCATCAGGTATTTATTCAACATCAGTGATTACTACAAATGCGGGTAAAGTGGGCGGATTATTAAAGGAAGTTGGATTTACGCATTGGACAACGCCCAATACAAGTGCTACAGATGCTTTTGGCTTTAGTGGATTGCCTGGTGGTTGGAAACAAGGCACTTTATATGCTGGAATAGAGTTGGCTGCACAATTTTGGACAACGACTATCTCCACGGAGGTGCCTGGTTCGCCCTACCGATTTACTTTATACAATGATAACAATGAGTTAAGAAGAGTATATAGCACTAAAGACTTTGGATTTTCAGTTCGGTGTATAAAAAATTAGATAGTATAAATTTGTGATGGCTATTTTTTCAAAATCGGTTTTAATACATTTAACTTTCCATCAATTTTGTTTTCATCAAATTCCAATCCTAATACATGGGCAATGATTGGATATATATTAACATTCTCAAAACCTTCAATTACTTTTCCTTTTTTAAATGCAGGGCCCCAAGCCATAAAACTAGCACGCATATCTACGATGTGATTATCAAAACCATGTTTGCCTTTGGTTGTTTTGTAAGGAGAAAGATTGAATATTTTAGGCACATGCGGTATCAATAATAAATCACCTGAACGATTGTTCCAGTCATCTGATTTTTTATAATGCCAATAATCAGGCGTTTCATCTAATTTATAAACAGTGATGCTGGTATCTTTTTTTAATTCCTGGTAAGTAGGTTCAATTTTTGAAGCATCCTTTGCATACAAATGTAATTGTGCATCGCCCCATGGTACTTTAAAGTAATTGGTGTCAACTGCTATTGGTAAGCCTAAAGTTTTTACATTATCCACGGTAGTCATCCCATGATCAGATACGAATATATAACTGATGGGAAGATTTAATGGTGCAAGTGCTAATTGTAAAGCATTAATACTACTGTCAACAAATTGAACAGATTTTTTAACTCTCGGATCTTCCGGGCCAAAATCATGGGCATCATGATCAACATCTGGGAAATAGAAGGTGATTAAATGTGGACGACTTTCTTCAGGAAGCATTAGCCAATCTTTAACTGCTTTTATCCTGGCTCCAATAGGTATTTTTTCACTGTAGTTATAATAATAGGTAGGTCGAATGCCTTGAATGGCTGCTTCTGAGGCAACCCAATAAAAACTTGCAGTAACCATTTGTTGTTTTTCTGCTAATACCCATAATGGTGTACCGCCATACCATTTGCCTTCTGCCACCATTTTTTTATTGCCCATATTATAAAATGCGCCTGATGGAACATCGATATAGCTATTGTCTACCAAACCATGATGCGAAGGATATAATCCTGTTACAATACTATAATGATTTGGGAAAGTAACTGAAGGATAGGAGGGTGTCATGAATTTTGCACGAATCCCATTCTTGGATAAATTTTGTAAATTTTTAGCTTCATATTTTTCTGCAAAATCAGCCCTAAATCCATCTGCGGAAATTAAAATAATATAGGGCTTCACTTGCTGCGCGGGACTATTTTTTCGGCCAGGAACAATTTGCTGTGTTAAATCAATTATATTTTTTTCAGCAAGGGCGTAGTTATGGTTATTTACTTTTGAAGTATCCTGTGCTGCTAATTGCCCAATGAAACTTAGGCCAATAAAGAAACTAAATATTTTGTATTTCATAGATCGTAACATTAAAAAGGCTTTTTAAATAATTTTTTTCTTATTTGTATACTTAATGCAACACTTAATAATGCTGCAATAATTCCTCCAGCAATATCCAATGGAAAATGTTGCCCAAGGTATATTCTGGAATAGCCACAAATTAAAGCGTATATAGCACCAGCCAGTAAAACTTTTTTATTTGGGAAAAGGTATACAGTAATTAAAAATAAAGTGAATGCTGTTGCGGTATGACCTGAGGGAAAACTATTATAAGTATGTACTTCAACGCCAGGTACCGTATGAATTTTTGTAATTGGAATATCACTCGCAATGGGTCGATTCACATTTGGCCAGAACACATTTTTGGGCACTTGGGTCAGAATCGTAGAACTTAAAAAATTGATCAAAATAAATGCAGCATCTTTTTTTAAAAGCAATACGATAACTAGCAAATAAGGTATCCAAATCCACCCCTCAGCCAAATAAGTAAAATAGGAAAAAAAGGAATCGGCAAATGTGCCAAGATCGTTGTTAAACCATAAAAAAAGGCCGTCCCTTCCAAAAATATAGCTGAGAATGAACAAAATAATAGCTATGATGAATGCATAAGCTTGCGCCAATTTGTAGCTAACATTTAAGGGCATTTTTGTGCTATTTAAAATAGACATGGTTTTAATAGGCTTATTTATGCAAAATTACTAAATGTTTGTGCTCATGAGTCAACTATTTATTTGATGGGTTGTTATAACTTTACCAAATCTCATGAATAAACAAAAAGAATATATATCGGTCATTGGCGCTAGGGAGCATAATTTGAAAAATTTTGATATTACCATCCCTAAAAATGAATTAGTGGTGTTTACTGGTGTGAGCGGAAGCGGAAAATCATCCCTGGCTTTTGATACCCTTTACAACGAGGGGCAGCGCCGTTATATGGAAAGCTTTAGTGCTTATGCAAGGCAGTTTATGGGAGATATGGAAAGGCCAGATGTGGATCAAATTACCGGGTTGTCGCCAGTCATTGCCATTGAGCAAAAAACGACCAACAAAAACCCCAGGTCAACAGTTGGAACGGTTACAGAATTATATGATTTTCTGCGTTTATTATATGCAAGAATTGGGAAGGCCTATAGTTACAATACCGGAAAACCCATGGTGAAATTTTCTGAAGCAGAAATCATTCAAAATATTGCCACTCAGTTTAAGGATAAAAAAATTAATTTGTTGGCGCCAGTGGTACGTGGTCGAAAAGGTCATTATCGTGAGCTATTTGAAGAAATTAGAAAGAAAGGATTTTTAAAAGCAAGGGTAGATGGTGAGATTATTGAATTAAGGCCAAAGTATCAGGTGGACCGATACAAAATACATGATATTGAAGTAGTCGTGGATCGTATCCCAGTGAATGCTGCTATGAAAATTAGATTGGGTGAAAGTGTTTCCCAATGTTTAAAAATGGGTAAGGATTTGTTATTCGTTTTAGAAGAAGGAAAAACAAAAGCGGTTCAATATTCAAAACAATTGATGTGTGAAAGTACTGGGCTTAGTTATGAGGAGCCTTCGCCAAATAGCTTTTCGTTTAACTCTCCTTATGGTGCTTGTCCAAATTGCAAAGGGTTGGGAAATGTGTATGCCATTAACATGGATTTACTCATTCCAGATAAATCATTTAGTATTAAGGAAGGAGGCGTTACGCCGTTGGGGGAAGAAAGAGAAGCCAGCGTCTATAATCAAGTAAAACAGTTTGCAAGAAAACATAAAATTAATTTAGATAAAGCCATCAATGAATTAAGCAAGGAGCAATTAGATTTGATTTTATTTGGAGATAAAAATATTTCATCCAACTTGGACTTGGATTTGAACGATGAAAATATTCCGGACACCTACACTGGTAGTTATGAAGGTATTGTGCCTATGTTGAAAAGATGGTTTACTTCCTCACAAAGCACCGATGTATTAAAAGCA
>CAIWBA010000136.1 GCA_903910765.1 uncultured Bacteroidota bacterium
CCACGCTCTTTATTAGGGCCATAAGGATGACCTAGTGCTGCTACAAAAATTCTGTTTTCATTATAGGGATCAATACTGATGCCTCCTATTTGTTGTGCATCAAACAATCCCATATTTTTCCAAGTTGCACCCGCATCTGTTGATTTATATAAACCATTACCAATAGATAAATCAGGACGCTGAATTCCTTCACCACTTCCTACGTATACCACATTTGGATTGGAAGGGGCCACAGCTACATCACCTACGGAGCTTGTATTTTCACTATCAAAGATGGGTTTCCAAGTATGTCCATAGTCATTGGTTTTCCAAACACCACCATTATTCACACCAATATAAAATACATTGGGTTGGCTTGCAACACCTGAAACACCAACGGTTCGGCCTGCACGGTGTGGTCCAATATTTCGATATTTTAATCCTTGCAATAAAGAAGGATCTACGACCTGCGCAATTATTGTTGTTACAAAAAACAAATTTGCTACTATAAATCCGATACTTTTTATCATTGTAAAAAAACTAATTTTTGTACGCATGCCATTTTATTTTTAAAATATAAATAATTATTTTTTTATTTCACTTGTATTCATTTCCCAATCATCTGTTCTGAAAAGATTAATAGGTAGTCCTTCTTTGCTAAACAAATTTGGTCTTGCCGTATTGTTAAATGCAAATCGAACGGCAACTGGGGATTTTATATTTTTATTGAAAACCACTACTTCATTGTTTTCAATTTTTGCTTCAGCAGGATAAAACATTTTATCAGCTCCGGCAATTTCAAAACAGGTAATTTCATTTCCTTTTGCAACAATACCATTGTTCGTATTTGTAAATTGAATTCTTATTTTATCTTTTTCAATTTTATGTGAAGCGTATAATGGACTTTCGCAAACAATTTGGTTATAACCATAGGTTTTATTAAGTGCTAAATTTGCAAGGCGCTCAGCTACTTCTTTTTTTAATATAGGGTGAATATTGGTGGTATCAGGAATTAAATCTGAAATAACAACCATGCCTGTATTTGGGAATGCTGCAGCTTTGGTTTGCGTTTCCCTTAGTAATGCACCAATATTTTTATTACCATAAGTATAGGGCGCAATTTGTACAAAGTAGAAAGGGAATTCTTTATTCCACTGTTGGCGCCATGCATCAATCATCCCTGTAAATAATTTTTCGTATGCATAAAATGTTTGGGTATTACTTTCCCCTTGATACCAAATAGCACCAGCAATCGTATAATTTGTTATTGGATAAATCATTGCGTTGTAAGCAAGTCCAGTTTTGTAAGGCCACCAGTCAGTTGGTTTTAAAGCATCTGCCCCCTTTTTTATGATTTGATTATTATTGATGACATAATCAGGTGCCCATGTTTCAGCAGGTGTGCCACCCCAATTTGAATTAATCAAACCTATTGGGCAATTTAATTTTTCAAATAAATTTTTTCCGTAAAAATAGCCAATGGCACTAAAATGAATCATCTCTTCGGGTGTACACACCATCCACTTACCTTCAACATTATCCTGTGGGAATGCAGCTGTTGATTTAGGCACATAAAAAAAACGAATTTTATTATTGGTTGCATTAGGCGCTTCTTCTTTGCTTTGAGGTAATCCTTGATCGCCAGACCATTCCATATTACTTTGACCGCCACATAACCAAACTTCTCCAATAAGTACATCCTCCAACTTAATAATATTATTTCCTTTTATTGTTATTGCATAGGATCCACCTGCTTCCGGCGTTTTTATTGAAGCGACCCATTTTGCGTCTCTGCCTGCAACCACTTTATAGGTAGCAGTATCCCAGCTCACTTTTATGGTGATGCTTTCCGCAGGGGCTGACCAACCCCATAACTTAACCGTTGACTTTTGTTGTAATACCATATGCGATCCAATGATATTTGGTAATCGCACATTTGCTTTGCTAGCCATCGTTGCAAAACACAAAAAGTAAATAAATGCAAAATGCTTTTTCATGAATTATATTTTAAAATTTTATTTATTCCACCAATACGTAAACTTTAATACCACCGCTCTATTTTTCACAAACACCGGCCCTATGTAATAGTTGTCAGTGTACACTATGAATAAGTCTGAAACAGGCTTATATCTCCACTGAAATCGCGTATTGAAGTTAATGTTTTTTGTTTGTTCGTTGTATTGAAAAAAGGTAGTTAAAAACAATTTATTACTAAAAGTGACATCAAGCTTTGGACCTAGTAATAAAAAGTTGTTATTTCCCCAAGGACTGGGTAGTTGTATGTGATTATAAGTGCTTGAAAAATCAATATTTACGTAAGGTTGAATACGATAACCTACATTACCGGATATACTTAATAAGTTTCCATTGGCATAATAACCACCTACCCTTGTGGATAGGGTATAAGTAAATGTATGTTGTGGTGCAGATACCCAGTCAAAGCCAATATTTGTCCATTCGTGCGTTGTTCCTTTTTCTAATGGTGTCTTTCCAATACGCGTTGGATCAAAAGGAGATAGCAATTCTACAAATGTGTTTTGCGTAACCGCTGACAAAGTACTTTTGTCTCTAAATGTTATTAAGTAAATGAACGTGTTACTATAATCGGTTGTAACAAAATTATTATTGTAATAATAAGAAGAAGTGAATTGTGGGCCGTGACTTAAAATTGATCCACTTTTAGGAAAAAATAAGCGTGCTATACTCGGGTTAAATTTTATATAATTATTTCTAGGAACATAACCTACCTCAGCATTATAGTTTTCACCTACAATTTCATGTTGCCAAGACAATATCCATTTGCGTTGGCTGTATTGAAAATTAGCTGCGTTTAAAAAATCATTACCAGTTGTATTGGGTGTAAATGATTTTATAAAAATTGTTTTGCCAGAAAATGTATTATTAGGAGGCGCTAAATAATATTCCAAACCAAAATTTCTATTAAAAGCAGTACCATCGTGCTTATAAGCGCAATTGCAACCGCCTGCTTCATTTGTTTTTCCATTAAACTCCAAAGCTGTTCTATCAATATAAAATAATTCTATACTAGATTTTTTAAATAATTTTCTTTGAAGCGCCATCACAGTGAAGTTTTGACTTGCCAACCGAATATCATCATTAGCACTGGTCTTAATATCCATCAATCCCATTCGCCAATTTTTATTAACGCGACCACTTAGTCTTGCACCAAAATCTATATCGGTATTTAATCCAATGCGTCTTGAGAAAAAAGGACGTGTATTCGGAAATCCTAAATTTGAAAACAAATCTGCATTTTCTAAAAAGAATTGACGATGCTCGGGGAAAAATAATTCAAATCGGCTAAGATTGGTTACTTGTCTATCCACTTCCACTTGTGAAAAATCGGGATGCAATGTTAAATCTAAATTTAGCGAGGAGGATAAACTTATTTTTGCATCCAAGCCCGCATCTTTTCCAACTAAACTTGCTTGTGTCATTTTTTCACCAGCCGCATTGGCATACTCTTTAGCAACACTTGTTTTAAAATAAGGAATGAGTGAAAAATTATTTTTTACTCTAGGTGGTGGTGCATCCCAAACCAATACCCCTGCATAAGATAAGGAAGCAGTTGGAAACTGTCTAGGCATTGGCGCCCATGCCGATTTTTCGGTACTCTTCAAATCATTTCTACTAAAATTAATTCCCCATTCTTGTATGCCATCTTTATATCTAATGGACGCAAAGGGAATAGCTGCTTCAATGATGTATTTATTTTTATCAGAGGTACTTCCTGTTGTCCATTTATTATCCCAGTTTAAATCGACACTTCCCCCATCATACATGGTGCCATCCCATTGTGCGCCTGCGGCATTAACTCCAAAAGCAAATCCACTGTTCATATCACCATAGGTATCCATAAAAACAATAAAATTGTCATTTTTTCCAAAGGCCCAATCCCTTTTTAATGATTCAACAACATCAATGCCGTCACCATTTTTATAACATATTGCGATGAGGTATAAATTATTATCATCGTATGTCATTCTAACCTCGGTCTTAATTTGGGCCTTGCTGGTGTCCATGGGTAACACCATATTAAAATTATCAACCACCATTGCTTTTGCCCAAGCTTCGTCATTCAACATGCCGTCAATAAGAATGGGTTGGTTTGTTTTATGAATAAAATACCGAACATTTTCATTTTTTTTCTGTGCGACTACTTGGCCTAATTGCAAGCAAAGAAAAAGGCCCATCCAAATTTTATATACTTTCAAAATACTTTCTTTGTTTAATTGAGAATTAAATGTAAAGTTTTTCGAGTGAATCAAAATAGTAATACCTTTAAATTATATAAAAAAGCAATTATGTCACATAATAGACGCAAATTTTTAAGCCTGACTGCACTTTCAGCGGGCGCTATGACACTGTCTAGCTCGGTATTTGGAAAAAGTACAAATGGTGGTAAATGGGAAGATGAATTTCCAAAATCAATCCGTGATTTAATGCCAGCGAAGGATGGTATTATTCCGATAACTATAGAAGAACGTAAGCAAAGAATCCAAAAGGCGCAAGCAATGATGGATCGTGAAAAAATAGATGCGATATTTTTAGAAGGCACCACCTCTTGCTATTATTTTACCGGTATGCGTTGGGGGCAAAGTGAGCGAACATTTGGTGTGGTGATTCCTGCTAAAGGAGCGATAGCATATGTGTGCCCTAAGTTTGAAGAGGATCGCGCGCGTGAATTATTACTTCCAGTATTTGGGGATGAAGTAAGATGCTGGGAAGAACATGAAAGTCCTTATGCGGTAATTGTAGGTATTGTAAAAGATAGAGGTGTTAAACATCATAAAATTGGCATGGAGGAAAGAGTACGATTTTTTATCGCTGACGGCGTAAAAAAAGTTGCACAAGGATTCGAGGTCGTTGATGCCACCCCAATCACTGCAGGTTGTAGAATGATTAAAACAAAAGCGGAATTAGCGTTGATGCAAAAAGCAAGTGATATTACGATACTCGCCTATCAAGCTGCTTTCCCAACTATTCGAGATGGTATGTCACAAACAGAATTTAGTAATAATATATCTGCTGCATTTAGAAAGCTGGGATATAGTGGTGGTGCATCTGTTCAAATTGGGAAATATTCAGCTTTGCCCCATGGAAGTATTACACCACAAACTATTCGCGAAGGAGATGTAGTGATGGTAGATGGTGGTACAAGCTGTGAAGGATATGCATCTGACATAACAAGAACATTTGTGGTTGGTAAGGCCACACAAAGACAAACGGATGTTTGGAATTTAGAAAAGCGCGCACAGGATGCTGCATTTGCAGCAGTAAAAATTGGGGCTGCTTGCGAGCAAGTAGATGCAGCTGCACGCGCGGTGATTGAAAATGGCGGCTTTAGTAAAAATTATAAATTACCAGGCTTACCACATAGAACCGGCCATGGTATTGGATTAGAAGGGCATGAGTGGACAAATTTTGTAAAAGGAAATAAAACACCTATTGCAGTAGGTATGTGTTTCAGTGATGAACCTACAATATCAATCCCAGGTGAATTTGGTATTCGACTGGAAGATTGTTTATACATCGGAGAAGATGGCCCTCACTTTTTTTCCAAACAAAGTATTTCTATCGATCAACCTTTCGGATAGGGGGATAATTAATTTATTCTTTGAATGCTAACCATAGCTGCGGGGGTAGCTGGTCTGGATGGTGTTAGTTGTGGGTTTACACTAGTGAGCATTGTATTTATATTTTTTACCGAAAAATATATTTCTACATAGTCGTTATCATCTAGTGCTACAAAAAATGAATTAGAGACGCAGTTTTTAATCCCACTACCAAATGCAGTATAAGTCATATTTGTGTTTGCATAAGCGCTACTGTTTCGCCGCATCCAAACACTTACTTCATCATTGCCTGCATCCGATTTTATAAATTGTAAGGTATATTTTATATTATACAGCCCAGCGTTGGCAGCTGTGATCCTCGTTGGTATTCCACTCGTGTTATTGGTGATAGCAATGTTGTTTGCAAAATTCATAAAATTAAATTTTACTACTGTAGCCGTGGCGATTGCAGTGGTTTGTTTTGCAGTATCATAAAAATTGCCATAATCATTTGGGACTGGTGTGTATTTTAATGCATTGGTTATATCAATAGGTGTTAGACTACCCATACTTATTTTATTATTAATTCGATTGCTTAAATAATTAGTATCAAACTTATTGAGCTTGATGTCAATCCTATTACTTAAACTGATTGTGTCTGACTTGTGTAGTTTATAATTAATCCGGTTACTCAAGCTAGTAGTATCCACTATGGGGATTTGATATATTTTATTATAAATTTTAATAGTATCACTTAGGTTTAGTTTTTGATTAATTCGAGTACTTAAATAATTGGTATCAAATTTATTGAGCTTTGTATCAATTCTATTGCTCAAATTAGTAGTATCTGACTTGTTTAGTTTTAGTTCAATTTTGGCACTTATATGACTCGTGTCAGACTTATTTAGCTTTGTATCAATTCTGTTGCTAAGCCAAGCTGTGTCTGACTTTTTCAACTTTTCATTAAGTGCTATAAGGGTATACAATGAAGTGGGCTTCAAGCTATCAGGGGTATTATTTACTTTATCTAAAGCAGATATAATTTTAAAATCCTTAAGGTTGTCAAATCCAGTACCCCCTTTTTTCACTCCTATAATGCCATTAATATTTATCGCATCCACTTTGTCTGCATAAAAAGCATAAGGCACATAATTAATTTTTTGAATCCCTAAACTTGAAAAATATAACTCTCCTGTAATATCAACTTCCACTTCTAAAAACTTTTCTGTATTGGACCAATTAATATTTTCAAAATTACCCATACTAATTATATTTCGATCTTGTTTACTTCCAACCACTACTGAAAATAGTCCAATAGTATTAGTCGTAATTGATTTTATTTCTTGGTATTCAATAGCGCCATTTGTTGAATCAGCTTTAATAGACAATCGAAGATTAATAATTTTATTTGCTATAATGATGCCATTGTTATTTCGTGCAACCCCTTGAAAATTTATTCCCTTATTTATTTGTGCGAACAAACTATTAAAGCCCATAAAAATAATAGATAGAAATAAAATAGTTTTTTTCATAAATTATTGTTGTTTTATGATTTTGAAAATTTGCTTTTTCAAAATCGAATTCCCAACAACATAATGAATCACGATAAAATATATGCCAGTATTTACCGAAGCAAAAGATAGGGTTTGTTCAAATTGAATTCCTGAGAAAGGGCCTTGAACATTTTTTACTAATTGTCCTTGTTCATTGATTATTTCAATTTTTGATATAACGATGCCAATTTGATCACCAGTAATTTTTACATTTTGTATAATGGGATTGGGGCCTATTTTAAAAACTGTGGTTAATTCAAGTTCCTTGAAGTTTACCCCAACCCCAAAATCATTTTGTAAAAACCCTGTGGTCAACATGAAATTTTTATCAGCATGGAGTGTGTTAATCAATAGCTCCTCACCAAAGCTCCAATCCCACCAAATTCCATTTAAAGCTTTTGAATCTGCATTCACACTGATAATATTGGGGTAGCCTGTCTGTGCGTGTAAGGTGTAACAACAAAAGGTGGCGCACAAAACGCTAATTGCTATAGTTGAACTTTTCATGACACAATTTATTACATATAATATTGTAAATCAATTAAATACATATTGTATATAATCTAAATTAATATATGATATACCCTATTTATTTAGCATAAAATTGCAATTTTCTAATCTTTAATATTCAAAATCAACCATTTTTGGTTTCGGTGTTGTTAATTGGCGATTTAATGTAAATTTGTTTTAATATAAACTGAATGGTTATGAAAAAATTAGTTTTGGTTTTAGTTGCATTTACTTTGATTATTGCTTCTTGCAGTAAAGGTGGGGGTGGATCAACTCCAGTTACACCAACGCCACCGCCTGTGGTCGTGGTTGCGGAACCCGATATTGCATTTAAAGTAGAAGTGGATAGCAAGGAGGTTGATTATACAACTTACACAGCAGCATTGAGTGCTTCGCAAGCGGTAAATGTAAACGTAACTACTTCTCCTTTTCCAAAAGATGGGGTGACAATAGATGTAACCGTTAAAAAAGATATAGATAATGCTTCCATATTTAGTGATACCAAGTTGGGAACTGTAGCAGGAACAAATCCTGTCACTATTGCTAATTTAGCAGCTGGAGTTCCATGTACGGCAACTGTTTTAGTGACTTCAAAAACATTGGATCCTGTAAGTAAAACTTACAAATCACTTTCAAAAACATTTAAAATAGCAAGAAAGTAAATTTTTGCATTCACCCCATTTGTATGATCCCCTGTTAGTTATTTACTTGCAGGGGATTTTTTTGCAATCGTTTCAATCGCATTCACCAATTTATCTAAATCTTGTATTCTAGTATAAACGTGAGGTGTAATACGAACACAACTCACACTGTCCCAAACAATACCCACCGTATGTATTTTATAATTTGTATATAATGCATTATCTAATTCCCCGGGGGTCAAGCCATCCACACTTACCCCACATATCGCACAAGAAAATTCATCTTTTAAAGAGGTGTTAATTTTTACTTTAGGTATTTCTTTCACCCTTGTTGCCCAATAATTTTTTAAATAACGGATGCGTTCCTCTTTTCGTTTGCTTCCAATAGCCGTATGAAAATTGATAGCTTCGCCAATACCTTGTTCAATGGGAAAGCTTCTGGTACCCAATGTTTCAAACTTACGAATATCTGTTCCTTTGGGATTATCATTACAAACAAGCGGCCAAATTTTTTCTATATTTTCTTTTTTAATCCAAAGCATTCCACTTCCAATAGGCGCCGATAAAAACTTATGTAGTGAAGTGCCAAAATAATCACAACCCAACTCTGGAATTTTAAAATCCATTAATCCAAAACTATGCGCACCATCCACAATCGTTTCAATGCCGTGTTTTTTTGCCAACGCACATAATTTTTTAACTGGCATAATTTGTCCGACCCAATTCACCATATGGGTTATGTGAAATATTTTCGTTCTAGGTGTAATTGCATTTTCATACATGCGCACCATCTCATCTTCGCTTTCGCTTGGAAATTTAAAATCGAGTTGCTTATAAACAATACCTTCTCTAGCCGCTCTTTGTTTCCATGCGTTAATCATGTTTGGATAATCAAACTTACTTCCCACTACTTCATCACCAGTCTTTAAGTTTAATCCAAAGATGACGGTATTTAATGCCTCGGTTGCATTTCGATTAATCGCAATTTCTTCAGGATCACATCCTGCTAATTGTGCAAGTTTATATCTTAGGGGTTCTCTTCCTTGATCAAGTATGCGCCACATGTAATAGGAAGGACCTTCATTGCTCATTTTATTAAATCTTTCAACGGCCTCTTGCACAATTCTAGGGCTTGGACTAACGCCCCCATTATTTAAATTAATCATTGAGGGGCTTACTGTGTAGCCTTGTTGAATGACACTCCAATAATCCTCGTCCATGGCTAACTCCTTTGGACTGAGCAGTTTTTTTTGCAAATTGATATGTTCAAATTCAGCAGCATGCGCTTGGTTAAATAAACTATTTGCTGAAAAGGCACCTGCCATTAAGCCTAGGTGTTGGATAAAATTGCGTCTGTTCGCCATAGGTTTATTTTGAATAACTAAGTTAACCAATTAATGACATAATTGAAGCACAAATATTTTATACTTTAACGCAATAAGTAGTCATTTTTTATAGAAAGCCCTTAAAATAAAAGTTAATAGAAATACTAAAAAAACAACCTAAATTTAGGGCTAGAAAAGCAATTGAATTGAGACAGCTCTCCTGCGCCATATTATTATTTTTAGCATTAAGTAGCCAATTGGGTACCTATATGGTATATGCTGTTCAGCAAGCATTAAACAAGGAAAATATTGCACAACAAATGGCGAAAAAATTGCCTGAAAGCGCATTCGTTAAAATAAAAAATAATCATGAAATTAAATGGGAAGAAGAAGGAAGAGAATTTTATCTCGGTGGTACTTTTTATGATATAGTTAAAACAGAATTTGTTAAAGGAGAAACATGGTTTTATTGTATTAATGATACCATGCAAAGTAATTTATATAATAATTATACTGCATCATTAAAAACCAATAATGAATCTCTTCCGCTTAGTAAAGGCAACAAACAGACATTAAAATTTTCTCTTTCTTATTTTATACTTTATAATAATAATGAATTAGTAGTAGTTCCTACTTTGAATAAGAATCATTTTAATTTAATAACAAAGGATTTAAAATCAATGTTATTAGAAGTAAATGCACCCCCTCCACGATTGGCCTAGATTTTTTATTCGTCAATTCCACACCTCAAATTATTTTGAGGAGATCATTATTTCACACATATTAAATTTTATTGAATGAAACTTAATAGCTTCATCTTATTCCTATTTTTATTAAGCAGCCAATTTGCTTTTGCTCAAAATAAATATTCAGGCAAAGTGCTGGATGCGATTACACAAAAACCATTAGTACGCGCTACAGTCATTGCTGGCTCAGAAAAAACGACGACCAACAATGAAGGACAATTCAGTATTACTGGGACTAATAAAATTACTATATCATTTATTGGATATGAGCCCGCCACCCAAATTTTAGGTGCATCAACAGGAGCGCTTACTATCTATTTAACACCCATTGCATTATCATTAGCGCAAGTAGAAGTAACTAATTCTTCGAATCCCAATAAATCAATTTTATACCAACCAGGATCAATCTCAAAAATTGGTGCCACTGAAATTAGACGCAATACCGGCTTGTTTATGGATGATGCAATTCAAACCAATATTACTGGTGTATCCATGGCACGTCGTTCGGTAGCTGGCGGACAACAATTAAATATAAGAGGATATGGAAATGGCACACGTGGGACACGCGGCGTGAGTAGTAATTTTGATGGTCAAGGTTATAAAGTATATTTAAATGGCATTCCTTTAACGGATGCAGAAGGTATTACTACGATGGATGATATTGATTTTGGAACAATTGCCAATGTTGAAATTTCAAAAGGTCCCGCTAGTACTTTATATGGCTTAGCCATTGCAGGAGCGGTGAATTTAACTACTGAAAAAGCGGAAAAGGGTAAAACAAGTATTGCACAACAAATTTTGACGGGTAGTTATGGATTGAGACGCTTCACAACTACTTTAAAAGCGGGTTCGGAAAAATCTTCATTATTAGTAAATTATGGTTCGCAAAAAACGGATGGTTACACGATTCATAATGCGTCTAAAAAAGATTTCGTCAATGTAGTTGCAGATTTACAACCTAATGCAAAAAATAATTTCAGTGTTTATGCAGGGTATAGTAACAGTTATGATCAACGTTCGGGTGAATTAACGATTGCGCAGTGGGAAGCGAATGATTATTCTGGCAACCCAGACTATATTAAAAGAGATGGACATAGTAATGTAGTTAGTTTTAAAACAGGCGTAAGCCATGTATACAATCATAGTCAAAATGTATCTATTACATCAGCTGTATTTGGTATTGGTTTTAATAGCAATGCAAGTTCTGCTGCCGGCTGGACAGATAAAAATACAGTCAACTATGGTTTAAGAACTTCAGTTAATACTAAAATACCCATTTCAAATGAGGTGACTTTAGGTGGCGTGACGGGTATTGAAACACAACAACAGGTGGGTCAAGTAGTTGGATATAGTATGAAGCAAAGCCCGTTGGATTTAGCGACGGTATGGATCTATGGATTAAACCCGTATTGGGTTATTAATACAGCAACTTCCAATGTGTATGCAACTAGCACCAATCGTCATTTATTTACAGAATGGACTTTGTCTTTACCAAAGGACTTTTCAATAGTTGCAGGTGTTGGAACAAGTATGATGCATATTAATTTAAATGATCGTTTCAACACGGCACTGACTACAAGACCAGCCACCTTTGATACTGCCTATAAGTCGATGGTTTCGCCACATTTTGCGATTAACAAAGTAATCAATAAACATATTTCCTTGTATGCTTCTTATAGCACAGGATATAAAGCACCCACCAGTTCTTATTTTTATATAACTACGCCTGCAGTAACTACACCTGCAACACCGGCTACTGGTAGTTTAAATCAAGTGTTATCGCCTGAAAAAGGAAATCAATTTGAATTAGGTACCAAGGGACAATTATTTAATAATAAACTGACTTTTGAATTGGCTTATTTCAGTACTGTTTTTTCTAAAAAAATGACTGCAATTTCTGTAGTGTCACCTGCTTCACCCAGCACTACCTTATATACTTATGTTGTGAATGGAGGAGATCAATTACACAAAGGAATTGAGGCAATGTTAAAATATACACTATTTGAATCGAATGCTGCTTTCATTAGTTCCTTACGTCCATTTGCCAATTTTACTTATTCTAATTTCACTTACGGGAATAATTTTAAAATACAAAAGTCAGTAGTGTTGACTGAGGACTACTCAGGCAAAATGGTTGCTGGCGTACCTAAATATGTAGTTAATTTTGGATTTGATTTAATCACCCAGCCAGGTTGGTATGCAAATGCAACATATAATTATAGAGATAAAACGCCTATTACTTCATTGAATGATTTTTATGCCTCATCCTATAATTTATTAAATGGAAAATTAGGTTATCAAACAGCCTTGTCTAAAAAAATAAATTTTGATGCATATATAGGGGCTAGTAATATTACAGGGGTAAAGTATCCAATGATGATTTTTGCAAATCAATTACCAGATACATACACAGCAGCGCCTTCGGAAGCAGTTATCTTTGGCGGCATCAATTTAAAATATAATTTCTAAAACATAAAATATGAACAAGCTTTTATTTATTTTATTGGGTGTTGTCGTATTAAGTTCTTGCGGCAGATTTAATAATAGAGAAGTAGATGGCACTAAGGATTTACGAATTGTATCCTTATCTAAACACCTGACTGAATTTACTTTTGCTTTAGGCAAAGGACATGATTTAGTAGGGGTAGATTGGAGTAGTACTTATCCAGATAGCGCTAAATTAATTAAGCCAGTTGGTTATCATAGGGCTTTGAATCCAGAAGGGATCATTTCGATGATGCCTGATATGGTCATACATAGTAATGACATAGGTCCAGAAACGGTTTTACCTCAAATTCAAAAAGCAGGCTTAAACTGCAAGGCTTTTGGTAATGCCAATACCATCGATAGTGCCAAAATGTTATTGAAAGAGTTGGGTGTTTTTTTTGGTGTAAGCGCTAAAGCTGATTCACTTTGTGGCGTGATGGATGCGGGAATAGCCCATGCGAATAATGCATTAAAAGCAATGCAAATAAAAGATACCCCTACAGTAATGATTATACATTTTGGACGCGCAAGTAATGTTTATTTTGTGATGAGTGGAAGAAAAGGGGTGGCCGATCAATTGATTCAGATGGCAGGCGCAAAGGTAGCACTCTATGATGCCAAAGGTGCAAGACAAATAAGTGCTGAAGCCATTGCGGAAGCCAACCCTGATATTATTATTGCGACCGATTTTGGTTATGATCAAATGGGTAATATGGATAAATTTATATCAGGCGTTCCTGGTGTCGCTTTAACCAAAGCAGGAAAAAATAAAAGAATCCTAAGATTTGAAGAACATGATTTAACTTACTATGGTCCAAGAACTGGAGATAATATTATTAACTTGATGCAATTATTTTATCCAACTTTGAATGCGTCCAAATAATAAAATATTTTTTAGCTTATTATCAGTACTACTTGTATTGGTTTTAATTGCAGCTATTGCATTTGGGGCAGTTCGTATTTTGCCTTCTGAAATGTTAGCTGCAATTGAACATTGGTTTAAATTAGAACCATCGAAGTCAATTTATGAAAATGTTTTTTTACAATTAAGATTACCGAGGGTTTTGTTATGCGCCATTACGGGTGCAATATTAGCGGTATCAGGTGTATTAATGCAAGGACTATTTAGAAACCCTGTGGTAGAGCCAGGACTTATAGGAACAAGTGCTGGCGCTGCTTTTGGGGCTTCTATTGTATTTAGCTTAAGCCCATTTATGTCGCCTATTTTTAAAACACTATTGGGGCCATTCTTAGTCCCAGTATTTGCATTTGCTGGTGGTTTGGGGGCAACATTTATGGTGTACAGTTTGGCGAAAAACAATAAAAGAGTTTCCATACTTCCTTTATTATTAGTGGGTATGGCAATCAATGCGATTGGATTAAGCGGTGTTGGACTCATGACTTATATTGCTAGAGATCCGCAAGCAAGAAGCATCACTTTTTGGAATTTAGGTACCTTCTCGGGCGCTTCTTGGTTTCAAGTATTTTTTACTGGCATTGTTGCTATTATATGTATTCTTATTGCTTTTAAACAAGCAAAAAAATTAAATGTTCTTTTGTTAGGAGAACAAGAAGCAGGGTATTTAGGTGTGGAAGTAAATAAATTAAAAACAAGCATTTTAATTGTCAATACAGCCATGGTTTCAGTGGCTACTTCATTTGTTGGTGTGATTGCTTTTATGGGTTTAATTGTACCACATGTGTTACGACTTTTGATAGGAAGTGACAATCGAAAATTAATCCCAGCCTCCGTATTGATGGGTGCTTTATTGTTAACCCTTGCAGATATGGGTGCGCGACTTTTGCTTGCACCTGCTGAAATGCCTATTGGTATTATTACTTCTATTGTTGGTGCGCCATTATATATTTTTCTGTTAAAGAAATATCAATTCAATCAAAACGATTTGTAATTATGTTAGCAGCAAAACAGTTAAAATATAATATTGGGAATAAACGTATTTTGGATAATATTTCAGTTAATTTTTTACCTGGCACTTGTAATTTAATTATTGGCCCCAATGGATCAGGCAAGTCGACGCTTATAAAATTATTAAGTGGAGCGCTAGAGAATTTCGAGGGAGAAGTGAATTATGATGGTGTGAATTTAAAAACCTTTAATAAGCAAACTCTGGCTTCCTGTAGAGCAGTATTAAGCCAGCAAACGGAATTAAGTTTTCCCATGTTGGTGGAAGAAGTGGTTTTATTGGGCAGGAATCCGCATTTTGAATTTAATCCCAATAAAAAAGACATTGCTATTGTTCATGAAGTTATTTCATTATTAGACCTAAATGACTTTATAAAAAGAAATTACCAAAGCTTAAGTGGTGGCGAAAAACAACGTGTTCATTATGCACGTGTATTGGCTCAAATATGGGACAGACCAAATAGAGCGCATCGTTATTTATTTTTAGATGAGCCTTTAAATAATTTAGATATTTATTACCAACAATTATTTTTATCTATTGCTGTTAAGTTATTAAATGAAACAACTACTTTAATTGGAGTTGTACATGATATTAATATTGCATTAAGATATGCAGATCAACTTTTCTTTTTAAAGGATGGGGCCTTAATTGAAAATGGCGTCCCCGAAAAAATCGTGAACGCCATTTTGCTAAAAAATGTATTTAATATAGAGACCCAAGTAATTGTTCATCCTTCTACTGGAAAACCAGTAGTTATATTTTAGGCAAGCTATATCCATTGTGATATGCTTTCATAAAATATTCCTTATTGATAGCTGCATCTGTAAATACATTTTTATTCTCATCCCAGTTTACTTTTTTACCTGAACGATAAGCGATATTACCCATTTGTGCAATGGTTGCAATATGTGCCCCTTCTTCAATAGAGCAATGTAAACTTTGTGGTGTATTGTTTCTGATGGCGTTGGTAAAATTTAACCAATGCAATTCTACGCCCTTGTCCTCGCTTTTATGTCTTGCGATAGCTACTTTATTTTTGGCTTGTCTTTCCTCAATCACTTCCCAACCACCGCGATCTAATATTAATGTTCCATTGTTGCCAATAAAAGCAATTCCGTGATCGCGACCATAAGAACCATTGTCAATGCCCATGGCTGAATCCCATACCAAATTGAACTTATCAAACTCATATAAAGTAGTTAAAGTATCTGGTGTTTCTTCGGCTAATTCAGGATAAGCAAATTTGCCCCCTAAAGCACTGACACTTTTTGGGTTACCTGCTTTCATACCTTGAATGGCATAATCTAATAGATGCACGCCCCAATCGGTCATCAAGCCACCTGCGTAATCCCAAAACCATCTAAAATGAAAATGGAATCGGCTTGCATTAAACTCACGGGTAGGTGCTGGACCCAGCCAAGTTTTATAATCAATCCCTGCAGGCACCGCGCTATTCGCTACCACTGGTTGCGGACGCATCCAACCCTGATAACACCAAACTTTGGTGGTACGTATATTACCCAGTTGTCCAGAATGAACCACATCTAATGCATCCTTAAAATGTTTTTGACTGCGTTGCCATTGTCCTACTTGTACAATACGATTGTACCTGTTTTTTGCAGCCACCATTGCATTACATTCGCCGATAGAGTTACCTGCTGGCTTTTCAACATACACATGTTTTCCAGCAGAACAAGCATTGATCATTTGTAATGCATGCCAATGATCGGGTGTACCTACAATTACAATATCAATATCTTTTCGGTCTAAAATTTTTTTGTAATCACTATAGGTATCAATTTTTTGAACGCCTGGTTGTTTGATTAAAAGTTCTGCTTTTCTTTTATTTAAAACATTTTCGTCAATGTCACATAAAGCAACCACTTCAAGGTTAGGTACAGAGAGTGCAGCCATGGTATTGGACCATCCCATACCATTCACACCAATAGTAGCAACACGTAAAGTATCGGTGTTGAAAATTTTACTATTGGCAAAAATATTGGAAGTCATTAAAGCTCCTGAAGCTAAGGCAGTGTTTCTTATAAAGATTCTTCGGCTGTTCATGTGAGAATAGTTTAAGTTTTAAAATAAGTACTATGTTAAATATAATTATTTTTTGGTTCAATAATTATATTTAACCCACTTTTTAATTTCTATAATTAAACGAAATAATCTTAAAATTCTACCACTTTAGGTGCATCGATAAATTGATCACCCGGCCATCCAACGGCGCCCAAATTTCTGGGAAGCTCGGATTGTTTAATGGGGGTATGACTAATGAGCCATTTTTATTTTGGCGTTTGTCAAACAGATTTTCACAATTCAATACAAAACTTGCCTTTCCAATATCATATCGCATCATTACAGCCATAAATAAGTAGGGGTCAGTGCTGCTTCCATTATCTAAATATTGTTTCCCAGTATAAGCAGATTCGATACCAAACCTAAAATCCTCATTAAATTCATAGGCAAATACGGTAGCAAATTTATGTTTAGCGATTAAAGGCAGGTGTGGATTTGCAGCATTATAATTTCTATTTGCATCCGTATACACATAACCAAGATAAATTTCAAAAGGAGCTTTGATTGCTTGAACATAGCTTTCCGTTCCTTTTGAGCTAATTGATTTAGCCGCATTCGCATATCGATACACTGGATATCCATTGGTAATATATACGAGTTGGGTGGTGACCATCGGATTATTTATTTCATTATAAAATAAAGTCTGGTTTAAAGTAAGTTCCCAATCATTTAAATGTGTTTTATAATTCACATCATAATTGAATCCAATTGATTTCTCAGATTTTATTCCGGGTAAAAAACCTTGTAAATAATGGTAATCTCTTTCGTCCATTTCAGAACTAAATAAACTAGGGGTTTTATAGCCAGCACCGCCACCCAAGCGCATGGTTACCTTATTGTTTACTTTATACATGAATGATATTCTTGGCAATAAAAAATTACCATAGCTATTATTATGATCAATTCTTAGACCAGATTGTAGTATGAATTGATCATTTAATTTCCAATCATCTTGAATAAATGCACCTACAGTTGTATAAGCATCATTGGGCAATAAACTACTATCTGGTAATTGTTTGGTAAAATTTTCGCCATTAAAATTTACTCCCAACACTAAATTATGTGCAGTAAACTTTTTAGCATAAGCCATTTCTGAATACCAGCTAGCTTGTTTACCAATCATGCCAAACACATTGGTTGTGATAGCTCGATCCATTAAGCTATAATTAGCTTTGGCTGTGAGGCTGCCACCATCCTTTAACTTTTTTTCCCAAACACCATCAAATGTGTTTCGTAAAGTTTTATTCTGAATAAAAAATTGATGCGTACTTGAAGTAGCACCATTGAATACATTCATGTCACCGCCATTTCTGTCTTCGTAATTTAAAGTGTAACCGAGTGTGACAGTGTTATTATTTTTTCCGTAGATAAAAAAACGAGGGTGTATGAAAACACTTTTAACAGCAGGTACATCTGAAAAACCATCTTTATCAACGTCGACTTGTTTTTGCTGTGTGGTACCTGCATAAATTGAATATCCTGTTTTTTCATTTCTGCCAGAAAAAAAAGTATTTAAATTCGTCTCTTTTAAACTAGAATAATTAAGGGTTAAACTTTTTTCAGGCTTGCCTAGTTTTGGTTTTTTTGAAATTAAGTTTAACATACCTGCAATTGCACCGCCACCATATAAAGTGGAGCTGGCACCTTTGACTAATTCAATTTGTTGTAAATCCAAAGGCGGTATTTGTAAGATGCTAAAACTACCGGCATAGCCACCAAAAAGAGGCATACCATCACGTAATATTTGTGTGTATTTTCCTTGTAATCCCTGAATGCGCATGTCAGCATTACCAGTGGCAGCATTGGTTTGCTGAATTTGGATACCAGCAATATCTCCTAATAAGCTCGCGATATTACCAGGTTTAATACCATTTTCTTCCTTTACCTCTTCCGAGCCAAGTACTTCAACTTTGGTGGGCATATCTTCAATTCTTGAATTGGTTCTGGAGGAGGATACAATGATCACCTCTTCTAATTCTTCTTTCGCTTCCGTTAATCCAATCAATAAAGGGCTGTTATTTTTTCCTGTAAATTGAAAGGTTGTATCGACAATTTCAAACCCTGTATGTGTAATGATTAAATGAACTTTGCCCGGAGTTATATTTTGAATAACAAAATAGCCCTTATCGTTACTAATGCCACCTTTATTGGTACCCGTTAACTTAATGGAAACACCACTTAAGGGTGTGCCATCTGATTTATTAGTAATTGTACCATTAATATCTTGTGCATTTAATTGGTTGGCAAATAAAAAATATAAAATAACCAATTGGGGAATAAGTATTTTTTTTAGCATCTATTATTTTCTTTTTCTTATTGTTTAACTACCAATACTTTAAATGTTCCTGGAATCATTTTAGCTCTTGTATTTGGTTTTGCATCAATTGGCATTGGCTCAAAGCTTGCTGTGGGCAAATATATTTTATTTGTGCTTTCATCTATTGTAATGGTTCTTGCGCCTTTAGCAGTGGGCACATTTCCCAGGAAATTGAAATGATTTGCATCGGATTCTTTAATGACACTCATGGTACCTTCGCCATTGGATGTAAATATTATTTTTTTATTTTTATTAAATCCAACACCATCACAGCCATCTCCGATGACAATGGTAGAAACCATTTTTCCGTTTTCTGCATTAATAATACCAAGTAGTTTTTCTCCGCCTGCAAAGAGTCTTTTGTTTAATATATCTATTGCTAAACCGGTAGGTGATACTATAGGTTCAATACTCCAATGTGCTTCTACCAAATGGGAGCTTGCATTTATAACTACTATTTCATTTTTATCCTCCACATTTACAAATATTTTTCCGGATTCATTGGTAACTGCTGTTTCTGGCTTCCCTCCAACAGCAACTGTTGCGATTACTTTTAAAGTATTAGCATCAATAAATGTCAAGTCGTTACTTTTTCCATTGCAAGTGATAATGCTTTTTGAAAAAGGTTCATACATGATTGCATCAGGATTTTCCCCTGTTGCAATGGTTGCTTTAATTTCATTGTTACTGATATCAAAAGCAAATACATTATTTAATCGACCATTACTTGTAAATCCAATTTTATGAATAGGGTCAAATGCAACACCATGAACACCAGTTGTATTTGGTATAAAATCAATAGAATCACCAGTTGTTTTGTCTAAAATATTTACTTGCGTACCATGGGAAACATATAATTTATTCTCGTATATACTTAAGTAATCCCATCCACCTGTACTCTTTATAGAGAACTGTTGCTGTACCGAATAATTTTTATTTTGCGCATTTCCATCTACTATGCAAAGGTTAATTAATAATAAAAAAAATGCAGCGTTTAAATATTTTTTCATTTTAAAAATTTAGATAGTAAAATTAACTTATAACTAAGGAATTTATATATGATTTATTTGAATGGTAATGATTAATATTCGCTAGTTGAAAAATAGCTTATTCAAAAATGCATTACAAAAAGATTTAAATTATATTAACTTGAATAGTCCTATAATTCCAAGTATATATACCAGTAGTACAATAATAGAATCAATACCCATTCTCGCAATCTGTTTTTTTGAATGTATCACCATCCCTGCCATGTAAATACCAGTTAAAATAATGCCAAGCATCGTTAAATAAATATCGGAAGGTTTTAAGTTAGGTAAAATGGCATCACCTCCAATTATCGAAGCCATTAAAAATAATACCGGTAAAAATGCATTACCCCCAAAAATATCACTGACAGCCATATTGTAATCACGAATTTTAGCGGAGGCAATACCAGTAGAAATTTCAGGTAAGGCTGTACAGAGTGCTAATATAGTTCCACCAAACACCACGCCACTAATACCCCATCGATTTGCTAAAGTTTCACCGGTTATTTCCAAAGCCCAGCCTGCAAACAGGGTGATTACAGCACCAATGAATAAAACTAAATAGGCACTATTTATAGATCCTTTAAATGTGGATTTTGGCATTCTTAAATGATGTACTAATTCCTCAGGTTTTACCTTTTCCTTAGGATCAATCATTTTAGAAATTAAAAATATTGTTCCTATCCATATTCCAACAATGATCCATTCAAATGGGGTTGTTCTAAAGTAGATGAATGAAGATGGGAATTGTGCGCCAACAATTACAATACTTAATATAAAAATTAAAGCAAGGCCCTCAAGTATTAAAACTTTTGAATGACCTTTTTGTGTTAAAGGCGCTGACCTTCCTACACCAAAAATATCTATTAAAACTAATACTACTGTTTGTATCGCAATGCCCCCTAAAATATTACTAATCGCAATATCATAATCTCTATGATATGCAGCAACACTAGTAATAGCTATTTCGGGGAGGTTGGTAATGATGGCTAAAAAAACCATACCGCCAAAAGCCTGTCCTAAACCAAAATGAGTGGTAATCGCATCTATGGCTTTGGTAAGCTTTATACCACTCATCCAAATAGCAAGGGTAGCTATTAAAAAAATAATAAGAAGTAATGCGCTGGACCAAGTATTGAAATCCATGGGTGTGTCTTTTTTAGACTTTTATAAAGTTAGCAATAAAAAGAGCCACTTTAAAAACTATATGAAAGTGTTTGATAATAATTGTAATGAAAATGATCAATGGGTACTATGGGCGCCGTATCATATAGGAAGTCCAAATTAAACGAAGTGGTTATTTTTTTATTAATTGGCAACTGAAATTGATTAAAGACAGAGGTTCGATTGCTTAAATTATGATGAAAAGTACCCGATTGATTAAAGACCCTAATTATAAATTCAAAATTATTTGCTGGATTTATGATCGAATATTTTGCAGTTAAATTTAATTTTGGATGTGTTATGTTAATAGGACTTGTGCCAATGAGTTCGATATTATTTACTGCCGACCAATTCCATCTTTCATTTTCTAAAAATATGCCAGCACCCCAAAAAAAATCTTCTTTTTGTGTATTTTTAAAATAATGGACTAAATTTAATCCTGCTAAATTTCTATATTCCAATCCAAGTGCTCCATCCCATTGATGTTGTATAAAGCTTTCAAGGTGTAATTTTTTATTAAGACTTCTATTATTTTTTAATTGAAAGGTGCCAACATTTTGAATAGATTGTCCGCCGTTTGTCACTTTATCTAATTTAGAATAAAATGTAGTCGTATTATTTTTTTGTATAAATGTAAAGTCACCGGTATAAAATAAATCAACTAAAGTATTTTTTTGTTGATCAGTTGAAATGGAAACCGAAATTAAACCCTGCTTTTTTTTGGAAGAATCAATAGCTACTGTTTTATCAGTATTCAGTATTTGCGCCATTAATATTTTACTAGAAAAGAGTAAAACACAAAGGGTAATTATTTTTTTCAATGGGGGTACAATTTAACAATGGGCGTAAGTGGTAACATGAAACTACATGTTTTTTACATGCTTTGTAAATAATGGTATGGAATATCTAAGGGTAAGCAATATCAAAATAAACACAACTCATTGATATACAATTATATAGGGAATGGAGTATTTACATAAAATAAAAGTCTACAAAATTAGTAGACTAAATTAATTTACCGTAAATTTGCATTGTCATGTGGCCGAGGGGTGAGGCAAGGGTCAGCAAAACCCTTAACGATGGTTCGATCCCATCTATGACAACTTGGTTCTGGTTTTAGCAAGCAATCGTTAAGCACGGGCGGTGTTTCTACACTGCCCTTTTTTATTTTTTTGAAATTTTATAGCGATATCTAAATATAAAGGCAGCTATTAATAATAAGGCGCAGGCTTCTACTAGTAATTTTTCAGGATCAATAAAGTCAATGGGCCTATCTTTTAAAAGTGGATCCATTACTAATCCGTGAACTATAAATAATAGCCCTGTAGCATAGGAGATGACATGAATATTTCGCCAAGTAGTTGTGCCTAGTTTGTTTTTGATTACTTTCTGTGTGGTAATAACTACGATGAGTATTGCGATAAAAGAGATGACCCCTAATAAAACAAATATGGGCTGGTGCGGCGCAGTTAATGGTTTCAATAAATGCGTAAAATTAAACTTTGAACTAGGGTCCAATGGTATAATGATGAAGTGTAAAAAAACAATGATCAATGCCACATAGGCGGTATTGTTATGGAAATCGATAATTTTTAATGCTTTTATCTTATCAGGTAGTTTTTGCCAATAAGCATTTTTTTTATATGCCGTACTTAAAAGGATACCCATGACTATATTGAGTGTTAAAACTACCATAGCAGTTAATCCAAGTACCCCCGAAATTTCAATTGTGTCCATATTTAAATATTAATATTTGTTAGTATAATTATACCAATTCATTTGATTTGTTTGCAATTCAATTCGCATTAAAAATTATCATAATATAAAGTTACCAGCATTACGTAAAGACATTTTGTATAATAAAGTTAAATTAATAACTTTTGATAATTAAACAAATATGATGAACGATATTTGTCGTAGATTTCAAATAAATTAATTCCGCTAAAATATGAGATTACTTTTTTCCATTTTCACATTTTTTTTCATGTCTACTTTGCAATGGGGCAATAACTATGACCAAGCAATTCAAACTGCGAAAAAAGAGCATAAATATATTTTACTCAATTTTTCAGGATCAGATTGGTGCGGCCCATGTATAAAATTACATAAAGAAGTTTTTACGACAGACCAATTTGAACTATTAGCGAAGGATAAATTAGTTTTAGTCAATGCTGATTTTCCAAGGTATAAAAAAAACCAATTAACATCCACGCAACAAAAATCAAATGACGCTTTGGCTGAAAAATATAATAGCAAAGGGGTATTCCCTTTAACTGTATTAATAAATGCGGAAGGCGCAGTGGTGAAGTCATGGGAGGGTTTCCCGTCTTCCACCATTGATTTTATTGATGATATCGCACAAACTATTCAAGATAATCAGAAGTGATGCCTAAATTAAAATTGTTTAAAAAGGCGATGAAGTTAATGGGTAACCATTTTGAAATCACTGTAGTGGGTAAGGAGGAGGCCTGGGCTTTTGAAAAAATTGATTTAGGTGTCAATGAAATTAAAAGAATCGAAAAACTATTAACCACATTTGATGAAAATAGCGAAACAAATTTAATTAATAATAATGCAGGTGTGGCTCCTATTAAAGTGAGTACTGAAATATTAAATTTAATAGAAAGATCTATTCGTATTTCCTCCGTTACACAAGGTGCTTTTGATCTTAGTTATGGCTCGGTTGACAATCGATTATGGAATTTTGATACGACTATGACATCACTTCCAGATTTGCAAACTGCAAAGAAAAGAGTTCGGTTAATTAATTATAAAAATATTGTCATTGATAAGCAGCTGAGTACTGTTTATTTAAAAGAAAAAGGAATGCGTATTGGTTTTGGTGGAATAGGAAAAGGCTATGCGGCGGATGCAGCAAAAAATATAATGCAAGCGGCTGGAGTGGAAAGTGGCGTGGTGAATGCGTCTGGTGATTTGACCACATGGGGAACACAACCTGATGGATCAATTTGGACCATTGGTATTGTTCATCCAGAATATGCGAATTCAATTTTTTCCTACATGAATATTAGTGGCTTATCAGTGGCTACTTCAGGTAATTATGAAAAATTCATTATGATTGACGGGAAAAAATATTCTCATACCATTAATCCAAAAACGGGCCTACCTATATCGGGTATAAAAAGCGTTACTATTGTTTCGACGAATGCCGAAATTGCCGATGCCATGGCTACGCCTGTAATGATTATGGGCATTGAAGCCGGATTAGACATGATTAATCAAATTAAAGACATTGAAGCTATTGTGATAGATGATAATAATAAATTATACGCCTCAAAAAATATTAAATTAACTAAATAATAAATTACGCTCTTATATGAAAAGTAACAAACACAAAATGTATATTTTCTTTTCGTCGATTGTTTCCTTGTTTTTTGTGACCTCTTGTGAAACGGTAAAAGAATATCAGAAAAATAGATTGAATGATTCTGAAATGGCATTATCTAATCGTAAGGCGGAAAAGAATGAATCAAACTTCATGGCATACAAGGAAGGCGCATCAGGTGCTAATGGGGGAAAAACTGGCGGCGGATGCGGTTGTAATTAATTTTATCATTACAGAAAGTACTCATGAAGAAAATTTCGTTAACACTTATTGGTTTATACTTATTATTCCTACATGGATTTTCGCAAGTATCCGATCAGTATAGTAATATATTTAAGGCAAAAAAATTAAAATTAGAAGAAGTCAATTTAGTGACGAGCTATTATACGCAGGATGGAAATCATTCTGCAGTTACTGGAGGCATCGGTACCGAGAAATTAACTGATTATGCAAATATGCTTGAATTGAAATTGGTAGGTTATGGTGAAACTGGATTAAAGCATACTATCTTGGCCGGTATGGGTATTGATCATCATACAGCTGCTTCGCAAAAATGGATTTCTGCAACAGGTGCATCTTCTCCCGAGGGCACAAGGGTTTATCCCTCCTTAAATTGGACAGTACAGAATGAGGATAAGGGAAATGAATTTGGTATCGGCACCTATGTTTCAAATGAGTATAATTATAAATCATTTGCATTAGATGCACATGTTGGTTTTAAGAATAAATCAGGTGGTGAATTTGGTTTAAAGACCTCGGCATATTTTGATAAAGTATACTTAATATATCCTTCTGAATTAGCTGCAACAGCTACGACCGAAGTTATACCTACCGAAACCATCAAAACCAGTGCAAGTAGAGGAAGTTCAGGCGGAGGAACAACCACTGGTGGCGGTATTATATTAAAGGAAAAAGAGAATGACCTTCCTTCAATTCCTAGAAATACCTATACGAGTTCATTTACATTTACACAAGTCATTAATAAAAGCGCGCAAGCAGCCATTTTATTTGATCTTGTAAAACAAGACGGATGGTTAGGATTACCATTTCACCGAGTTTATTTTAAAGATGGTACAGCTAAAGTTGAAAACCTTCCCCATTCAAGAATGAAAATACCTATTGGTTTTAGGTTTAATTATTTCATAGGCGATAACTTAATTTTAAGATCCTATTATCGTTATTATACGGATGATTGGGGCTTAAATTCACATACCGTAAGTTTGGAGTTGCCTTATAAAATTACTCCATTTTTTTCTGTCTCACCGTTTTACAGGTATTACACCCAAACTGCTACCAAATATTTTGCCCCCTATAAGCAACATGCAGTAACGGATACTTATTTTACAAGCAATTATTCTGCAGCAGCATTTAATAGTAGTTTTTTTGGAACTGGCTTGCGCGTTTCACCACCCAATGGAATAGGGAATACCTATTTGTCCACCTTGGAATTGCGTTATGGTCATTACACGCAAACTACTGACTTGAATTCAAATGTAATTTCTTTGCATTTTACTTGGAAGTAAAACCCCATTAGTAAATGCTAATAAGTAATTTAAAAGGCGAACTTATCTTTGATGGGTTCGCCTTTTTTGTTAAATTAGATCATGTTTGTTCTTTTGTTGTCGATTAATTATTTATAATTTTTCATTAAACCTAACCATACAATCCAAATTCTTTAAGTAAATTGCTGCATATGCGTATAATACGATGGGGCATGATTGGTTGTGGAAGCGTCACTGAAGTTAAAAGCGGACCCGCTTTTAATAAAGTGCCTAATTCTAAATTAATGGCGGTCATGAGACGTGATGCAGAGAAGGTAAAAGATTATGCACAAAGACATCATGTTTCTTATTATTTTACTGATGCAGATGAATTAATTAACCATCCTGAAGTGGATGCAATATACATTGCAACACCCCCTAAATTTCATGCAGCCTATGCGGAAAAAGCAATGATGGTTGGCAAGCCAGTGTATGTTGAAAAACCAATGGCATTGAATATCGCGGAATGTGAAACCATGCGCCAAATTTCAAATACCACAGGTGTAAAATTAGTTGTGGCGCACTATCGTCGTGCACTTCCCTTATTTTTAAAAGTAAAAAGCTTATTAGCTGAAAATTATATTGGTGTTGTAAAACAAGTAAACATTCAAATGTTTAAACAGCCGAGTCCAAATTGTGGCTCAACGGATAATTGGCGTGTATTCCCTGAACTTGCAGGTGGTGGTTTGTTTTATGATTTGGCACCACATCAATTGGATTTGGTATTTTTTTATTTTGGTGATGCAATAAGTTTTCATGGCAAATCCGAAAATAAGGCGGGACTGTATCCGGCTGAGGATAATGTAAAAGGAACCATGCAACTCAATAATAATATTGTGTTTAATGGCGAATGGGATTTTACGGTGTCGGCTGAATTAGAGAAAGATGTATTTGAAATTATAGGGGAATATGGTAAAATTTCATTTCCCGTATTTGGTAATGATATAACCATTGAAAAAAACGGGAAGGAATCAGTGATACATTTTGATCCCCCGATGCATAACCAACAAAACTTTATTGAACAGGTGGTTTCCTATTTTTTAGGCAATGGCACAAATCCTTGTTCCGCAATGGATGCGCTTCAATCGATGAGGGTGATGGAAGCCTTTGTGTATGGCGCTAATAAATAGTTTATATTTATAATATTAAAATTATATTTGGTCATCATTTATAAAATTTCGAATCATGGTTAGATATTGTTTTGCTGTTGATTTAAAGGACGACCCTATTGCTATTGCTGCTTATGAGGAATACCATAAGTCCGTGTGGCCTGAAATTATTAAATCTATCAAAGATGCTGACATTTATGTGATGGATATTTATAGAGTGTCCAATCGTTTATTTATGATTATGGAAGCAGGAGATGATTTTAGTTTTGAGAAAAAAGCGGCAATGGATGCCTCGAATGATATTGTGGTTCAATGGGAAAAATTATTGTGGGATTATCAACAAGCCTTACCCAATGCAAATCCTGGAGAAAAGTGGGTATTGATGAATAAAATATTTTCATTGTAATTATTTATCCAATCAAGTAACTATTTTATGAAAACATTAATCAACTGGCTTTTATTTATAGGTGTAGTTACCGTTAATGCATTGGCAAATATTTTGCCTATTAATGGATATAATACAGGTCAAATTTCCGCCTTTTATCCGAACTATTTTGTGCCTGCCGGTTTTACATTTTCAATTTGGGGGCTGATTTATTTATTTTTATTATGCTATTCAATTACGCATACTTATTTTTCTATTAAACAAAAAGAGTTCCCAGTTATAAAAAAATATTTGGATCAAATTACGCCATGGTATTGGGCGTCGGCAGTTTTAAATATATCTTGGATTCTTGCTTGGCATTATTTACAAATATTTACAAGTGTCGTTGTAATGATTGCCTTTTTGATGGTATTAATTCAAATATTTATTTACACGAGAAGCCTTTCAAATGATATTAAGTTAATTCATCGCATTTTTATTATTGCCCCTTTCACTATTTATATTGGTTGGATCAGTGTAGCCATTATTGCTAATCTTGCTGCTTTATTCGTTTATTTACAATGGAACGGATGGGGGATAGCGCCTGAAAATTGGGCTGTAATCATGATTGGCATTGCCATCGTGCTTGCTTTTTGTTTTTCATTCTTTTACGACTCTATCGCCGCGCCTTTAGTTATCGCCTGGGCACTATGGGGCATTATGAATGGTCAAGGAGGAAGAATTGAACTCATTCATATACTATGTTTAATAGGGATGTGCGTTATCCTTATCTTATCACTCCGACTACTTATTGTAAAATATATTTTAGTGCGGTAGCTTTTCTTGAAAAAATCCATAGGTCCAAGTACCTACCAATGCACTTGCAAAAATTACAAAGCCACTCATTAATCCAGCGCCTATCTGCGCAAAAATAGGTCCAGGACAAGCGCCAGTCATCGCCCAACCTAAGCCAAATAATAAGCTACCATAAATTTGCCCTTTGGTAAATGGTTTTGGAACAATGATAATTTTTTCGCCTTTTATTGTTTTGATATTAAACCTTTTAATTATTGCAACAGAAATAATGCCAACAGCAACTGCAGTGCCAATTACGCCGTACATGTGAAAGCTTTGAAATTTAAACATTTCTTGTATTCTAAACCAGGATATGATTTCTGCTTTAACAAAAACAATTCCAAATAGCATTCCAATGAAAGTATATTTCAGTAAAGAAAAACCAGCTTCTTTTTTTTCTGAATGATTAATACAAGCCGAAGTATCGTCCAATTTAATATCATTCAGTGGTTGGGTATTGTTAGACATATTCATTAATTAAATTGTAAAATAAATGGAAGTATAAAATTGGTCATTATAAATCCACCCAGCATAAAGCAGATGGTAGCAACTAATGATGGCCATTGTAAATTACTTAAGCCCATGATCGCATGACCCGAAGTACAACCATTCGCGTATCTCGTTCCAAAGCCTACTAAAAAACCACCCACCACCATTAATATAAATCCGCGGATGGAGCTTAAACTATTTAAACTAAAAAGTTCAGCAGGCATTAAATGATTAAAGTCGGTTACTCCGAAATTAGTTAAGGTTAATTTTAATTTTTCATTTATAACTATGGCATTCGGATTTGATAAATAATGAGCAGCAATAAATGCACCAATAATTATTCCAGCTACAAAGAACAAGTTCCATATTTCATTTTTCCAGTTGTATTTGAAAAACTTAATATTCGCAGGGAAACATGCCGCACATATATGCCGCAAGTTGGAGGATAATCCAAATGTTTTATTCCCAATAATTAATAATAGCGGAACAATTAAGCCAATAATTGCACCAGCGATATACCAAGGCCAAGGCGCTTTTAAACGCGCTATCAAATCAATCATATTTGTATTTTATAAGTCTACAAATATAGTAGAATAATACAGACTAAACAAACGACTGATTAAATTTTAGCAATAAAATTATTCCGGTACTTATTTTCCAAAAAAGGAAGCTTCCTTATTTTCCAAAAAAGAATTGTTCAATAAAAATAACACTGGCCATGGCTAATACAAACCAGCCGAATCCTTTTTTAAGTTTTTCGCCATCCATTTTTTTATTAAGGTAATTACCGATGATAATCCCAAGTGTAGCCAATAAAACAATAACGATTAAAAAATTCCAGTCAATGGAGGTATGGGAAATATCGCCTACAAAGCCGACAATTGATTTTATACTTATAATAAAAATAGACGAAGCGATGGCTTTTTTCATTGGGAGCTTGCCTAATATAACCAATGCGGGTATGATTAAAAATCCACCACCTGCACCTACAATACCTGTTAACATACCCTCGCCAAGTCCTACCAACATTAAAGCGACGCCATATACGGGCAAAACCCCTTCCACCTCTTTCTTGTTTTTTCCTAAAATCATGGATAATGCTGAAACCAACATTAAACTTGCAAAAAACAACATGATAAAATTACTTTTACTTAATAAAGTATTCGCTAAGTGTATAGTATCTGGGATATTTGGCAAGAAAAATTTACGAGCTAAAAATACGCCTATGACAGAGGGTATTCCAAAATTGATAATCGTTTTAATGTCGACCAATCTTTGTTTCATTCTTGAAATAACACCAGCAATACTACTCAAGCCTACAATACATAAGGAGTAAGTGGTGGCTAAAATTGGATTCACTTGAAACAGGTAAACTAAAACAGGTACTGTTAAAATAGAACCCCCACTTCCAATTAGGCCTAAAGAAACCCCAATTAAAATAGATGCTAGATAGCCGACTATCTCCATGTTTGATTAGTTTTTTGCAAAAATCATAAATAAGCATTACAAGATATGTACTATTAGTCACTTAGTAAATAAATAGTGTAAAATGGCCGATAAAAATTTGGCACTTAAAAGTGATTTTTGTCACGCTTTAAGCTAATTTTATTGTATATTTTTGCAGTTGATAGTAAATATCAGATAATGAAAATAGAACAAATTTATACGGGTTGTTTGGCACAAGGCGCTTATTACATCATGAGTGAAGGCGAAGTGGCAATTATTGATCCATTAAGAGAAGTAGAACCCTATATTCAAAAAGCCAAGTTGGACAAGGCTAAAATAAAATATGTTTTAGAGACCCATTTTCATGCTGATTTTGTATCTGGTCATATTGATCTTGCTAAAAAAACAGGTGCTAAAATTGTATTCGGTCCTACTGCTGCGCCCGCTTTTGAATTTCATTCGGCAAAGGATAATGAGGAAATTAAATTGGGTAAGGTTACGATAAGGGTATTGCATACACCAGGCCATACCATGGAAAGCACTTGCTACTTATTGATGGATGAAAACGGCAAAGAAGTGGCTTTATTTAGTGGTGATACTTTGTTTATTGGAGATGTAGGTCGTCCTGATTTGGCGCAAAAAATAAAAGAAGAACTAACACAAGATATATTAGCCGGCTACTTATATGATTCCCTCAGAAATAAAATTATGCCATTGCCTAATGATATTGTGATTTATCCGGCGCATGGGGCAGGCAGTGCATGTGGTAAAAAAATGAGTAAGGAAACCCAGGATACCTTGGGTAATCAAAAGTTGACCAATTATGCATTAGCAGCGGACATGACCAAGTCCGAATTTATAGCTGCCGTTTTGGATGGATTGGTGGCACCTCCCGGTTATTTTCCATTGAATGTGATGATGAATATCCAAGGCTATGATAGTATTGATCAAGTATTAGCACGTGGACAACATGCAATGTCTCCTGCTGCATTTGAAACTGCAGCCAATGAAACAAGTGCTTTAATTTTGGATACCAGAGATGCACAAATATTTGCAAAAGGCTTTATACCCAATTCAATTAATATTGGAATTGACGGAAGTTTTGCTCCTTGGGTAGGCGCGATGATACCTGATATTAAACAAGAAATTTTATTAGTCGCCGAACCTGGTCGAGAAACTGAAATCATCACCCGACTTGCGCGTGTTGGTTACGATTTCACGATTGGATTTTTAGCAGGTGGATTTGAAGCATGGAGAGAATCAGGAAGGGAAGTTGATCAAATAAAATCAATATCTGCAGATGAATTAGCCACACTAAAAAAGCAAGATGCTGATATTGCAATTGTAGATGTTCGTAAGGCATCGGAATATAAAAGCGAACATATCAAAGGCACATTAAATGCGCCGCTTGACTTTATCAATGATAGTATGGCTGCAATTCAAAAAGATAAAACCTATTATGTTCATTGTGCTGGGGGATATAGGTCAATGATTTTTATATCCATTTTAAAAGCAAGAGGGTTTGATCATTTAATAGATGTGAAGGGCGGATTCAAGGAAATAAAGGAGTCTGGCCAATTTAAGCTTACAGAATATTCCATGCCTACTTCCTTATTATTATAAGTAGGGCCTAATTTGTGATCTATACATAATTAATAATTTCTTACATTCATGGAAATTATTATTCATGAAAAATGCGATTCGCCCAATTTTCCTATTATTTACGATGGTATTTTCTTTTCATTTTTGCTATGCGCAAACTGAAATGAAGGAACACAATATTGTGATTCAATTAAATACGGCAGATACCAGTGCCTGGTCCTCCACGATTGGTAATATAAAAAATATTCAAAAAATTTGGCCGAATCATCTTCAAATTGAAGTAGTGGTTCATGGCAAGGCGATTGATTTATTAGTGAAGGAAAAAACTTATTTCGCTAATGAGATAGCTAGCTTAACTAAGGAGGGTATTGTTTTTTCGGCTTGTGAAAACACCATGCGTAAACATAAAATTGTGAAAGCGGATTTATTAATTGAAGCAAATACGGTTCCATCGGGTGTGGTTGAAGTAATTTTGAAGCAGGAGCAAGGATGGCGTTATTTAAAAGCGGGGGTTAACTAATTTTAGATGGCTAAAATATTTCTATACATCATCATTGGTTTTATCTTTGTATTTGGGGTACCTTTTATATCCGATGCTATATTGATTGAACAAAGTGCCCAAATGGATATAAACAAAATGGATACCAGTGCTTGGGTGGGCGCTTCGCAATATCAAATTCCCTTGGATACAAATCAAAATGGGCCACTCATCAGGTATGGTTATGCGTTGGTCGCACATACATCAAAATATTTAGGGCCTAAAGGAATAGTGCAACATTCCACCAACGGTATGAATTGCCAAAATTGTCATTTAGAAGCTGGCACCAAACCCTGGGGTTTAAATTATGGTTCTGTTTTTTCAACGTATCCGAAATTTAGAGAACGCTCTGGATCTATTGAAACTATTTATAAAAGAATCAATGATTGCATGGAGCGCAGTTTAAATGGGAAGGCATTAGATACGAATTCAAAAGAAATAAAAGCCATTTATGCTTATATAAAATGGTTAGGAGAAAAAGTACCCAAAGGAAAAAAAGTAAGGGGATCAGGGATTGAACTAATTCCGCAACTTAATGTAGCAGCAAATCCTAAAAATGGGATTTATGTATATGCACAATACTGTCAAAAATGTCATGGCATTAATGGAGAGGGTGTCATGAATAAAGAAGGAAATATGTATGAATACCCGCCGCTTTGGGGCGCACATAGTTACAATGACGCTGCAGGTATCAATCAGCTTTCAAAATTAGCTGGGTTCATCAAAAATAATATGCCCAACACGGTCAACTATCATAATCCAACATTGATAACTGAACAAGCTTGGGATGTAGCAGCATATATTAGTTCCCATTCAAGACCTACTAAAGATAAATCCAAGGACTGGCCAGCGCTTGCAACAAAACCGTTTGATTATCCATTTGGTCCTTATGCAGATAATTTTACAGTAACCCAACATAAATACGGGCCCTTTGAACCTATTCAATTGGCAAAGTTGGCAAAAAAATAAAAGCCTCCCCGAAAAATCGAGAAGGCTATATAAAAAGTTATTTTAAACTTATTTTTTGATGACTAATTTGTCATGTGTTCTACGCACTTTTTTAGCATTCACTAAATAATCGTTCGCTGCATCGCGGTAACCTAATGTTAAAGCAACTGCGCTATGCAATCCTAATTCTTTTAAACCTAAAACAGCATCTACCGCATCAGGTGCAAAACCTTCCATTGGTGTAGCGTCTACTTGTTCAGCTGCGGCAGCAACTAATCCAAAACCTAATGCAAGATAAGTTTGCTTATCTGCCCAAACTCTTGCTTGTTCTGGTGTTAAGTTTTTTAATGCTCCGTTGATATAACCTGCAAAATCATTTAATGATTCTACTGGAACACCTCTTTGATCAGCAATGTCTTGCATGTATTCCGCTACTTCTTTTTCAGTAACATTATTCCAAGCAGCAAAAACAATTACTGCAGAACCGTCAACAA
>CAIWBA010000137.1 GCA_903910765.1 uncultured Bacteroidota bacterium
GCTTTTACCATTGAGCTAGTTGTTGGCATTTTATGGATTCGAGTAACACTAGAACATGCAGAAAAAACTACAACTACGTTGACAAATAAAAAAAATCTAAAATATAATTTCATGCGCTTATTTTCCCTTTAACTTCCCTACCAACCAATTGCTCATTTTTTCATTTTGTTCTGGATAAGTCCAATGACCTGTTTCGAGCGCTAAAAATAATTCCTTAGGGGCTGAAATTGAATTATAGCTTGCGTACATGGAAGTAGGCGGACAGGTTTCATCATTAAAACCCCAGGAATAAAAACCAGGCACTTTAATTCTTTTGGCAAAATTTACGACGTCATAATAACTTAAGGTTTTTATTTTTTCTTTTGTGTTATTATACTCCTTATTCGTTTTATCAAAGTAATGCGGCCATCCACCAGCACGGCCAAATAAATAACCAGTCACATCTGATAAAGCAGGATAGTAAACAGCTAGGTTTTTCACTCTATTATCTAATGCAGCTGTAACGATTGACAACGCACCTCCTTGACTTCCACCGATCACTGCTAAATTAGTGCCATCATATTGTGGCAAGCTAGTTATAAAATCATTTGCCCTGATGCATCCTAAATAAACGCGTTTGTAAAAAAATCGATCTCGATCATCTGAATTATAGTTTGGATAGCCATTTAAAACACCATTTGCTAAATCAAGATAAACAGAAGGATCCATCGTTACTGGAATTCCATGAATACCAATTTGTAGTGTAATGATTCCTTTTTCAGCGTTTGCAATATCCCCCGCGTAAGCTCTTACACCAGCACCTGGCACTTGTAATAATGCAGGATACTTGCCTTCTTTTTTAGGCACACATAAAATACCATACAACCTTGTGCCTATTTTATAATTTTGCAAATTCACCTGATAAACATTTACATTCTCAGTGCATTTTTCAGGAAGTAAAGTCATTCTCGCATCCATGGGCACTTTGGCAAGATCCGCAATTGCTTTATTCCAAAAATCATCAAAGTCAATGGGATTCTCCACTGTAGGTTGAATCTCCAATGGATCAAATCCTGCAGTACTTAAATTTCGATATTCTTTATTATCGACCTCGGCTGTTGCAATACATCTTAAAAATCCTGGCACTTTCATGGTACCCGCATCCAATGTTTGCGTTCCCGTGGCAAGTGTGATGGTTTCTTTTTTTATTGGCTCTTGTCTTTCTTGCGCAATTTCATAACGCACTTTAGCCCCTTTTACTAAATTTCCATTTTTGTACACTGAAATAGTGAACTTAACATTTTCTCCTTTTTTATATAACCAATCAGTATGATCTGCGGCAACAATCACTTTTACAAAACGATCCACCGGTTGTGAAAAAGTGGCAGTCCCAAATAATAGCATTAACAGAATTAATGAAATACGATTTATTTTTTTTGAAATGTTCATATATGTTTATGTTTAACAACTTTTATAAAATACGGGTGGATTTTCCTCGAGTAAGGCTTCTATTTTTTTGGCAGTATTTGTAATAGAAAGCCCCCCTAAATTCGTACAACGCAAAGTGTGATGAATTTGATCACCCACTGCCTTCATCGTTTCAATAACTTCATCAAGTGGTATCAAATGCTCGTAATTTGACAGTGCCATATTTGCACATGAAATGGCATTCGTTGCTGCCATAACATTACGACCAAGACAAGGCGCTTCCACCCTATTGCCAATGGGATCACAAATGATACCTAATGAATTTTGAAGTGCGAGTGAAGCTGCTGCGATGGATTGCTCCAAGCTTCCGCCATTCATTTCAACAAGCGCCGCAGCTGCCATTCCACCACCTGAACCAGTTTCGGCCATACAGCCGCCCACTTCTGCTGCAAATGTTGCATGAGCTGCAATAAAAACACCAATCAATCCAGCAGATAGCATTGCTTTTATAATTGCTTCTTCATTTTTATTGATACAATCGGCAGTACCAAATACTACGCCTGGTAATCCACCACAGGAACCTGCAGTTGGCGCAGCAACAATAACACCCATGGAACTTTTCACCTCCATGATGGCTGAAACATACATAATGGTTTTATTAATCACGTCGCCACCAATTAATTGATTCGCTTCAAATGATTGTTTATACTGAGGGGATTGACTACCTAAAATTCGATCCTTATATTTAGTGCCACTTAATCCTGTATCAATTGCACTGCGCATAATTTGAATAATCGCTTTCATCTTTTCCATTACGAATGCAGGGCTAATATTCCCGCGGATGCTTTCATAATCAACCGCCAACTCCCACAGTGCTTTATTTTTTCCTTTATTGTATTCCATCATTTCATTACAAGTAATAAATGGAACCTTTATATTTTTTCGTGCCATGATGGGCAATACAGGATTAATTGCTTTAATAAAAGTCACCGTAGGCATTTGCTTTATTTCATTACAAATATTTTCAGGTAGGCTATTTTGCGATTTAATTTCAATGAAAGAATGAACACCTTGATGAAAAGTGATTTCATCAAATGGGATGGTTGCCGTTAAATAATTAATGATACCTGTAGCATCGGTGCAATAAATTAATGTTTCAAAATAATCGCCCGCCATTGAAACTTTATTTCCATCGATATTAATCACCTCAATCATACCACCTCCGGTTGAAATGGCAACTAATGCTCTGGTTTCCTTATCATTCGTCAATACTATTTGATAGGTATTGGGATGTTTTTCCGTTAATGCATCAATTTTTATTTCATAATTAATGCCGGCGGTTGCTAAATATTTTTCGGAATCTTGCAAACGTTCATCAAATGCTTCCCAACCTAAAAATCCACCAAATAAACCCATGTCTGATCCTTGACTTTTATGTGTAGTTGCTAATGAACCATTCGGATCAAAGGTGATAACAATATCTTTAATTTGTTCCGCCATCAAATCACGACAAATTCTTGCAATACGAAGTGAGGCAGCGCAATGCGAACTTGAAGGACCTCGCATTACAGGACCAATAACATCATTAAATATACTTGGGTAATTCGTCATGCCTTTTTACTTTAATTAAATTTACAAATAATATTTAGCATTTTATTTGTTTTTTATAGCACTCAAAAACATAGATATGGAAGTGTATAAAATGATCATTAGCACCAACCATCTTAAGGTATCCAATGGTAAAGATTTAATGATTAATGCAGCAATGAGTACAGCGAAGATGCTCGGTATGGCCATCCCTAATGCTGCTTTTTTATTGTAAGCACCAGATTTAATAAATTTATAGGAAGCTGGCGGCATTAAAAACGCACATGAGCCCATCATGATGGGAAACGCTACTTGAGGAGATAAACCTAATAAATAAACTAGCGCCATACAGGGCGCATATAAGCCCACACCTGCAGTCATCATGGCTCCTAAAATAAAATTAACCACACCTGCAATAACTAATTTCCAACCATGAATTCCAATCGCTACTCCTTCCCCATGTATCCAGTGCATTTTGTTAGCAAACATGAACCCTGCTGTAATTAATAAAGCAATACTAATAGTTAACCTTATATTTTTCTCAGAAAGTTTTCCAACAATATCAGCGCCTAGTATTGCACCCATCATTGCGGTTAAAAACATTACAACTAAAGTAACGGGCTCCACTTCAACCACCTGAATAAAAATGATGGCTTGAATTAAAACCGGCAATGTGTTTGCCACATTCATAGTGCCTGGAATTAATTTATCAGAGGTTTGTTTTGTAAACTTTAAAAGCGCTGTTTGCGGTGCAAACGCACCAATACCCAATACGTCAAAAAAGTTTACTACAAAACCAATCAGTCCTGTTTTAATCCAACTTACATTTTCTAGTTTGTTTTTATTTTTAATGATATCAACTGCAAAAACATAAATATATAATAGGGCAAACAAAACCAAGACTAACCATATGATATTAACCATTTTAAAACTTTTTAAATTAAAGATGAACCTTATCCGATTTTATAAAAAAAATAGATAAAAGAACACTTCGGCTATTTAAATAAATACAATGAATGAAAAGTTACAAAAAATTACACAACACTTCAAAAAATGAAGCTTTGCGCTTGGATAATGAAGACATTTCCCAAAAGATAGACCCATTTACATTCATGAAAGGAAGCACCCACCCAATATTAGAAATAACAATTATTTAATTTAAGGAGTATTGGTTGCTTTAGCAATCAGTGGCTTTTATATTCAATATAATAACTTGCTGATTTATAAATAGTTAGGGGGAAACTTAAGAATCTATCAAATTGGCGCCGGTTTATAAAGTGCATTTACCCAAAGCCGAGTTATAAATATTTATCCCCAATTTCACCTCTTTAATATTTCAGTATCTAAATGAAACTAATTATCAAAATATATTAGTAATTTGTATGTTAAATATTTTAAAACCAAAAAATAATAAAAAATGAAAAAGATTAAAATCTTAGTTGCTTTAGCTTTTGTAAGCATTGCTGTGTTTGCGCAAGAAACAACAATGACCACACAATTTCACAAAATAAAAGTTGGGCATTCAGTTGCTTATACTGACGCTAGTGAATTATTTATAAATAAGTTTTTCCCCTCAAATGGTGGGAAAGACGGTTTTATTGGTTATAATATTACAGGAGGGAAACATAATGGAGAAAAATTATATGCCTATGATAGAGGTAGAAGTTTTACTGATAGGGATAATTCAACACCCCCTACTATTGATAATATAAGATGGTCTGATAACTGGAACACCACAGTTGCACCGCATGTAGAAAGTAATGAAGTGGATGTTTTAGTTTATAAAGCAGAGTTCTCTAATAGTAAATTTGAAGAAAGAGCTGACAAAGCACTTGTTACAGAATATACGATTAAAGGTATTGGTAATAAAAAAGTGTTTACAGATATTCTTAAGAAATTTCCTAAAGTATATGATAAATTAGGTTGGAAAATAGCAGTTTACACGACAACAACAGGAACAGATAGATTAATGTCAGTAAGACGTTTACCAAATGGTTGGAAAGAATTAGATACTACACAAGATTTTGCTACCGCATATGATGAATTATATGGCAAAGGGGCATTTGATAGAGATGCAATTGTTGTATCCAATTGGTGGACTAGAACTGACAGATGGATGCAAACAAAAAATACAAGATTAACAAGTAAGTAAAAGAAGTAAAATGAAAGATTTACGTTACCCCATAGGAAATTTTGAACTAAGGCCTTTTGAC
>CAIWBA010000138.1 GCA_903910765.1 uncultured Bacteroidota bacterium
AATTCGCTTTCCATAATTTTAATTTTTAATGATTCTTGGAATTTTTTGATCTATCATCATTAAATCTGCAAGTACAATTGCAGTAACGGCTTCCAAGACGACCGGTACCCTAAGTGCAATGCATAAATCGTGTCTTCCTTTAACAGAAAAATTTTCTTGTTCATTGGTTTCCCAATTCAGTGTATTTTGTTCTTTGGGTGTGGAAGAGGTTGGTTTTACTGCAATGCGGAAAACCAAATCATTTCCATTGGTATAACCACCTACTACACCACCTGCGTGATTTGTTTTTGTTTTTCCAGATGCATCTATAATTGCATCATTGTGTTCAATCCCAAACATATTGGCAGCAGCAAATCCAGTGCCAAATTCAATTCCCCTGATCGCCGGTATCGAAAATACCGCATGACTAAGTAATGACTCTACTGAATTAAAAAAGTGTTCCCCTAATCCAATAGGTAAACCTGTAACTACACATTCCACAATTCCACCCACACTGTCTTTGTTGTCAATGGCTTTTTGTAATCCTTTTTCAGGATCCGTTTCTCCGCCAATACTTTTGATAGTAGCTTTTACTTCAATGCCTTTTAATAATTTTTTTGCAACCACACCCGCACCCACTAAAGCTACAGTGAGTCGACCACTAAAATGACCACCCCCTCTATAATCTTCAAAGCCTCCAAATTTATGATGTGCTGTAAAATCAGCATGACCTGGTCTTGGAACTGCTCTTTGCTTTTCGTAATCACCACTTCTTGTATTGTTGTTTTCAAACAACATCATTAAAGGTGCACCAGTGGTCCTGTCATTAAAAAGTCCTGTTTTAAAAATAGGGATATCATCCTCCTGTCTAGGTGTCGTTCCTTTCTGCTTACCCCCTTTACGACGCTCCATATCTTCTGTAAAATCAGCCATAGTTAATGGCAAGCCTGCAGGACATCCATCAATAGTTAGCCCTACACATGCCCCATGTGATTCTCCAAATATCTGTACACTAAATAAGGTTCCAAATTTGTTCATGTTTCAAAGTTCAATATTACAAGGTAAGAAATTTATTCAATATCCACTTTTGCCCCCAATTGCTGTAGGTCCATAAAGAAATCAGTATAGGATTTATTGATGGCCTCCGCTTCGGTAATTTCAACAGGTCCATTTGCACATAAAGCAGCTACGGCACATGCCATGGCTATACGATGGTCATGCTGTGAAAACACAACAGCTGATTTTATTTCACCGCCGCCATGTATTTGCATAACATCGCCCGCTAAAATTATATTTACACCCATTTTTGCAAACTCTGCTTGGAGTGTAAGCCCGCGATCACTTTCTTTATGCGCTAAACGATTCACGCCTTTTATTTCACTCACCCCATTACAATAGGAAGCTAATGCTACCAAGGGCGGAAATAAATCAGGACAATCTGTTGCATCAAATTGAAATGCATTCAATTTTTCTTGCCTCCCATTTTCAATATTTTTATTGGGCCCTAAAATTATTCCATCCGCCTCAATCGTCACACTTGCATTGGCACTCATTAAAGCGCTAATTATTTTTTTATCTGCCTGTGTTGAATCTAATTGTAAGCCGCTCACTTTTATAGGACCTGCTATCGCACCAGCGACTAATAAAAAAGCAGCACCACTCCAATCACCTTCAACGGTATATTCAATCAATGACTTTAATGGTGTATGCGTATAAAACTTAAAGCTTTCGTAATTAGTATGTTTTACATTCCAACCAAATGCATTTAATACCCCTAAGGTTAAATCGATATAAGGTTTGCTTTTCAAATCCAACACTTTTATTTCTGTATCATATTGTTCCGTTGCCGCATATGCCATTAACAAACCGGTTAAAAATTGCGAACTCAAGGAACCATCCACAGTGATGTTTGCAGGTTGTAAAGGCCCTTTTATTTCAATGGGCAAAAACCCTTTTTGCGATTTTATTGCAACCCCCAATGAAGGAAATATTTCATCAAAAAAATGCATCGGTCTTTTCACCAAGCTTCCCTTGCCTTCAATACTGATGACCTGGTTACTTAATGCAGCAATAGGCGTAAACATTCGTATCCCTAAACCACTTTCCCCACAATTCATTGCAGGTCCTATTGGATTAACGCCATTGGATATTACAGTGATGGTTGCATTGTTTTCTGCTTTATTTATTTCAACAACAGCGCCCAATTTTTGAATGACATCTATTGCGGCCAAATCATCATTTGAATGGCCAGGATTCGTTATAATTGTTTTGCCCTTATGCAATAATGCTGCAGCACAGGCTCTTTGCATACTACTTTTGCTTGCTGGTGCAATTTGCGCCCCTATTAATTGTGATGGATATACTATTACA
>CAIWBA010000139.1 GCA_903910765.1 uncultured Bacteroidota bacterium
GATATTCATGCAAATTCATAAAATCTAAATTTTGGCGAAGATACTAGATTATAGGCATAGATTAACCCTAAAATATATTTTGTTGTTTAAACATTGATTTATATATTTACACTTTAATAACAATTAAATATTATATAACAATTGGGCCTATTGAATTCGCAATTTTTTTGCGTATTTTAGTTTGCTCAATAATCAAAAACATTAAATAAATATGAAAAAAATCATTTTCTCAGTTGCTATAGTAGCAGCATCATTGTCATTAGTTGCCTTTACTAATAAAGATAAATCTAACGCAGGAGTTACATTTACAGTAAGCGCACAAAAAAGTAAAGTTGATTGGGTGGGTTCTAAAAAAAGCGATTACCATACTGGCTATTTCCCAGTTAAGTCAGGTTCAGTTCAAGTAGATGGTGGTAAATTAGTAGGTGGAAGTTTTGTCATTGATGTTGCTGGTTTAAAAGTAACGGACGAACGTGGTGGTGAAAAATTACAAGGTCATTTATCTTCTGGTGACTTTTTTGATATTTCAAAATTTGGTGAAGCTACTTTTACCATCAATACAGTTGATTATATCAAAGCAGATAGAGCAACCATTAAAGGTGATTTAAACTTAAAAGGAATTAAAGCACCAGTTACCTTTACTGCGATCATTAGAAATGCAGATGACAAAGGTTTTTTTGCAGAAGCTTTCTTACCTTTTGATAGAACTATTTTTGGAATTAACTATGGTGTAGGTATGGTGGATACAGAAGTACAATTAGCGATCCATATTTACGGAACAAAATAAATTAAGCATTGGCTTTATAAAAAACCCCGTCCCGAGAAATCGGAACGGGGTTTTTGTTTATTAGTACTAATATAAATTAGATGTCATAGCGCTCTTTTAGCACATGTAAATGATGAAGTGCATGGCCAAAAATGATAAATCCTAATGCATTAACTGAAATAGGATGACCACTTGCGGTTCCCATTGCTTTCATTTGTTCCTCTGTAAATGAGGCAAATAGTAAATTGGTAGATTGCCTAACTACCCGCCATTCAATTAACATGTCTTTCCAGTTTCTATTAGCAGCAGTCGCATTTTTTGCATATTCATTTTCGTCAAACCCTAATAATGCAGCTGGTTCCTGTCTAGCAATAGCCAATGCACGATAGGCGAAAATTCTTTCTGTGTCAATGACGTGTTGTAGCATTTGTTTGATGGTCCACTTATCTGGCCCATAGGCGAAATTTGTTTTTTCAACTGGAACTGCCGACCATGATTCTGTAATTCTTTCTTGGTATTGTTGTACTAAAATTGAATAATCTTTTCCGCTTGTATAGTTAATATAATTTTGATGGGGGACACCATATTCTTTTGCACTAGGTCGAGGCATATTTTTTTATTTTGGTAAATATTGTATTTAATTACTAATTCTTAGTTTTTTTCTTTTTATCGTTATTCTGTGGTGTCGGAATTTTATATGTTTTTGCTAACGCAATCGCATTGGCCGCATTTACAATGCCCCCTGTGGTACAAACTTCGAAAAAGGTTTTATCCGTGTCTCTATTAGGAATGACATACTTAATTTTGTTATCATTGGGTTTCCAAACGCTGTTTAAAATTATTTCTTTTACTTGAATGGCAGATAATTGCGGAAAATAAGATCGAATCATGGCTGCAATATGACTTACAATAGGGGATGACATACTGGTACCTTGTAGGTAACCATAATTATTTTTACCAGGTAAGCTGGAATAAATTTTGTTTCCTGGTGAAAGCACATCTACTGTTTTTGCACCATAATTACTAAAGTCCGTTAATAAAACATTATTTAAACTTGGATCACTACTTGCGCCAACAGTAATCACATTATTTGCGGTATCTTTAAAACTAGGGGAATAGGTGTTTGGATACACTTTTTTAATATCTAAATTATAAAATTCGTTTCCAGCTGAGTGAATTAATAAAACATCTTTTTGTGCCGCATATCTTATAGCACTATCTACCCAAGCTTGTTCAGGAGAATAGGATTTGCCAAAACTCATATTGATAATTTTTGCGCCATTGTCTACCGCATATCTAATGGCTAGTGCAACATCTTTATCGTATTCGTCGCCATCTGGAACTGTTCTTATTCCCATAATTTTTAAAGAAGGGTATAAATTATTTACCTGCCAACTGGAGTCTGGTATACTTGCAACAAGACCTGCAACATGTGTTCCATGTCGTGCATTTGGACCTGTGATATCATTGTTGCCATAATATTTATCAGAAAAATTAAAATACACATCTTTGATGATATCCGCCCTTATATCTGCTGGAGCCGCTTCTTTTGCGCTTGCTGCTTTTTCTTTTCCTTCCACATATTCTTCTAAATCCTGTATGATTTCAGGGTAAGTGCTTTCTTTTTCAATACCAAGAATTTTTACTGCCCTTAAATAAGCCATCTTGGTATCAAGCGTCACCCGACCAATAGGCTGGTAGGATTCTAAGGTGGATATAGTGAAATTTGAGTCTGGTAATTCCTTTAATAATATCGCGCCCATTTTTTTTATGGCATTGCTTGCCATTTTAATATATTGTAGGGAACCTAAATCGTTTTCTGAAACGTTAATTTCATCCACAGTTTGTTTCCAAATCAAGTAAGTATCTTTTTCTTTTGAACTTAACTGGTTGGTGTCAATTTGTTTTCCATCATAAATGGTTTTATATCTATGATAAATCCTTGTCATTTCAGCAGCGGCTTTGTCAATGTTTCGGCCATCTTTCCCGCCTAAAAAATTCCATCCATGTTCGTCATCAACATAGCCATTTTTATCATCATCCAAATTATTGTTAGGAATCTCTTTTGCATTTGTCCAAAGTAAATTTTTCAATGCAAGGTGATTGGTGTCAATGCCACCATCAATCACTGCAACGATTACAGGACTTGCTTTTTGGGGTAGGGTAGCTATTAATTTATACGCTTTATGTAAACTAATCCCATGCACTGAATCTGTTGTGTAATCTTTCCAATGCCAATTTTGGCTTGCTTGTCCAATAACTACTTGATGGGAAATAACACATAAAAACAACAGAAATATAAAACGCATAAAATAGATAAATTATGAAAATGCTTAATTAAGTATTTTTAATTTTTTCGATGGTGTTTGTGGTGGAGAATCCTTCAATGATGGGATTAATAATTACTTTTCCGCCATTTGCAATTACTTCCTTTGCACCAACAATTGTTTCAATCGTATAATCGCCACCTTTCACTAAAACATTCGGTAATAAACTACTAATCAATTCTAAGGGGGTATCTTCTTCAAAGATGACTACCATATCCACCAATAATAAATTTGCCAAAATTAAGGCTCGATCATTGGTATTATTTATTGGACGTTCCGGACCCTTTAACCTTTTAACGCTTGCATCACTATTTAGCCCTACTATTAAGTAATCCGCTTCCTTCGCTGTTTCTGCTAGGGAGTATAAATGTCCTGGATGTAAAATGTCAAAACATCCATTGGTGAATGCAAATGTTTTGCCCAATACTTTTCCTGCGGCAATGGTTTGTTTTGCTTCGGCAACTGTTTTAATTTTTTGATGAATTTTTTCAACTAATCGCATATCACTTTACTTGTTTGTTGATAAAAGGGAGCATGATTAAAGCAAGACCGCCTAATACAATCACGATAATGACTTGTGAAAACCATTGTAAGGTTCCATTGGCTAAGCCAAGGGTATATTCAATGCCATTTAATTCTAACACTTTGGCCATAAAGAAAGCATAAGCACCAATGCCACCTGGTGTGATAATCATGCCGATACTCGCATATGCTAGACAACTTATAGCCGTTGAAAATGAACTTGCAGTACCTTCTGTTCCATACAAACCAATATAGGTAGCTAGTAAATATAAAAACCAAATACTAAAGGAATAAAAAAAGAATAAATTATGTTTTTTTAATTTAGTCGCACTGATAACACCTTCCCAGATGCCAATTAAAATAGTTTTGATACTTTTTATGATCGTTTCAAACTTATGTTTAAAAGTAAAATATAAAATAACAGCTATAATAAACAGTACAACCAAGGCACCTAAAAATATTAACAAGCCATTATTTGAATGTTCATTCGTGGAGGTACTCGCATTTTGTAGCTGTTGCCATCCGGCCTGAATAACATTAAATTGTAAGGTTAGGGCTAATAAAAAAACGATACCAAGGCTAATGACATCAAAGGCCCTTTCCGCTACAATGGTGCCAACAATTTTTTCAGCAGGCACTTTTTCATACTTAGCTAGTAATGTGCATTTTAAAACCTCCCCCAATCTAGGGATGGCTAGATTGGCTAGGTAGCCAATCAAAACGGCTAAAAAAGTGTTCATGATCGAGGGTTTGTATCCCAACGGCTCCATGATCAATCTCCAGCGTAGGGCCCTAACAAAATGAGATAGGCCTAAAATGAAAAATATTGGGAGGATTAGCCAAAATTTGGACTTGGCTAGGGCCTTGGTAAATTTGTTCCATTCTTGCGGGGGAATTTGATGTAAACTCCACCAAATCAGCAAAATGCCTACCAAAAAGAAGAATCCTATTTTTAAAAATTTGGCCATAATTGGGGATGAATTTTCCTATCTTCTGCAAAATACGACCATTTGTTAAGATATACGTTGGGCGAGGAGGTTTTATTACTGTTTTTTGTGGTTTCTTAAAGTCCTTGCTTTTATGTAACTTTGCAGACTCAAAGATGGTTCTGAGTTAAATTCAAAATGAATGTCTGAAAAAAAACGAATCTTATATATCGCCACAGAAATGTCGCCCTATTTGGAGCTGACCGAATTTGCGGAGGTAATCAATAAGCTCGCAATTAAAAGTAATGACAGTGGGTTAGAAGTACGTTGTATCATGCCAAGATTTGGCGTAATCAATGAACGCAGACACCGTTTACATGAGGTAGTTCGTTTATCTGGGATTAATGTGCAAGTAGATGGAGATGATTATCCATTACAAATCAAAGTAGCTTCTTTGCCGAATGCAAGGTTGCAAGTGTATTTTCTAGAAAACGAGGATTTTTTCAAAAGAAAGCAAATTTTTCATGATGAAAATGAAAAATGGTTTGACGATAACGCCCTTCGCACGATCTTCTTTTGTAGAGGTGCATTAGAAACGGTGAAAAAATTTGGATGGCCTCCAGATATTATTCATTGCAGCGGTTGGATGACTGGATTAATCCCTGCTTATATCAAAACTGCATTTAAGAAAGAACCTGTTTTTTCAAATGCAAAAGTGATTTTCACCATTGGTCAAAATACTTTCGATGAAAAATTGGGCAAGGATTTTTTAACAAAATCTTTGATCAATACAAATATGAAAGACAAAGATTTAGAACCATTTAAGGATTTAAATAATACTGCACTATTCAGAGGGGGCGCAACTTATGCAGATGCCATCACTTTTGGTGCAGATATATTAGATAAAAAATTAGTATCTGAATTTTCAGTCGTAAAAGGTAAAAAAGTTGTGCCTTTTAATGGTTGGGATTCCGATTTAACAGAGTATTTAGATTTATACAACGATCTTGCAGCAAAGTAATGATAATTAAATTCATGGCATCAATTCATACCCTTAAGAAATTTTCAATTTTCCTTTTTTTAACCCTGATATTTTCAGCATGTACCCGTATTAGTACTTCTGAATTAGGGCTTGGTTTGCTACCTGCAATGGATGCAGTCAATACCAAGGATACTACTTTATCGGTAGAGACACAGTCAGCGGATTATGCGGATTCTATGCGAATTTTTGGAACAGATGAACATATACTAGGGAAAATTACGAATGACCCTATTTTTGGTACGACTTCTGCTTCTATGTTTTTTCAATTAAAGCCTGAAATTTTCCCTTTTTATTTTCAAGGCGATAAGGATAGTATTTTGGTTGATTCAGCGGTGTTGATTTTAAGCTATCATGGTTTTTATGGAGATTCTTCGAAACCAATTACCTTGAATGTAAATAAGATTGACGATAAAACACCATTAGAAATTGGCAAGTTATATGCAAGTAATTATCAAAATGCATATGATATAAAACCGGGCACAGCACTTGCAAATCCATATACCCTTGATTTTGCAAGAGCGAGGGATTCAATCATTAGTCGTTTTGAATTATCTGCGAATCAAATTAGAATAAAATTGTTGCCATCTGCTGCATTGCAGTTTATTAAATTATTCGATACAACAAATGCCTACAGAACTGATTCTACATTACGAGAATATTTCAAAGGATTTGCGATAACCACAAGCGGAAATAGCAATGTATTGATTCGCCTTGGGATGACTGATACCAATACGAAGCTTGGATTATATTATAGATCAAGCACGGTAGGATCAACACAAAGAGATACCGCTGTTCGCTATTTTAAATATAGCCTCTATAATACAGGAGATGCAAATTTTATCACAAGAAATAGAACAGCCTCTGAGTCCTATAAATATATTAATGGGACGTTGAACGATTCTTTGGTGTATGTTCAAACAAGTCCGGGCACGATGGTGAAATTAAAAGTACCGGGTTTGAAAAATTTTAAAAATAAAATCATACATCGCGCTGAATTAATAGCGGAACAGGTGCCTGATGATGCAAATTTGAAAACGATTGAACAACAAATGCTCCCTCCGCAATATTTGTTTTTAGGAATTTATGATACAGCTGCTAAAAAAATCAGGAATGTGCCCAATGATTATGTTGGAACCTCTAGCCCTGAATATTTGAGCCGCTTTGGTGGCAGGTTGGTATATAAATCCATCATGGGGTATGATAAAGTAGCTAGCTACAACTTCAATATTAGTAGATATGTACAAGGGGTTATCTCTCGAACCGACTCTATGTTTGATTTTAGAATATTAGCCCCTGTAAACGATTCTATTATGTATGTACCGCCTTATCCAAATAATAAAGCTGCTGGCGTGGATTATTTAAGTTCAAGCCTTGGTAATCAACCAGCTATTGGTAGGGTTCGTTTGGGAGGAGGGAAGCATTCCCGATTCAGAATGAGGCTACATATTTATTATTCAGATTTATAGTATCCATTTGAATCAAATAGCTTTTATTAATATATTTGCACCTTAAATACTAACTCTATGCCTTATTTATTTACCTCAGAAAGCGTTTCTGAAGGACATCCAGACAAAGTAGCGGATCAGATTTCTGACGCTTTAATCGACAACTTTTTAGCATTTGATCCACAATCAAAAGTGGCATGTGAAACTTTAGTTACAACTGGTCAAGTGATCTTGGCAGGTGAGGTAAAATCTAAAGCATATTTAGATGTTCAAACGATTGCACGTAATGTGATCAAGAAAATTGGTTACACAAAAAGTGAATATATGTTTGAAGCGGATAGCTGCGGTGTATTAAGTGCTATTCACGAACAATCTGCTGACATCAATCAAGGGGTGGACAGAAAGAAAAAAGAAGAGCAAGGTGCTGGTGACCAAGGGATGATGTTTGGTTATGCAAGCAACGAAACGGAAGATTATATGCCATTGGCACTTGACTTAGCGCACAAAATTTTAATTGAATTAGCTGCATTAAGAAGAGAGAACAAAGCAATTAAATATTTACGTCCAGATGCTAAA
>CAIWBA010000140.1 GCA_903910765.1 uncultured Bacteroidota bacterium
TAAATATGGGGATGTAAGTTTGTTGGATGGCTTAGCAAAAGATGGTTTAACTGATGTGTATGATAATATAGCCATGGGTAATTTTGCAGATAGTTGTGCGAAAGAAAATAATATATCAAGACAGGAGCAAGATAATTTTGCTATTCAAAGTTATAAAAAATCACAAGCAGCATCGGAGCAAGGTTTTTTTAAGCAGGAAATAATACCGGTGGTCATTCCGCAAAAAAAAGGAGATCCAACTAGTATAGATAAAGACGAAGAACCTTATAAAGTAAATTTTGATAAAATTGCGCAATTAAATCCTGCATTTAGTAAAGATGGTACAGTGACTGCAGCCAATGCTTCTACTATGAATGATGGAGCTGCGGCATTACTTTTGATGAGCAAAAAGAAAGCAAATGAGTTGGGATTAAAACCAATCGCAATCATTAAAGGATTTGCGGATGCAGCACAAGATCCTCGATTGTTTACAACGACTCCTGCCTTGGCTTTGCCAAAAGCATTGGCGAAAGCTGGTATTGAAAAAGAGGCAATTTCTTATTTTGAATTTAATGAAGCTTTTTCAGTAGTAGGTTTGGTAAATACTTCCTTATTAAAAATAGACCCAACTAAAGTAAATGTGCATGGCGGCGCAGTATCCTTAGGGCATCCTTTGGGATGCAGTGGCGCGCGCATTTTGGTTACCCTAATTCATATTTTACAAAAAAATAAAGCGCAATATGGTGCTGCTGCAATTTGCAATGGAGGTGGGGGCGCAAGCGCAATGGTGATTGAAAGTTGCTAGTTTCTTAATTAGATTGCAGCTTGTTCTACAATTTCTTCCATTTGAATTCCACCATGGCTTTCATCATAAGTACATTCGCCATTTTTGATTAATAAAATTTGAGGGGATTCGTGGTAAACACTAAATTTTTCAGCAATTGCATTGGAGATGGGTCTGTAATTCAACAAGTCTAAATAGTAGAATTGGATGGAGTCAGGGGCTTCGGATCTTTCCATTCTTGCTAATGCCATTTTACTAATACTGCAGGTGGTGCTATGTTTAAGTATGACTTGTGGTGTAGAAAAGGATAGATCTTTTATCGTTTCCAGTTGATTTAGCTCGGTTAACGGTATCCAGTTCATCATAATTTTAAGTTTTGCACCACAAATTTACTTAATTTACTCGAGTTATATTAAGCCATTTTTACGCCTAATTACACCATTTGTTTAATTAACTTTGATGCATAATAAAAAATATGAATTTACAATTAACAAAGCCAATTGTTTTTATTGATCTTGAAACAACTGGAATAAATGTGAGCTTGGATAAAATTGTGGAAATAGCCCTGGTAAAAATCATGCCAGACGGTACAAAGCAAGTGAAACGTAAATTAGTTAATCCGGAGATGCACATACCAGAACAAGTGACTGCTATTCATGGTATTTCAGATGAAATGGTAAAGGATGCACCCAACTTTAAGCAAATTGCGAATGAAATTAAGCAATTCATAGAGGGTGCTGATTTAGGCGGCTATAACAGTAATCGGTTTGACATACCTATGTTAAATGAGGAGTTTTTAAGGGCTGGTATTTCAGCTGATATGGAAAGTAGGCAATTATTGGATGTTCAGAAGGTTTTCCATAAAATGGAACAACGTACCCTAACTGCAGCTTATAAGTTTTATTGTAATAAGAATTTGGAGGATGCACATACCGCAGAAGCGGATGCCATGGCCACCTGGGAAGTACTAGAAGCACAAGTAGAAAAGTATGCAAATATTGGAAATACCGTAGAAAGTATTGTTAAATTCACTGGTGAGGACCAAATTGTGGACTTTGCAGGTCGATTTATTATGGAAAATGGGGTAGAAATATTTAATTTCGGCAAGCACAAAGGTAAATCCGTAGTCCAGGTGCTTAAAGATGAGCCCCAATATTATGATTGGATGATGAAGGGTGATTTTGCTTTACACACCAAACAAAAACTTACGGAAATACTTAACCGCAGTATTTTAAAAAAATAATTACTTATAACATCCTTACCCCCGAATTGAAAAAATTAGTCATCATACCCACATACAATGAAAAGGAGAATATTGCTTCTATCATTGAAACAGTTGTAGGATTTGCAGCTGAATATGATGTATTAGTTGTTGATGATGGATCTCCAGATGGAACTGCTCAAATAGTGGAAGGATTAATGCCCAAACATATTGGACGTATTTTTATTGAAAAAAGAGCAGGTAAATTAGGTTTAGGCACCGCCTATATTCATGGTTTTTTATGGGCTTTAAAGCGTGATTATGATTTAATATTTGA
>CAIWBA010000141.1 GCA_903910765.1 uncultured Bacteroidota bacterium
TAAGAATGCTAATATTTTAACAAATATTACTGATCCAAGAATTCCTTATTACATATATAATCAAAAGTCAGCATCAGGTACACCTGAAAACTGTACTGATTATCGTGATGGTGGTTTTATTTCTATCTTATTTGGATCTAGTGGACCTTGTCGTGATGGATCCAATAGTTCTACTTACTCTTTGTTAGGTTTATACCCTGCAGGTGGTAGATATGAAGATAATGGTGCTGCAACTATTACTACTTTAACACCACTTGGTGCAGGAACGGGCGCACTTCCGCATCAGTTTATTACTTATGCTGACAGAGTTTATCTTGAAGCTGAGTTAGTTAACGCTGGTGTTATCACAGGAGATGAAAAAGCATTATTTAGCAAAGCTTTAGATGAATCATTCTTACAAATGGATAATATCATCATTAATTATATTAAGCCAAGTTCAGCGGGTAAAGCACAAGTAGTGCCTGCTATCGCAACACTTGCTGCGACAACAACTTACAAAACTGCTGTTTTAGCTGCTTATGATAAAGCTGCAACTGCATCAAAAAGATTAGAATATATTATGACTGAAAAATGGATCAACAGAATTGAAAATCCTGTTGATAGTTGGACAGATTACAGAAGAACTAAGTTCCCTGTATTATTTGCACCAGCGCCGTTAGGAACAGTAACAAGCGTTTTAACGCCAGAAGGAAAAACAGTGCCTGTTGCTTGTGACAGATTATACCCTTGGTCATTACCATTCAGCACAAATGAAATATCATTAAACTCTAGTTCACCACCACAAAAAGTACCAGAATCTTATCGTGTATTTTGGCAACCTGCTGGATAATAATTATATACTCGTTTGATATATTAAAATAAAATTAATAGATTATGAAAAATAGAAAAATAAACATATTTGCGGCCTTAACCTTAGGTCTTATCATTGCCTTCGCTGGTTGTAAGAAGGATGACGGAGGTATTAGGTCAAGTGTTGTAATCAAATCTGTACCAGTGGTGTCTACAAATATTGATGCAACTGGATCGCAGTCTATAGACCTTTTGAACTTAGCAACTTTTTCTGGTAAATTTAAAGTATCCCTGTATTTTCCTGGGGCAACTCCCCCAGATAAAGTGGACATTGTAGTTAGAAAAAATGGTTCTAATGCCAATGTAAAATTGTTAAAAAAGGATGTGACAACACTTCCTATAAACTTAGCAGTTACTGCTGCTGATATTGCCGCTTTATTTGGTTCAGCAATTGCATTGGGTGACACCTATGATTTTGCACCTGATTTATATGTGGGTGTAAATAAATATGAGGCATTTCCTGCATTAGCTGGTGCTGTTGGTAATGGTGCGGGTCCAGTAGCTTACCCTTTATTTGGTGATTACGCTCGTTTCGCAGCAATTTGTGCGTACGATCCAGCTATATACCAAGGCGACTTCGTAGTTCAATCAGATGCTTGGGGGGACTTTGTTAAAGGAGATATTATTACACTTACAAAAGTTAGCAATACTCAATTTTCATTTACACACGCATATGGTGTTGGAAAAACTCCAGTTGTTGCAACTGTGGCAGCTAACAATTCAGTTTCTATACCAAAAAGTAGTGTAGGTTCATCTTGGTCATATTTTACTGGTGTATATGCTGGTGCTTATGTTATTACTGCAGGTGCTGCAACTTCTAGCTTTGTTTCCCCATGTGCACAAACTCTTACTTTGAATTTGAATTATATGGTTGATGCTGGTACTTTTGGAGGAGGACCATATTTGTTAGTTTTAAAGAAAAAATAGTGTAGGTTTTAAAAAATCTTCGATATTAAAAAAGCCTTTCCGAAATCGGAAAGGCTTTTTTAATTAGGTTGATTCAGCGCGACACAGAGATAAACTATTATTTTGTTTTAAACTCCCAGCTTACTTTTCCAATATTGTTGGGCTTTCCTTTTTCTCCTGCTGAAATGTTGCCAACCAATTGGCCTTTACTATCTCTTTTAATAGTTACTGTTCTCCAGGAATATGCTCCGCGTTCATAGTCAAAAGTTTTGCCGTCATCATCATATAAACGGTAGCTTGCTTCTTTCTCTCCGTAATGTTTAATCACCAAATCATATTTTCCTTCAGCAACAGTGGTGCTTTCGGTCATTGGTATAATACCACCATCACGAACAAAAACAGGGATATGGTCTAACCCTGGCGTCACTGTAATTACTTCGCTTTCGCCCGCCAATTTGCCCGTATAAAAATCGTACCATTTGCCTGCAGGTAAAATTACTTTTCTGCTGGTTTCTCCTGTAAATAAGGGCGCAATTAACAATTGATCACCCACCATATATTGGTCCTTTATTTCTTTTTTAGTCGCCTTTTTGTAGGGATTTTTTTCGGAGTCAAGCTTCGCAATATCTTCTTTGGTTTCAACATCAAATCCATCCACTAAATTCATTGCCCTAAATGGGGGACGACCATAAAATGCATACTCTGCAAAACAAGTATATAAGTAAGGAATTAATTGCATTCTTAAATTAGCGACATCGGCCACTTGTTTTTCCACTTCGGGAAAGGTCCATGGTTTTGTGCCATCTGCCCAAGCATTTAACATGGCAATGGGTGAAAAGCAAACAGTTTGCATGCGACGTAACCAATCCTCAGCTGAACCTGAACTTCGTACTTCGGGGGTCCATAATGTGCCAATAAAGGAACTATTAATGAGTGCGGTAATAAAGTCGCGATGACTATAATAATCATTGTAAATTACAAATGGGAATGCCGTCGCCCCCGCATTGGTTGCGCGAACTAAGCCATAAGTGCGTGTATTATTGGCACGAAATAATTGCGTGTTTAATTTCTGCATCATCACGCCATAAGTTTGTCGCATTACTTCCGCTGGAATTTTTGAAGGGAACTTAGTGACATCTGGCCATAACCAAAAATCGAATCCATCATTTTCATCCATCTTAAATCCACTCACACCAATATTTAATAAGTTTTTTTGAAAGTGATTTCCAATAATGGTATTGGTTTGTTTCATGGAATAGTCAGGTATAAAGCCAGTCCAAACCGTGTGCGATGCGGTGTAAGGTTTCAAAGCAGGCAATATTTTTGCATCAGGGGATAGGTAGGGGTTAATCCAAAGATTGGTGTAAATTCCCTTGGTTTTTAAATTGCTAATCAGCCCTTTTGGATCAGGGAAACGGGTGCTATCCCATTCGTAAGTACATGGGTAGGCCTTACTTTGCCAACCTGGTTCCAAGCCAATCACCGTCAATGGAAATTGGTGTTTCGTAAAGCCTTCCACTTCGGCTAGTAATTGTTGGTCATTAAATAAAGTAGGTGTACGATGCCAAAATCCCAAGCCCCATTTTGGGGGCATA
>CAIWBA010000142.1 GCA_903910765.1 uncultured Bacteroidota bacterium
GCAAAATTATCTTGCTCCTGTCTTGATATATTATTTTCTTTCGCACAACTATCTGCAAAATTACCCATGGCTATATTATCATACACATCAGTTAAACCATCTTTTGCTAAGCCATCCAACAAACTTACATCCCCATATTTATTGCCCCACCTTTGTTGCATATTATAAAAAGGTACATTACTCATACTTTCCATTCCTCCTGCAATAATCACATCTGCATCACCAAGTAAAATATTTTGTGCAGCAATGGCCACTGATTTCATCCCACTTGCACAAACCTTATTAATTGTAGTACAAATCACATTATTAGAAAGTCCCGCTTTCAAAGCAGCTTGTCGCGCAGGCGCTTGACCCAAACCTGCTTGTATCACACAGCCCATAATAACTTCGTCAATCAATGCTGGATTTACCCCCGACTTTTCTAATGCACCTTTTATTGCAATAGCCCCTAATTCAGTAGCGCTTAAGCTACGCAAGCTACCACCAAAGGATCCAATGGGTGTTCTCACAGCCGAAATGATATAAACTTCGTTATGCATGCTTGCAATAATTTATAAATAAATTAAAATTTATTCTGCGACTTCATCTACCACTGGTGTATCAGGAGTTACTTCTACTTCTGGCAATAAGCGGATTCCTTCTGCTTCAATAGTGATTCTTTTGCTTTTGTACAAAATGCCCACATTCATTTTAAATGCCTTTTTACTCATTCCAAAAAAAGCATAAATTTCATCAGGATTAGATTTGTCATGGTAAGGTAAAAAATTGCCATGTGATTTTAACAATCTAACAATCGTTGATTTATCATCATCTAATTTTTCAACACCCTGCTTGCCAATACCAATATCTAATTTATTACCTTCTCTTATTTTTTTTACAAATGCTTCTTGAATAAATTGTCCAATATGCAAATGCGTAAAAACTTCATTTTTATATACCAACCCTTGATGCACTTGATTCACAATCACCACATAACCCAAATCAGATTCACGATACACTTGTACACTCACTTTTTCCCCTTCTTTAACCGTTAGGTTGTCATTACTTAATTGGTTGTCAATTTTTTCAGTAGCAGCAACGCGTCCTGTTTGTTTGTCAATATACAATTTTACTAAATACTTGCCACCCAAACGCATGCTTGAAAGTTGTTGCGAAACTGGGACAAATAAATCCTTCATTAATCCCCAATCCATAAACACCCCTTGCTTGGTTACATCGACAACTTTTAAAGCAGCAATTTCGCCCACCACTGCAAAAGGTTCCTGTGTAGTAGCCACCAAACGATTATCAGAATCATGGTAAATGAAAACACTAATGGTATCTCCAATTTGCAAACCTGCGGGAACAAATCTTTTGGGAAGCAATATACCCTCTTCGCCATCATCCATATAAAATCCAAAGTCAACCTTCCGGTCCACGCGTAGGAGATTAAATTGACCTACATTAACAGTTGACATAAGTTTATATTTATAGTATTAAAATAATTCTGGTTGTTGATCGTCTGATTTACTCCCCGCTTTTTTCTCCCACTCCATTTCTACTGACTTCGTAAAATCAACCAATTTAGTTCCAATGGCTTTCCATCCCATAATGTCCACCATTTTGTTCACTTTAAATTTGGCTTTTCTTACTTGTGCCCCTCTACCAGTATGAACTACTAATATTGGATCCTCTGCGGTAGTAATCGTTTCCAAATAATTTCCATTTCCTTCCTTGATAAAAGTAAACGGTGTTTTTAAAGTGGTTGTTTCTATTTTAAATCTTTTGATATTGAACTGCAATTTTTCTTTGTCAAGATATACTGCAGTAATAATTTTTTCAGGATTAAACTTTTCAATGAACACTACTTTTTCTGGATCAAAACGCTGTGTTGGCTCAGTATCCGTTACTTCGTAATTACCATCACTCGTTACAACCAATACCTTTTCCTCCTCAAAGGTACCTAAATAAATACCCTTTTCCTCTGTATTAAATCGTCCAAACTTGTCATCAAACCATAATTTGCGACCCATAAGGGTGCTTTTACCCGCTTCCTTCAATTTTACTGACTTGATGGGGTATTTGGTTATTTGATTTCCCACACTACTTCGACCCTTCACTTCCAATTCATCAAAATAAAATTCAAGCTCTTTAATACGCGCCGTACAATTAGGACTTAAAATAATTTTTACCGACTCTGCTTCTCCATTTGCATTCACAGATAAATAATGCACCCTAGATTTATCGGCTGATTTTGTCAAAGGATATTCTTTGTCTCTTGTGATACCTGTCACGTTAAATCTTTTGGCATAACTAATTCCAGTAGCACCATCCACATACATCATATTGTAAGTAGTTCGCTCATCGTTTTTCTGGAATACAGCTGCATGTAAAATATCCTTACCTATAAATACTTTGTCAGATACTTTAACCACTTTCATGATACCAGACTTCGCAAAAGCAATGATATCATCGTAGTCGGTACAGTCACATAGGAATTCATCCTTCTTCAAGCTGGTACCCACAAAACCTTCGGCACGATTAATGTATAATTTAGTATTAGCAATGGCAACATGCTTCACTTGTATGGTATCAAATTCTTTTATTTCTGTTTTACGCTCCTTACCCTTTCCGTATTTTTTCAATAACCCTTCATAATAATTGACCGCATAATCGGTCAAATTGGCCAAGTTATTTTTTACTTCTTTAATCTCTTCCTCTATACCTTTTATTTGTGCAATTAAATCATCGATATCTAATTTATAAATACGACGAACGGGTTTGTCCGTTAGTTTTAATAGATCAGTACGTTCGATTGGTTTTTTAAACTTCTTTTTAAAGGGGGTAAATGCATCATCAATCGCATCAATGACCTTATCCCAGGTCATATGTTTTTTCTCTAACTCTTTGTATATTTTTTCTTCAAAAAATATTTTCTCCAAACTAGTGAAATGCCATTTATCTTCTAACTCCTTTAGTAATATTTGCAATTCCGCTTGCAACAACCCTTTGGTATGATCTACAGAATGCCTTAACAAATCAGATGCACCAATAAATTGAGGTCGATTATTTACAATCACACACACATTGGGCGAAATACTAATTTCACAATCGGTAAAAGCATACAACGCATCAATGGTGATATCAGGAGATATACCAGTGGCCAAATCAATTTGAATTTCAACATCAGCGGCAGTAACATCAGTTACTTTTTTGATCTTTATTTTACCCTGATCATTGGCCTTGGTGATACTTTCCATTAATTGGGTGGTAGTTACGCTATAGGGTACATCTTTAATGAGTAAAGTTTTTTTATCGAATTCCTCAATGGTTGCACGCACTCTGATTTTTCCACCACGTTTTCCGTCATTGTAATTAGACGCATCCATTTTACCCTTGGTTTGGAAATCGGGTAATAATTCAAACTTTTTACCACGTAAATGCTTAATGGAAGCTTCAATAATTTCACAAAAATTATGCGGTAATATTTTAGTAGACAACCCAACCGCAATACCATCTGCACCCTGTGCTAATAACAAGGGGAACTTCATAGGTAAAGTAATGGGCTCTTGCTTACGTCCATCATAACTTAAAGTCCAAGAAGTGGTCTTAGGATTAAAAGCAACCTCTAATGCAAACTTGCTCAATCTTGCTTCAATATATCTTGCCGCAGCTGCATCATCACCAGTGCGCACATCCCCCCAGTTACCTTGGGTATCAATTAATAAATCCTTTTGACCCAAATTCACCAATGCATCACCAATACTTGCATCACCATGTGGATGGTATTGCATACTTTGACCAATGATGTTGGCCACTTTGTTAAAACGACCATCATCCATTTCCTTCATTGCATGTAAAATGCGTCGTTGTACAGGTTTTAATCCGTCTTCAATCGCAGGGACAGCACGTTCTAAAATAACATACGAAGCATAATCCAAAAACCAATTTTTATATTGGCCTTGAACACCTGATTCGTTTTCTGTAACCCTACTTAAATTTTTCTCTTTTGCCATATGATTTGATTTTAGAGACGGTAAGTATCTTCACTACCATCCGCTAAACTATTTAGTTCAATAAATACAATATCCGTTTGCGCAGTTACTTGATGCCAAATTCCAGCAGGAATTAACACACGCGCAGGCGCAATTACTTCCACTTCACCACTTTCTAATTCCGCATCATCAACTCTGTCATTTTTAAACCCTTCTATTTCCTTCCACTGCAATATAAGCGAACCCTGAACGAGCAACATATCTTCCGGGTTTTTATTTGCCGAACCCCCTTTGTGATAATGTTGTCCACTGATGGATCCTTTATTGCGATATACCAATAAAAATTCACCTGATCTATCCGTACTAAAATAATGCAAAGCACCGCGCTCATCAATCGCCTTCACATCCATTTTAGTTATTTCTATTTTCATTTCAACCAAGTTAATTTAAACCCTTATTCTATAGCTAATATAAACTCTGATGCCAACTTAATCCTCCACTACCACTGAACTTCCACCGGGCATTTGAACCACAATATCCTTCCACCCCTTTTCCCAATTGCCAGTAAATGTCAATTTGCCTAATTCAGACAATGCCTTTAATCTTGAAACTATAAAAACATCTCCTGTTTTAATTTTCATTTTACCTAAAATATGCGCCAATGCACTCGGTAATTTTTGCGCATTTTTAGTCAATAAGGATAATATTTCTTTATCATAAAAACTAATATCCATACTCGCCAATTTTTTACCGCCTTCTAAGAATCGAACAAACCCATTATCAATGCATAATTTTTTCCACTCA
>CAIWBA010000143.1 GCA_903910765.1 uncultured Bacteroidota bacterium
ACATGAATTGTATCGGGAAGCAAAACTGATGCAGGCATTGGTTCAATTACAGGAAAAAAATTATACTGCTGCACTTAATTTAATCAATGAAGCAAAATTATGGCCTGAAAATTTAGGCGCAGGAAAACCATACGACGATGATATTGACATTCGTACAGAAAACTGGCTAGCTTATTTATGCTATAAAAATTTAAATAATACTAAGGCGGCAAATGAAATGCTATTGGCTGTAGTCAACTTTATGCCAATACGTTCAAACACCATTAGTAATTTTTATGCAGGGAATCATTTGATTTCATTATGGGCTTATGCTGCATTGAATCAAGCAAGTCAAGGAGCAGAGTGGATTAAAAAACAACAAGCAAAATTTCCTGATAATAAAATTATGCAATGGGCATTTAATAGTTACCAGCAAAAAAAGATACAACCTATTGCCATACAATCCGAAGATGCCACTGTTAGAATTATTAAGCAATTAAGTTTGTCTAAATAATTAAATTCAAAAATCAATTAATGAATATTTTTATGAATAAAATTTATACAACCTTTGCTTTGCTTTTTTCAGTTATTTGTTTACATGCACAAACTGCTGAAAGGATATACCCATCAAGTACCGAACTGGTAAAACCTATTCATAAAAATAATTTGAATAATGACAATACCTGTCCAGAGCGCAAGCAAGGCGGTAATCCGAAAATGGTCAATGGCTACTTGGTTTTTAATGGTTCCATGGATGGCAATCGACAAGTGGATCCGCAAGTGGCAGTAGGTGGCGGTTATGTCATGGAAGGAACCAATAGTGGTCTTATTGTATATGACAAACAAGGCAATTATGTACAAGGGGTAAAGCAAAGTTGTTTCAATAATGGTATTGATCCGAAGCTTTGTTTTGATATGCATAATCAAGTTTTCATCTTTGATTTATGGTGGTATTATGATAAGCCAAAAACAAAACCAGTAAACATTGCAGTTTCAGAAACCAATAATCCACTAAGCGCATGGAATGTGTATCCAGTTTCCAGAACAGCCGAAGTGGACGGTGGTGGAATTGGCTATAGTAAAAAATGGATTGGCTATTCCTATCCTGGTGGAGCCGAAAACACTTTTGTTTTAAAAACTTCCGAAGCCAAAGCAGGAAAGGATGCAACGGTGTATCATTTTAAAGGAAGCTTGGGTCATCCCGTTTTCATGCAGGATGCCATTGATGATTTATATTTCTTTTCCATTGAAGAAGAAAAATTTATTATTAAAAAAGTAGTGGAAGATGAAAAGGGAATTCCTTATGTCGTGGAAGTTTCTTCCAAACCGCATCAATTACAATATATTGATTACCCACCACCATCTTCCCAATTTGGCACCACACAAAAAGTTTCGAGTGGGGATCGTAATCCAAAAAATTTAGTTTTTCAAAGTGGGCATATTTGGTTTTCACAAGCGGTTAATTGCGAAGGTCGTTCTGCAGTGCAATGGCATCAAATCAATGCAAAAACTGGCGCCATCGTTCAAACAGGAATTATTCGTAGCGATTCTACTAATTATATTCAAACCACCATTGCGGTTAATAAACGCAAAGATGTTTTAATCGGATTTCAGGAAGTAAGTGAAAACAGTTTCATTAGTCCAAGGTTTGTGTATCGTAATGCCAAGGATCCCAAAAATACTTTTCGACCCATGGTGAGCGTGGGTCAAGGGAAGGGTGCAACTGATGGCCAATCCTGGGGCGACTATAGCGGTAGTATTATTGATGGCGATAATTTAACTGATTTATGGACTATCCAAAGCATTACCAATGATAAAGGCAAAGGAGAAACCGTAATTGTTAAAGTGCCTTTTAAAAAGTAGCAGCAAAACTTGATTTAAAGGCTTATTTACTAATTAGTTGTGCTTTTTAG
>CAIWBA010000144.1 GCA_903910765.1 uncultured Bacteroidota bacterium
AGAGTGCTTCATAATGTAAAAGTAGATAAAGACGTTGAAAGGACAAATTGGATGTGAAGAATGGATGGCTAGCTTCACTTCGTTCGCTAGCAGCAGCTTCGGCTATCTCGTCTTACCCAAAGCCTTTCCAATATCCTGGATGGCTAGCTTCACTTCGTTCGCTAGCAGCCGCTTCGGCTATCTCGTCTTACCCAAAGCCTTTCCAATACAAATCAACGATTTGTATTGGGCTTTTTTCATTCTCATCAGCTTACACAAGCAAGCTTGTGCCGCTGCTTCAAATGAAAAAAGCCTCCTCCGATTATCGGAGGAGGCTTTGTATCGAGGTCCCGAGCGGATTCGAACCGCTGTGGGAGCTTTTGCAGAGCTCTGCCTAGCCACTCGGCCACAGGACCTTTTCTAGGACGCGAAAATAACACAAAGAAGTTAATTATAAAAGAATTTTACCACTAATACGATTTAAACGACATTTGTGACATAAAATTGAAATATGCAACCCATTGGCGCATCGGAAATGATTATTAATGAACGAGGGGCAATTTATCACCTTAATGTAAGGCCAGATCAAATTGCGGATACGATTATTACTGTGGGTGATCCTGACCGAGTGGCCGAAGTGAGCAAGTATTTTGATCGCGTGGAACATGTGTGCGCCCATAGAGAATTTATTACACATACCGGATATGTGGGTAATAAGCGAATTTCAGTTTTATCTACCGGTATCGGCCCCGATAATATTGATATTGCCTTAAATGAAGTGGATGCGCTGGTGAATATTGATTTTGAAACTAGGACGATTAAAGATCAAAAAAAATCAGTCGCCATTATAAGAATGGGAACTTGTGGATCATTACAAGGTGAGGTTGGCGTTGATCAATTAGTCGCTGGAACACATGGCTTAGGCATTGACAACTTATTGCATTTTTATAATTTGCAAAACAACGAGGAAGAAAAAGCAATTTTATCTGCTTTTGAATCACACACACAAATAAATTCGCAGAAAGTGTTTCCATATATCGCATCTGCAAGTGCTGGATTAATAAAACACTTTACGCAAGGATATAACCATGGCATCACCGTTACTTGCCCTGGATTTTATGGCCCGCAAGGTCGAATATTGAGAATGCCATTGGCAATGCCAAATTTGGTGGACCAGATGACGAGTTTTAAATATGGTAATCATCATATTGCCAACTTTGAAATGGAAACCAGCGCTATTTACGGCTTGTGTAATATATTAGGACACCAATGCCTAAGCATCAATGTAATTGTTGCCAACCGTGTTAAAAAAGAATACAGCAAAGATATGGGGCAGGCTGTAAATAACATGATTCAAAAATCATTAGCCATCATCGAAAATATTTAAAGTAAATTTCAATAACTGATTTTAAAATGAAAATTAATTTTTCAAAATACCAAGGCACAGGCAATGATTTTGTCATCATCGATAATAGACAAAATGATATTGCATTATCTAGGGAACAAATTGCTTTTATCTGTGATCGTAAAAAAGGCATTGGCGCAGATGGGCTTATGTTATTAGGGAATAAGGAAGGTTACGATTTTGAGATGACTTATTATAATGCAAATGGATTAGAAGGATCCATGTGTGGCAATGGCGGAAGATGTTTAACGCAATTTGCTTATGATATCGGTTTGAATAAAAAACAATTTAAATTCATTGCTATTGATGGACCACATGAGTCTACGATTAATGAAGATGGATGGGTGTATTTAAAAATGAGCAATGTAAATGCAGTTGAAAAAAACATTGATGGCGACGTTCCATTTTTTGTTTTGAATACCGGATCCCCCCATTATATTGAAATGGTAGATAGCATTAACAGTGTGGATGTATTTGGTTTGGGTCAAATGATCAGATTTAATGATCGGTTTAAATCAGAAGGCATTAATGTAAACTTTGTAGAACAACAAGATGACAAAATTTTTGTACGCACCTACGAACGTGGTGTAGAAAATGAAACATTAAGTTGCGGCACCGGTGTCACCGCAGCTGCTTTAATTTCAGGAATTGAAAAATTAGGCGAGCAAACCATACATATAGAAACCTTAGGCGGAAAGTTAGCGGTTCGTTTTAACAATAAAGGCGACCAAGTATTTGAAAATATCTGGCTAATGGGCCCTGGCACATTTGTATTCAGTGGAAGTATTACTGTTTAATTAAAATTAGAACAATGCCCTTATTTAATGTTAGAGTATATGGCGTATTGCTAGATAAAGCCAATAGATTACTCGTGAGTGATGAATTTATCAGGGGAAATTATTTTACTAAATTACCAGGTGGCGGATTAGAATTTGGCGAAGGTACACGCGAATGTGTTGCAAGAGAATTTATGGAGGAAACTGGATTAACAGTAACCGTTGGAGAACATTTATATACGACTGATTTTTTTCAAATTTCAGCATTCAATAATAAAGATCAAATTATCTCTATTTATTATCATGTGCATTGTGATGACCCAAGTGGAATAAAAACTTCCACCAAAAAATTTGACTTCACCCCTGACCAAACAGCGGACGATGTTAAAGGGGAAGCAGAATCATTTCGTTGGGTAAACTTTGAAGAAATAAATGAGGAGACGATGAGTTTACCTATTGACAAAGTAGCCATTCAACTATTGAAAGAAAAGTTTTCCATTTAAACTACACTTCATTTTCAATCCCCATTGCAGCTAATTTCATTTTTTTAGCGGTTTCATGTCCTAGGTATTTTTCAATGCGATTTTCCACAATTCCAATTACTGGCGTTAAAATAATTGCCATGGTAAATTTGTACATATAGTTGACTACACAAACTGCAAGCACAAAAGACCAGGTCCAATTATTTCCTATTTTAAATGCAATTACTAGTACCACAAAGCTATCCACCAATTGAGATACCACCGTAGATCCAGTTGCACGCAACCAACCCATTTTCTCGCCAGTCATCTTTTTTATTTTATGAAACACAAAAACATCTATAAACTGACTTACTAAAAAAGCAACCAAGCTCCCTAAAATAATCCACATGCCTTGTCCAAAAATTGCTTCAAATGCACCTTGCATACTTGGTATTCCATCTGCAGTTTTTGAATCTACCCAAAATTGTGCAGGCGCAATATGCATAGCCAAATAAAACATCAAAAAGGCATATAGAATTAAGGAAACTGCGGTTATACTAATTCGTTTTACCGCTTTAGGGCCATAATATTCATTAACAATATCTGTAATAACAAATTCCAAAGGCCATAATAGAACACCACAGGTTAAATTAAAGGACAATCCCTTTTCACCAAACAAAGACAAATTTGCCGGCGACAAACCCAACACGCCTTCCAATGAAAATATCTTTCCTCCAATACATTCTGCTATTAAGGCATTGGCAACAAAAAAGGCAGAAATACCTAGGAATAACTTTGTTGATTTATCTTTTAAAATAGAATGAATCATAAAGTATACGAATTGAATAATTAAACAATAATAAAAACGAGCTGAAACAATAACATTAAAAGATTAGTAATTGTTTGCCAGTTGGGCAATTCAATAGCCTGTTTCTTACCCCACATAACTAATAGCGCTATTCCGAAGAAAACACTCACCACAGGCGCCATCTCCAATCCTAAAACAGCAGCAAAATTGGATACAGCAACTGGGTAATTAATTTTGGGCACAAACATGACCATCAGTGAGAAAACAAAACAGCCATTACAGATGATGGCCAATTTGGACAAAAACGCTAAAATGGGATTAAAACGGCTCATTTTCAGGTCAGTAATTTAGAATGGGAAGATAAGAAAATTTGGGTTCCCGTCATTTTTTCAATATCCAATTAAGTTGTAGGTTTGTTGACACAATGAAACCATTATAATGAAACCATTTTTCAAGGCTAATTTGACGCATTTTATAGCAGTGGCACTATTTTTACTTTGCTCCATTATTTATTGTAAACCAGCATTGGAAGGTAAAGTATTACAACAATCTGATATAAGTCAATGGAAAGGAATGGCGCAGGAAACATTAACCGCAGGGGCTAAATATGGCCAAAATCCTTTATGGACCAATAGTATGTTTGGTGGTATGCCCACTTATCAAATTACAGGTGTTCCTGGATTTACTTATACCATTGGATTATTGGATCGTATTTTAACATTAAACTTGGCAGAACCCATCAACTTATTTTTTCTTGCATGTATCTGTTTTTATTTTTTAGCGATCGTATTAGGTATCAACCCCTTCATTGGTATTATAGGCGCACTGGCGTATAGTTTTGCCACTTACAACCCTATTATTATTGTAGTTGGTCATATTACAAAAATGCACGCGATTGCTTACCTACCCTTTTTTGTAGGTGCCATCTTGCTCATCTTTAAAAAGAAATATTTAATTGGTGGATTATTGACAGGAATTGCTACCGCATTATTTGTACAAGCGAACCACTTACAAATAACTTATTATGGTTTAATCATTGTATTTTTTATGACTTTGTATTTTGTAATACAATGGATCATAAAAAAAGAATATGGGCATATTTTAAAAACAATGGCAACCGCATTAATTGCTGGATTATTAGGTTTAGCTGTGAATGCGCCTATTTTAATTAGCACTTATGAGTATGGCAAAGAGTCCATACGTGGTGGAAGTATTTTAACAACAAAAGGAAGCAACACGACAAGTGCTGGTTTAAATAAAGACTACGCTTTATCCTACAGTATGTTTAAAACCGAGCCCTTAGTATTAATGTTCCCTAATATTTATGGCGGTGGTAGTGATCCCAGTGCCATTGATCCAGAAAAATCTAAAGCGATTGAGGTATTGCAACAAATGCAACCGCAGGTGGCACAACAATTACAATCCTTTATTCAATTTTATTGGGGTGGCATTGGCTTTACTGCAGGCCCTCCCTATATTGGTATATTGATTTGCTTTTTTGCCTTTATTGGCATTTCATTTAAAACCAATGTACATAGATGGTGGATTATTCCAGCAATACTATTTTCATTGCTTTTATCAGCCGGGTCCTACTTTGAAAGTTTTAATTTTTTCATGGTAGATCATCTTCCTTTTTATAATAAGTTTCGTGCACCGAGCATGATTATGGTTATTCCAACTTTACTTATTGGTATCATGGCTTTATTTGGATTACAAGGAATCACCGAACAAAATAACTTTAAGGACTTCTTCAATAAATACAAACCCAGCTTTATTGCATTGGGCGTTTTATTCGCATGCATACTTTTATTTTATGTCAATAGTGATTTTAAAAGTTTGAATGATAAACAATTACTTACTCAAATTTCTCAAATACCAGACGCGAATCAACGAAATGCATTTGAAGCACCTGCGCGCGATTTAATCAATGCATTAGCGAAGGATCGTCAAGGATTTGTTGAAAGTGATTTATTTAGGACATTTATATTTATAGTATTCGCATTCGTATTCATTTTCTTGTACTTCAAAAAAACAATCAACCAAACGATATTTATTGCCGCTGTAGGTATCATTACCATGATTGATTTATTTCAAGTCAATGTAAAATATTTGAAACCGGAGAACTATGTTGAAGCAGCTGAAAATGATAATACATTTGCAGAATCTCCCATTGACATCGCTTTAAAAAGAGATGTGGCTAACTACCGTGTATTGGATATGAGAGGTGGTATTCAAAATGCATTCAATGGTGGCGCTTTAGTCGCCTACCATCACAATACCGTGGGTGGCTATAATCCAGCTAAATTAAGTATCTACCAAGATTTAATTGAGAACCAATGGTATAAGTTCCCAAATTGTTTGCCTGTGGTAAATATGATGAATACCAAATACGTAATCACTGGAAATATCGCCACTGATACCATCGCAAATCCAGAAAGATC
>CAIWBA010000145.1 GCA_903910765.1 uncultured Bacteroidota bacterium
AGTGTACTTGTTTTTAAGGATGATAAAATTGTATTTAAAAAAGGATATGGCGTAAGCAATGTTTCTACCCAAGAAAAAATTACCCAAAATACAAATTTTCGATTAGCATCAGTAACAAAACAGTTTACTGCAATGTCAATTTTATTATTGGTTCAAAAAGGTAGAATAAAATTAGAAGACCCATTAACAAAATACTTCCCTTCATTTCCTGCTTATGGAAAAGATATAAAAATAAAACACCTCTTAACCCATACATCAGGTTTAATGGACTATGAGGATTTAATGCCTGCTACACAAGTGATGCAATTGCATGATACGAATTGCCTGCAATTAATGTACAAAGCCAATGGATTATACTTTGCACCTGGCGCACAATATAAATACAGTAATACAGGATATGCAATACTGGCATTGATTGTAGAAAAAATATCGGGACAAGATTATGGTTTGTTCTTAAAAGAAAACATTTTTAAGCCATTAAAAATGAAAAATAGTGTTGCATTTGAAGAAGGCAAATCAACCATATCAAATCGCGCATTTGGCTATTCATTGGACAATGGCAGCTGGGTGGAAACTGATCAAAGCTTAACTAGTGCAGTATTGGGAGATGGCGGTATTTATACCAATACGATTGAAATGACCCAATGGATTAAAGCATTATGGGATTTTAAATTATTAGGATCGGAAATGCAAAACCAAGCATGGAGTAGAAAAAAATTAAACAGTGGTGCGTCCATAGATTACGGCTATGGTTGGCATGTAGAAGATTATAAAAACATAACGCATCCGCATCATGGTGGAAGTTCTATCGGCTTTAGAAACCAAATACTTTTATTCCCTGAACAAAAATTAATGGTCATCCTATTAACCAATCGCAATGAGGGTGACCCAATAAATGAAGCGCATAAAATTGCTGATATTTACTTAAATTAATGAAATGATCAACTCATTGAAATCGTTTAAATACTTTACACCATTTGTATTATATATACTATCCCTACTTTCGTTTAATGGGAATGGGCTAATTTGTTGGACACCTTTATTATATACTTTTTTTTTAATCCCATTTGCTGAACTATTCATAAAAGCCGATCCGCGCAATTTAGATGAAGTTGAGGAAGCCTTGGTTAAAAAAAATAAGGCCTATGATTATATTTTATACCTAGCAGTACTTATGCAATATTATTCATTATGGGTGTTTTTCGGTTCATTAAAACAAGCGCAAGTAAGTGATATTGATATTGCAGGTAGGGTGATAAGTATGGGATTACTTTGTGGCACTTTTGGCATTAATGTAGCACACGAGCTAGGGCATCGTGTAAATAAAATGGAGCAAACATTTGCAAAAATGTTATTACTCACTAGCCTATATATGCATTTTTTTATTGAACACAACAAAGGACACCATAAACATGTTGCCACACCGCATGATCCAAGTACGGCTAAGTATAATCAATCCGTTTATGCCTTTTGGATTCAAACATTAATTGGCACTTACCTCAGTGCCTGGAAAATAGCAAATGAGGAGGTAGAAAAAAAGGGAAAGCATTGGTGGTCTTTACAAAATGAAATGCTGTTATTTCAAATAATACAATTATTATTTGTGATCGGAATCTATTATTTTTTTGGAGGAATGAGTGCTATATTATTTGTAGTTGCGGCTTTAATGGGCGGATTGTTATTGGAGACCGTTAACTACATTGAGCATTATGGATTATCACGAACCCCAACGGGTGACGAGCAATATGAACGCGTGCAGCCGCATCATAGCTGGAACAGCAATCATATTATTGGCAGATTAATGTTGTTTGAGTTAAGTCGTCATAGCGATCACCATTACTTAGCTTCAAGAAAATATCAAATTTTAAGAAGTTTTGATAATGCACCACAAATGCCCACAGGTTATCCTGGTATGATTTTATTATCTTTATTCCCTCCAATTTGGTTTAAGATAATGCACCAACAAATAAAAAAATATAAGTTGTAATTTATTAAATTGAATTGCTGACTTCTAAATGCAAGAATGCTTTTTGCTTTATTTTTTCGTTAATTATACTTTCACTTACCTTAATATGAAAAAACAAAAATTTACATTATTGCTTATATGCATAAGTATTGTATCTAATTTTTGTTGGAGTCAAAATTTTACGCAGCAATTAAGAGGAACCATCGTTGATCGGCAAACTAAAAATTTGTTAGCGGATGCATCTGTAATAATAAAAGATTTAAAACTAATTGCAATATCAGATAGTAATGGAAAATTTAGTTTTAAAAAAATTCCCATTGCAAAATATGATTTAGTCATTAGCAAAGTAGGATATCAAAGTACCTTAGTTAATGGCATTGAGCTAAATAGTGGCAAGGAAGTAATATTGGATATTGAGCTAGAGGAGGATGTGACCATTTTGAAAGAAGTCATAGTAAGTAGTAATAAAAACAAGGAACAATTTCATAATCCATTTGCCTTAGTCAGCACACGCCAGTTTGGTCCACAAGAAGCGGTAAGATATGCTGGGGGATTCCAAGATCCAGCTAGGATGGCCTTAGCATTTGCTGGGGTTAGCAATGCAGGATCTGATGATAATAATGAAATTGTCATAAGAGGTAATTCGCCTCGGGGACTACTTTGGCGCTTAGAAGGCATTGAAATACCCAACCCCAATCATTTTACGGATGGGCAAGGCTCAACGAGTGGTATTGTATCCATGATTAATGCCTACAGTTTGGCAAAATCTGACTTTATGACCAGCGCCTTTCCCGCAAATTTTGGGAATGGGTTATCCGGTGTTTTTGATTTAAATTTTAGAAGAGGCAATAACCAAAAAACTGAATTCACCGGGCAATTAAGTTTAATTGGTTTAGATTTTGGCATGGAAGGACCGATTGGTAAATCGGGTAGTTCCTATCGTGTTGCCGGAAGGTATTCCACTTTACAATTATTATTGAGTAGTAATATTATTAATTTAAATACTAATAATTACAACCCAAACTTTAGAGATATAAATTTTACGGTTGACTTACCTACAAAAAAGAACGGCGTATTTTCCATATGGGGGTTAATGGGTAATGACGAGACGGATCAAACAACTTTAACTGAAAAAAATATTGATAAAGGAAGTTTGAATGTGTTCGGGTTAAATCATAAAATTTCATTTCGAAAAGTATTTTTTAAAAATGTTTTAGCGATCAGCTATCAATCCCAAGAAAATTTAAAACAAAATATGTCAGGTGGACTGAATGGTTTGGTGACCCGCCAATTAATATACAAATACCCCTCCTTACGATTTTCAAGTGCGTTCACTTATAAATTCAATAATAGACTTACACTGGAATCAGGAATTGTGCTAAGTGATTTATCTTACAATTTAAAAGATAACCGCTTAAGTACTAAAAATGTTTTATTTAACTACTTAAATGATGACGGAAGCACTAATTTTTTTCAAGCATATGCACAATTATTAGCTAAATTAAGTTCAAAGATTAAAACGACAATTGGGGTACATCAATATAAGTTTTTGTTAAATGATGCAACTGCCTTAGAACCAAGATGGGCATTAAATATTGAAAATAAATGGGGTGGCGTTTTTTCAACAGGCGTTGGGGTGCATAGCCGATTAGAGCCTGTATCCGTATATTTATTTAAAAAATATGCGACTAATGGTAGTTTCACGCAGCCCAATAAAAATATAAATCCAGGTAGTGCATTTCACTATGTTGCCTCTTATGAACAAAAAATAAATGATAAAACCAAGGTAAAGCTAGAAGCTTATATTCAAAACTTAACGCGTGTCCCTATTGATACAGCCTACAACGGCACTTATTCCATTTTAAACACCAGCGGGGGTATTCCATTGAATGTTTTAGAAAATTCCGGTTTAGGGAAAAATAAAGGAATTGAATTGACCATTGAAAAATTTTATTCGAAAAACTTCTACTATTTAATTACTGCGTCCCTATTTGATTCAAAATATCAGAATAAAAATAAAATATGGTACAACACTATTTATAATAATAGTTATGCGGGCAACGTACTTATTGGGAAGGAATTTAAATTGAAAAAAAATAATAGTATTTCAATAAACATTAGGTATTTGCTAAGGGGCGGGAATTGTTATACCCCCATCAATTTAAAAGAATCTATAGCTAGGTCAACCACGATCTTAGATTATACAAAATTATATAGTGCCCAATACCCAGATTATTGGAGAACAGATCTTTCCTTTAGCTATAAGAAAAATAAAAACAAAAGTACCTGGAGCTATGGTGCAGATATTCAAAATGTAACTGATAGAAAAAATATAGTTTATACCAATTACGATAATACAAATAAGCGCATCAATAATAACTATGCACTTCCGCGCATCCCCATTATTTTTATGCGGTGCGAATTTTAAATAATCATACTAATTTTAAAAACTATCGGCGTCGCGATAAGCTTTAATCAAAGCCATTTCTCCTTCAGGCCCCTTGATTGCATTGCCGTGCTCCATGCCTAAAACTCCCTTATAACCCTTGCCGCTAATGTGTTTGAAGATATTTTTATAATTCATTTCGCCAGTACCAGGTTCATTACGTCCAGGGTTATCGCCAATCTGGAAGTAGGCAATTTCGTTCCAGCACCTGTTTATATTATTGATGATATTACCTTCATTTTTTTGCATGTGGTACATGTCGAATAATATTTTACAAGATGGACTATTAATTGCTTTACATATCGCGTAGGTTTGGTCGGAGTGACGTAAAAACAATTCCGGCGTATCACTCAATGGCTCTAACACCATGATTAAATTATTTTTTTCTAATATTTCTGCGCCAGGTCTTAATCCTTCAATTACATTTCCAGTTTGTATATCAATGGGTAATTTGCGATCAAAATTTCCTGGAACTACAGTCATCCATTTTGCGTTGCATCTTTTAGCTACTTCAACAGATTCTTTACAGGTTTGCACAAATTTATCCCTCCACTCCTGTGAACCTGTGGTTAAATTTATTTTATCATTGCTTGAAAAGGCAACGACAAATACACCCATATTCATCCCTAAGGAAGCCAAAGTGTCTCCAATTTTTTGTTGCATTTCAGGAGTACGCCCCATCATGCCATTGTCTTCAATACTCCTAAAACCCATACTATGCGCATATTTTATTTGTTCAATAAAATCAGGACCCGCCGTATTTTTAAACATGCCATCGTGAATTGCATAATTACATTTAAATGGAGAGGTATTTTCCATCACTGAATATTTTTTTGCAACATTATTTGTATTTGAAGCTAACAAACTAGTCGTTCCCAATAAAGCACCGGTTGCTAACATGTTTTGTTTTAAAAAATTTCTCCTTTCCATAGTATCGTATTTTTTTATAGCTTAAATTTAGGCATTAGAATCAATACCAACAAGTTTGTACGCATTAGTTTATAATTTTCGCCGCATTATTTTAGCAGTTATTGTAATGGTTAGTTTCACTTCCAATGCGCAAATAGCAAGGTTTAGTTTTTCTGAACAAAAAATGGGCTCCCCCTTAAATATTATCTTTTATGCGCAAGATAGCTTGATTGCATATAAGCAAGCAAAGGCTTCCTTTCAATTAATTGATTCATTGAATCATATTTTCAGCAATTACGATTCAAGTAGTGAGCTTACGCGAATAAATAAAAATGCTGGCATCGCTAAAAATATAGCCACTCCGTTGATGTGGGAGTTAATTACGCAATCAAAGGAGGCATTTATTAAAAGTAAAGGCGCTTATAATATAGCCATGGGCCCGCTTACGCAAATGTGGAGAATTGCAAGACGATCGAAAATATTTCCAACGCAAGCACAAATAAAAAGTAATTTATTACTATGTGATTTTAATAAAATACAAATAAATAATATAGACCATAGCATTTACTTATCAGCGAAAGGAATGCAACTTGATTTTGGTGGTATTGGTAAGGGGTATATTGCACAAAAAGTGGTTGACTATTTAAAAAAGGAAGGCATCACAGAAAGTATCGTGGACGCGGGTGGTGATATTGTGTTGGGGGATGCGCCACCGAATAAAAAAGGTTGGATCGTTGGCGTGAATAAACCAGAGCAAGCCGAGGACCTATTGCCTGAAAAATTACAATTACATAATTTGTCGGTAGCCACCTCGGGCGATGTTTATCAATTTATTGAACACAATGGAAAAAAATATTCTCATATTATTGATCCTGCAACTGGATATGGTGTAAGCTCGCTCAGAAATGTTACGGTTATTGCAAAAGATGGTGCGCTAGCAGATTGGTTGGCCACGGCATGTAGTATACTACCCATTAACCAAGCAAAAAAATTAGCAACTACCATGCATGCAGAACTGCTAATTACAGAATTTAGAAACAATCGCATACAACCCTATACCACTAAGGGATTTGAGCAATATTGGGAAGCACCGCTCATACAAGAAAAACAATAATCTCCCCTATTTTACAAAATAATTATTAACTTAAATTTTCAAATATTCTACAGTGAAATTAATAACCACAACACTCCTATTTTTACTTATTTTTTCTAGCAATAACGCACAAAATAACAATCCAACTTTTGTTCCATACCAACAAAAAATAGAAGGGTCAATATTAGCATTTAAAATGGTTCCGATACAAGCAGGAAAACTTATAATAGGCAGTAAGGCAACTGAAAAAAATAGGAAGGCAGACGAAGGCCCACAAAAAGAAATCCAAGTTGCTGCATTTTGGATGGGTGCTTATGAAGTTACCCGTGATGAATTAGATGTGTTTTTAAAAGATGAAGCTACCAGTCAAAATATAAATGCTGATGCTATTACAAGACCAAGTGCACAATATGTTGATTTAAGTTGGGGGATGGGAAAGGAAGGTGGCTATCCAGCAAATAGTATGTCGCAACGAACTGCGATCATGTATTGCAGATGGTTATATGAAAAGACAAAAATATTTTATCGCCTACCTACGGAAGCGGAATGGGAATATGCTTGTAGGGCAGGTACACAAACCGCATATTATTTTGGGAATGACCCTGCTTTACTAGGAAAATATGCGTGGTATGCAAAAAACAGTGAGGATAAATTTCATAAGGTGGGACAAAAACTTCCCAATGCTTGGGGGCTGTATGATATGCTAGGTAATTTAATGGAGTGGACTTTGAACCATTACACGCCTAATGCTTATTCCGATTATAAAGCGATAGATAGCATCCCCGTAGCCAACAACAAAAAATATCCAAAATCAGTGCGTGGTGGTGGTTTTTCCGAATCTGCGATTGAATTAAGATCGGCCAACCGCTTTCATTCTGATCCGGCTTGGAATAAAAGAGACCCTCAAATACCCAAAAGTAAATGGTGGCTAACGGAAGCTAAAAATATTGGAATTAGATTGGTCAGACCACAAGTACAACCCACCGAACAGGAGATAAATGAATTCTTCAAAACTTACCTTTTTATCGAATAATTTTTTAACTTACAAGTAAGTAACGATGCCGCTAATATTGTGGTATTCTTTAAATTTAAAAAAAATATAATATGCACAAGGATTTAAACAACAACCCTTCACGAAGAACTTTTGTGAAAGATACCAGCTTAATTGCGGGAGGGTTAATGGCGATGCCCATGTTATCAAAAGCAAACTTTTTTTCTGGCGCTGATGATGTAATAAAAGTGGCAGTTATTGGTTGCGGTGGTCGCGGTACAGGTGCTGCGATGCAAGCAATTTCAAGCAAACAAAATGTAAAAATTGTTGCAATGGCAGATGCCTTTAAAGACAATCTTGATAATTGTCATAAAGCATTAACCAAAGAAATTAATGATGGTATCGGTGATATAAGTAAAAGATTGGATGTGCCTGAAGAACGCAGATTCACTGGCTTTGATGCCTACCAAAAAGCAATTGCATTAGCAGATGTAGTCATATTAGCAACGCCTCCAGGATTTAGACCTATTCATTTTGAAGAGGCGATTAAACAAGGCAAGCATGTGTTTATGGAGAAGCCGGTAGCTACTGATCCTGCAGGTGTTCAAAAAGTTTTAGCAATTGCAGCAATCGCAAAACAAAAAAAATTAAACGTTGTGGTTGGGTTACAAAGACATTATCAAAATTCCTATCGCGAACTGTTCAAAAGAAAAGATTTGATTGGAGAAATCACTTCCATGCAAGCATGGTGGGATAATGATGGTGTTTGGGTGCGTCCGCGTAAAGCAGGCCAAACAGAAATGGAATATCAAATGCGTAACTGGTATTACTTTAACTGGTTATGTGGTGATCATATCAATGAACAACATATTCATAATTTGGATGTGATTAACTGGTTTAAAGAAGGATATCCAGTAAAAGCACAAGGATTTGGTGGAAGACAGGTACGTAATGGCAAGGAGCATGGTGAAATTTTTGATCATCATTTTGTTGAATACCATTATGCGGATGGTTCAATTTTAAATAGCCAATGTAGGCATATACCAGGCACCATGAGTAAGGTGGATGAATTATTTATAGGAACAAAAGGTAAAATACAATGTGGCGCTGCAAAAATTGTTGACCATGGTGGCAAAGTACTTTTCCAGTTTGCAAAAAAAGGAGAACCAGATCCATATCAAAATGAGCATGATGAATTATTCGCAGCTATTGCAAAAGGGGAATATAAATTTGCTGATGCAGAAAATGGTGCCAAGAGTACCATGACTTCAATTTTAGGTCGTATGGCAACTTATAGCGGTCAAATGATTGAGTGGGATAAGGCAATTAATTCAGGTATTGATATACATCCAAAAGTATATGACTTTAATGCAGCACCTCCAGTATTACCAAATGCAGATGGATTTTATCCAATTGCAGTTCCAGGGGTAACTAAATATTTTTAACCCTATTTTAAAATTCGGTTAAGTGATTTACTAAAAAACCCGTCCCGATAAATCGGGACGGGTTTTTATTTATATAGCAATAAATTTATGTCACTTTTATAGCCCCTTATGTTTTTGCGCCATTGATTTTATAAAATCAGTTAATTTATATTTACGCAACACTTCAACGTTTAGCTCGGACGCACCTTGTATTAGACCCACACAAGCAGGTTTGCCACAGTGGCAATCAAATACTTGGGACATTTTCCATTCTGTAGCTGGATAAAAAAAGAATAATTCATCTCCAATAGCAACATCCGTTAAGCATTCTAATTGCATACTAGCTGTATTAAACAATACATTCGGTACACAAGAGTGATTGATGTATTGTAAATATTCAGGGCTTAAATGAATGTGCTTGTTTTCAGTAATTTGAACAGTTAAATAATTAGGTGTATCCACTATTTTTGAGGACCCAAAATCAATAATAATGTCTCCTTTCGAAAAAGAAGCAGTTGCAAATAAACCATTTTGTTCATTTGATAAATGCTGTTTTACTTCGCAATTAGGATGTGAACTAATGAATTTAAGCTGATGATGATTTGACATGAAATTAATTTTTTATAATTATACTTTTAAAAAAAATTACTTATTATACTTTGTAAATTTTTCAGTACGGCCAATGATTGATATCCCAATATAACCACGCACGTTGAGTGTTTGCTTATCATCACTTAACCACATTTTACAACTATAGGTGGAGCCTCCTTCTGGATCATATATTTTCCCATCTACCCATTGGTTATCAGACCAAGTAAAATTGGAAAACAAAAGCAATCCCTTAACATCTCTCCCTCTTAATTTTTCATCTTTATTATAAATATCCTTACGTTCGGTTTGTACCCAGATTAATTTACCATACAATTTATTTCCTTGCACATAGGTTTCAACTACCCCTTTTTTACTGGGTGACAACCATTTGCCTAAATAGTCCTTTTGGGCATTTACCATATTTGATAAAATCAAAAATAGAACAAGAGATAAAAAAAGCTTTTTCAAAGGATAACTGATTTTAATGAATGAATAAATTTTGAGCACATTAATTTGCGTCTTTAAATTACTTTGATTTTTTTAATAATCTGCACTATAGCAATAGTTTTTTCATTTGTCTTAAAAATTGCTAGGTCATGTAATTATAGCGAATTGATTATATTGCAATACCCGCCGGCGCCCTATGAAAAAAAGATACCAAGTACTTACTGTTTTGTCCCTCTTATCCATGATTACTTTTTTGGACAGAATTGCTTTGTCATCGGCAAGCTCGAGTATCATGAGTGAATTAAATATCTCCACCGTGCAATGGGGTTGGATTTTGGGTATGTTTACCATTGCTTATGCGGCATTCGAAATACCTACGGGATGGCTAGGTGATAAATTTGGTGGCAAAAAGATACTAATCAGGGTGGTTTTGTGGTGGTCACTTTTCACCATCTTAACGGGTTTTGCGAATGGATTTATTATGTTACTATTGGTTCGTTTCCTATTTGGGATGGGTGAAGCGGGGGCTTACCCCAACACCTCCATAGTATTAGCAAAATATTTTCCGGTTTTAGAACGCGGCCGAGCACAAGCAACCATCTGGGGGGCTTCCCGTTTAGGGGCGGCTTTAACCCCTTTCATTGTAATTCCAATTCAGCAAAAGTATAGCTGGAATTTGTCCTTTTACTTGTTGGGAGCCGTTGGCGTAGTTTGGACCTTATTTTGGGTATTTTGGCATAAGGAAGATCCGAAAGATTGTAAGGATATGTCCCAAGATGAGCTAAAATTCATCATTGATAATCGTGAACTGCCTGTGGAGGGTGAAACCACTAAAACCTCGTACTGGAGCGGATTTAAGTCAACTAATTTGTGGTTTTTACTAGCTATGTATTTTTGTTATGCCATTGGTGCCTACTTTTTTCAAAGTTGGTTCCATACCTACCTGGAAAAGGGGCGACATATCCCAAAAGATGCGCTTATTTGGGCTTCATCTGTGCCCTATTTATTAGCTGCAATTGGTTGTTTTACAGGCGGGTGGATCAGTGACAAAGCTTGTTTACGATGGGGTAAAAAATGGGGGCGACGCATTGTACCCATGATAGGTTTGTTTGTAGCTGGCATCTGTATCATTAGCGCCTCCTTATTGAGTGATAACTTATTGGCAATCATTTGTTTAGGTGTCGGAATGGCCTTTATGGATGTAACAGCGCCTGTAGCCTGGGCGGTTGCTATGGATATGGGGGGTACCAAAAGTGGGGCAATCTCAGGGACCATGAATACAGCAGGCTTAACTGGGGCTTATATAAGCACCGTATTTTTTGGTTACCTCGCTTCTTCATACGGCTATTATTTACCTGTACTTTATATCGGAATTATGGTATTAATTGGATCCTTTATTTGGCTTAAGATAGATGCCACAAAAAAGATTCAATTCAAGGCAATTACGAAATAGTTCTGCTTTCTTTTTTTAAGCAAATGCCCTATCTTTAAAACACGGTATTGCTAGTCAAAAATTTCAGTGAGTTTTCGCTTTAAAACAAGGAGCACATTTATCAAAATGATAAGTGAAGGAATCTTACAATAAAAAATTAAAAAGTATGAAAAGAAGATCTTTTGTAAAAAATTCAGTGATCTCAACTGCAGGTTTATTAATCACCAAAGATATGTTTAGCTACAAAAAAGGACCTATTTATGGTCACAACGAAATGACATTCCGTTTGGATACAAAATGGGGTGCCCTTAATCCTGAAAAAACACCCGTGAATGATTGTCATGAAATGATACAAGACTCCAAAGGTCGTATTGTATTATTAACGAATGAGACAAAAAATAATATTATTATCTATAATAAGAGTGGCCGCTTAATTGACACATGGGGAAGTGAATTTCCTGGCGCACATGGTTTAACATTGCAACAAAACGGTAAAGAAGATTTTTTATTTATTACAGATACCAATAAACATCAGGTTTATAAAACAACGATTGATGGTAAAATTTTATTGACCATTGATCCTCCGCAAGATTTACCAGCATATAAAAACAATAACAAGGCCTTTGTTCCAACTGAAACAACCGTTTTACCGAATGGTGATTTTTATATTGCAGATGGATATGGCGCACAACACGTTTTACATTACGATGAAAATGGAAAATTGAAAAATGCTTTTGGTGGCAGAGGAACAGCTGATGAAAATTTAGATAACGCACATGGTATTACCGTTGATACAAGAACAGGCACCACCACATTAATTGTTACAGACAGAAATAAAAATTGTTTCAAAAGATTTTCACTAGAGGGAAAACTAATGGAAATTATTCAGTTGCCAGGTGCGGGTGTTTGTAGACCAGTTATCAAAGGCGATTACTTATATGCTGCGGTATTAAGATCCCCTATGTCTGTTGAAAAATCTGGATTTGTGACCATTTTAAACAAGGACAATAAAGTGGTTTCTAACATAGGTGGCACTGAACCAATTTATGAAAATGGTAAATTAAAAACAATGGCACAGGCCGATAAGATATTTGCACATCCGCACGATGTGTGTGTTGATGATGAAGGAAGCATTTATGTGGCACAATGGGCTTCAGGAAAAGTGTATCCTTATAAATTATCACGCGTTTAGTTTCATAAATAATTTGTTGAAAATTTTTGATATAGCATATGAAAAAATACATCAGTTTTGGGGCCATAGTTTTGGTGGTTATTGGGCTTATATATGGTGTCGTATATATTGCCGATGGTAAAAAAAGTGGGCGCTCAAAAGCGATATCCTATAACCGAGATATTCGTCCAATTTTATCAGACAAATGTTTCGCATGTCATGGCCCAGATGCAAATAAAGTAAAAGCAGGATTAAGATTAGACCTTCCTTCAAGAGCATTTGC
>CAIWBA010000146.1 GCA_903910765.1 uncultured Bacteroidota bacterium
ATTTATCAAAATTTTAGGGCAATATTTTATCCCAAAAGCAAGGTAAAAATCAAAATAATATCAAATTCAGGGCCGTAATTGGTTAAATCGAACAAAATTGGAAAATAAAAAAGCCCATTGTCTCTTTAAAAAATGAAACAATGGGCTATAAGAAACTTGCTTGAAAATTTTATGATTAAGCGGCGATACGCTCCTTTTTCTTTTTTAATTGATTGGTGATGGAATCAAATGCTTGATCAAATGCTGTTTGGAAACTTGTAGCACTTGCTTTTACAAAGCATTCTTGCTTGGGTATATGAATTTTAATCTCGACTACTTTTTCTTTAATGGCATGGGCTAAACTTTCCAATTTCAAATAAACTTCCACCTTGGTGATACGATCATGAAAGGTTTCTAATTTGTCTAATTTTTTTTGTACGAATTCTAACAACTTTTTGTCTGCATCAAAATGCACTGTTTGAATACTAATGTTCATAAAATAATAATTTAAAAATGATAAATTAAAAGAACTGATCAGGCAATTATTTCATATTCACCTGCAATAGTAAGTTACCACTTTTAATAATAATTTTAAAGTAAAAAAAGGTTTTAAGAAAACTTTAGGATACGGTATGATGAATGTCATACGCACCAACATGAATCAATGAGTTAGGTTAGGCTTTGGGATGCGCTTTGGCGAAAACTTCCTTTAATTTTTCAATGGTATTATGCGTGTATACCTGTGTTGCAGCTAGACTGCTGTGTCCTAGTAATTCCTTGACTGCATTTAAATCGGCGCCATTGTTCATTAAATGTGTTGCAAAACTGTGTCGCAAAACATGGGGACTCTTTTTTTTTAATGTAGTTACTTGGGATAAATAAAATTTTACAAAAGTATATACGGCTCTGGGTTGTAAGGGCTTCCCTTTTTCTGTCACAAATAAATTAGGTACCCCTTGCGCTTCGTCCGGTTTTTGTTGAATATATTTTTTTAGTTCCAATGCCAATTCAGCACTAATAGGAAGTATACGTTCCTTATTTCCTTTTCCTAAAACTTTGATTTGTTTTTTTCCTAAATCAACATTGTTTTGTTTGCACTGAATTAACTCACTCAAACGCATACCTGTGGAATAAAATAATTGAATCACCATTTTTTCAGTAAAACCCTTCCACCCTTCTGCAAATGATAAATTCAGCAATAATTGTTCAATGTCATTTTCGGCAACAAAGGCTGGCAAACGCTTACTAATTTTAGGACTCGTTACTGTTTCCATTGGGCTTTTAGTTAATGCCCCATTTTGTATCTGAAATTTGAAAAAGGATTTTAAGGAAGATATTTTTCGATTCAGAGATTTACCGGTTAATTCGGCTTCCTTTAAGGATGCCAACCAAGTGCGCACCATGGTGCCAGACACCTGCTCCAATTCAAATTTGTCATATTGGGATTCAACAAAGTCGAAAAATTGGATAAGATCATTCGTGTAAGCCGTTATGGTATGCACAGAATACCTTTTTTCAAACTGTAGGTAGCTTAAAAAGGCATTTAATGGCGTATAACGGGTGTGTAATGACATAAAAAAAGTAGCCTAAAGTTAGGAAACTTTTAGGCTACTTAAATAATATATAAAAGGAAGGTTTTGGCTTATCCTTCGATTTTTCCGCTGAAAATTTGTTGCTTGTAAACAGCTTTCAATACTTCGAAACGACGTTGTACTGATGGTTTTACATAAGCTTGACGCGCACGTAACTTTAATAAAGTTTTACTTTTTTCAAACTTCTTTTTGTACTTCTTAAGCGCTTTGTCAATGTTCTCGCAATCTTTTGAATCTATAATTAACATAATATATACCTCCTCAGGCGTTTTTTAAAAAAATAAAATTTGATTTTCATAGCCTTATATTTTACTAAAGGCAAATGAAAATTGGATGGCAAAGATAGGATTCCTTTTGAAAATACCAAATTTACTATAAATCTTTATCCTCAATATTCTTCCCTTTCATGGCCCCCGAAATGGCCTGATCCATCACCCGCTCGGCAAATGGGCGTGAAATATCGTTTAATTCCTCTGTTTTAGTCTGAATTAAGTTCTTGTCCTCCATGGTGATCGCCAACTGTAAGGCTTGCATCGCTTGGGCAGTTTTAGTTAACTCCTCCTGGGTTAAAAGTGCTGCATTCTTTACCAAAAACTTTTCCGTTACGTCCAACATTTGTTCGGCTTCGGTTCTCGCCTCTACTAAAGCACGCATACTAATATCGGCCTTGGCATGGGTTAAACTTTCCAATAATCTTTGCTCCACTTCTTCATCCGTTAATCCATATTGTGGTTTTATATCAATCGTTTGACTTACTCCGCTGCGTAATTCCTTGGCACTTACTTGTAATATACCATCTGCATTAATTAAAAAACGTACTTCCACTTTTGGCAAACCAGCTGGCATAGAAGGAATACCTTTTAAAGTAAACGCCCCCAATTGTCGATTGTCCTTCACCAAATCGCGCTCACCTTGGTATACTGAAATATTAATTCCTGTTTGTGCATCTTTTTGTGTGGTATATTGTCTGGAAGCCTGTGTAGGAATTTTAGCATTGCGTGGAAGCAATACATCCATCAAGCCCCCCATGGTCTCAATGCCTAAACTTAATGGGGTGATATCTAATAATAGCATGGATGAATTATTCCCAGCTAAAATATCCGCTTGCACTGCTGCACCTAATGCAACTACTTCATCTGGATTCACGGAATCATTCACGGGTTGCGCAAAAAAATCAGCCACTTTCTGTTTTACAAAAGGTACACGTGTACTACCTCCTACCATGAGTACCGTATTAATATCTGAAATATTTAATTGTGCATCCTTCATCGCACGCGCGCAACATTCCATGGTCTTTTGAACGATCGGTGTAATCAAATCTTCAAATATTTGTTTGGTGATGGAAACTTTTTCACCCGCAAATTCAGTTTCAAAATAATCAGCAGATGACAAAGCGATTTTTGCTTTTTCAGCCGCTAATCTTAATTGTTGTTTTAGCGTTTTATGATCTTCTAAATGATCCACCCCCATTTGCTTCATCCAATATTCAATAATGGCGCGATCTAAATCATCTCCGCCTAAATAAGTATCCCCATTGGTACTTAACACTTCAAAAATACCATTCGAAATTTTCAATATGGAAATATCAAATGTGCCACCGCCTAAATCATATACTGCAATTGTTTTTTCTTCCGTTGGATCCAATCCCAAACCATACGCTAAGCTAGCAGCAGTAGGCTCATTGATAATACGCAACACATCCAGTCCTGCTAATTTTCCTGCATCGCGTGTCGCTTGACGTTGTGTATCATTAAAGTAAGCAGGCACTGTAATTACCGCTTTCGTTACCGGTGTTTTTAAAATATGCTCGGCACGTTTTTTTAATTCTGCTAAAATATATGAAGACAAATCAATGGGTGAATAAAAAGTATTTCCCACTTGCACTTTTACCAAACTATCTCTATTATCATCAATAATTTTATACGCAAAAAAATCCTGGTGCTCCCGAATGTCATGATGACTTTTTCCCATTAAACGCTTGGCACTAAAGATGGTATTTTGCGGATCAGATTCTAAAAAAGGTTTCGCGGCTTCTCCTACTGCTACATTTCCAAAGGCATCAAAATGCACCACGCTTGGCACAATACTACTGCCATCAAATTCCTTTAATGCAGTGGGTAATTTTGTATCAGGATGTATAATGGCCACCAAACTATTGGTCGTACCTAAATCAATCCCCACAATAATTTCGGATTGTTGTAAGCTTCCAGTAGCAATATTTATTCCAATTTTGGCCATTTAAAAAATTTTACAAATGTACATTTCGTGCACTACATTAAAGTTGCGAATTAAGGAATGAATTTATTTTGACTTTTTTACAAGTATCGTTTTAGAAAAAGTATCATGCAATGGCTGGTCGTTCCAGGCTAAGCCAAACATGGAAATAATAGTAGTGCGTACCGTGGCTCTAATAAAAAATTGTCCAATATTTGGGCGCATGCCATTCGTAGCAATCACCTTGGTTCCCGTCATCATTTTGGCTGGAGTTTGTAAAAAAATCCATTCAAATAAAAAGGTATAGCCCCAGGTAACCCCAAAAAAGAAATACCCAAATCGCACGGGTGTATAGTTCCAATAAATCACTTGAAAATTGTACCAGCTATATATTGCATAGGTTAAAATAGTGATCAAAATGGTGTCCAATAAAAAGTGTAAAATTCGGGTTCCTTCCCCGATTGTGGGTGTTGTTGGGTTCATGATGCAAAAATATTGCTTTTTAGTAGTTATTTTTGCCTAAAGTATAAACTATGACCTTAATACAAGAACTACGTTGGAGAGGCATGATTCAAGATATAATGCCAGGGACCGAGGAACTTTTCCAAAAGGAAACTGTTTCAGGCTATATTGGCTTTGACCCAACTTCAGACAGCTTGCATATTGGTAGTTTGGTACCCATCTTATTATTAATGCATTTACAAAGATCAGGTCATAAACCTTATGCATTAGTCGGTGGCGCAACAGGAATGGTGGGCGACCCAAGTGGTAAAAGTGAAGAAAGAAATTTATTAAGTGAGGAAACTTTACAATTTAATTTAGCGGGTGTAAAAAAACAACTTGCGCATTTTTTAAACTTTGACCCAAGCATGCCTAATGCTGCTGAAATGGTCAACAACTATGATTGGTTTAAAGATTTTAGTTTTTTAGATTTTATAAGAGAAGTTGGAAAGCATATTACGGTGAACTACATGATGGCCAAGGATAGTGTTAAAAAAAGAATTGAAGGTGATACCGGTATGAGCTTTACTGAATTTACTTACCAGTTAGTGCAAGGCTATGATTTTTATTGGTTGTATAAAAATAAAAATTGTAAAGTGCAAATGGGTGGCAGTGACCAGTGGGGTAATATTACTACAGGTACTGAAATTATTCGACGCAAAATGGGTGGTGAAGCTTTTGCATTTACCTGCCCATTAATTACAAAAGCTGATGGTGGCAAATTTGGGAAAACAGAAAAAGGAAATGTATGGTTAGATGCAAATAAAACCTCTCCTTACCAATTTTATCAATTTTGGTTAAACGCAAGTGATGAGGATGCAAAAAAGTGGATCAAGATTTTCACTTTACTTCCTATGGAAACCATTGAGCAGTTATTAACCGAACACGATCAAGCCCCGCAATTAAGAATTTTACAAAAACGATTAGCAGCTGAGTTAACCACCCTAGTGCATAGTGCAGATGATTTGGCTTTTGCCATTCGCGCCACTGAAATTTTATTTGGAAACGCAACCACCGAGGTTTTGCAATCCTTAAATGAAGATCAATTATTACAAGTCATGGAAGGCGTTCCAACTGCAAATATCACATTAGCGCAACTTTCAGAAGGATACGATTTTGTAAGCTTATTAGCGGACACCCAAATATTCCCAAGCAAAGGCGAAGCCCGTAAAATGTGGCAGGCAGGCGGTTTGAGTATTAATAAGGAAAAAATTAGTACCGATTTTACTGTGGTGAATACCACCCATTTATTACAAGGTAAATATTTGCTTATCCAAAAAGGTAAAAAGAATTACTACTTTATAAAAGCTTCTTAATAAAGTATTTCAAAATAGTTTGCAGTTAAACAAAGGGTCCCTCCGATTGCTCGGAGGGACCCTTTGTTATAATAAGATGATCCAAATAAACCTGCTACATTATACTACTCAAATGCTACAGGAAAATTTTATTGGTTTATTGAAGCACTTTCCATAATTCTTCCGCTACTAAGGCATCCCCTTTTTCATTTAAGTGCACCCCATCTGTTGTTAAAATACCTTTCGCTAAATTATTGGGATTGTTCGCCAAGCTATAATCATGAAATATTTTTCTTAAATCAACTAATACAATATTGTTGGTAGCAGCATATTGACGAATCCAGTTACTATACGAATTTAAGTCACCATCCTGTGTATTGCTATAATCATGTTTCTCTCCTATCGCTGCTGGTGTTACTAAAATAACTTTAGCGCCTTGATTTTGAATCTTTTTTATAACAGCATCATAAAATTTACCAAATTTATCAAAATCAGTGCCTGTGCCAGAACTTGCTTTATGCCAAACATCATTTACACCAATGTACACGACAACCACATCTGGTTTTTTAACTAAAACATCATTTTCGATGCGTAAATACAAATCATAAATTTTATTACCGCCAATACCAGCGCCAATCAATTCAAAATTTTGATCAATGCCTTTTTGTTGAAGCATAGTTTGCATTAAATCAATAAAGCCCCCTTTTTTTACTGCGGCTTGTGTAATAGAATCACCAAAAAACACAATTCTTTTCTTTTTATCAGCCCTAAATGAAAACAAAAATAAACAGGCAATAAAGGCAGTCAACAGTAGTAATTTGTATCCCATAACTTAAAATTTTTATATTGAAAATGGATTTAGCTAGTTAAGTTAACTCAAATTGATAATAATGGGCCGAAAACACATAAATATTTGGAAAATTTTACGCTGACCCCTATTTTTGCACTCCATTCTCAGAATGGAATAGGATTGCCTGATGGTGTAACGGTAGCACAACTGTTTTTGGTGCAGTTTGTCTTGGTTCGAATCCAGGTCAGGCAACCAAAATTTAAAATAACTCATTGTACTTCAATGGGTTATTTTTTTGTACTAATTCAAAATGGTGTTTTTCCACCAGATTTTCCACCAAAATGATATTTTTTTTAATAAATAAGAAGTGTTTAGATAGATTTATGAAGGTTAATGAATTAGAATATAAATTATACTAATTTTTACATACCATGTGGATTAATAAAATCAAATCCCCAATTTTTTTTCTTGTAATTGATTCATTTACATAATCAGAGATAAATAATTCATTATACTCTAATTTAATTATTTTATTATTTGTAATTAATTTAAAAAAATGTTTTTCATCTTTTCTTGATTTATAAATTAAAGTATGAATCTCTTTCTGACCTTTACTTGTAAATTTCTTTTTTTTGTAATCCTCACGTACAATATCATTTTTATCATCAATTATATTCCACAGATTTATTTTCTGAATTTCATACCAAAATGATTCTTTATTACTAATTGAATCCGAAGGTATTAAGTGTAAATAATTATTCCCTTTATCATTCCTTTTAACATATTGGTCTAAATTCTTATCTGTATTTTTTCTATCACTGATAAAGACAGAGTCGCATAAATAATAGTACAACTTATCTCCTTTTCTTGATAATATGTAATACTTTATATTTTCTTTTGTGTTACTATTTAGATGATAAATGATTGTTGAATCATAATTATCCTGAAAGAATTTCTCTAAAGGATTAGATATGGTGTCATATTTCTGTGAAAATACAACCATCCCCAAAAACATTAAAATTGATAGTAGAATTAACTTCTTCATAAATATATTTTTATGAAGCTCTGGTTAATGACATCCAAATACTACTTATTATTTCACTAACCTTTTTTCTTAATTCATCTTTTTCATCAGGAAAATTCAATTTCCTGTATTCTAATTTCTTAACCTGACCTTTTGTAATTAAAACAAAAATGTCATTACTATTAACTCCATTGGAATCAATAGAATTTCTCAATCCCTCATTACTTTCATCCTTTAAATTCCACAAGTTAAAATTCTGAAGTATAATCCATAAAGGGGAGTATATTTCATCTACCTCACCTTCTTTACCATAATAAGACATCTTCCTTATTTTAATATTACTTATAGAGTCTGTATTGAAGAAAGTAAAATATTGATTAATTGAAGGTTTTATTTTTTTAAATTTTTCAAGTCTACTTGTGAAAACTTCTTTTAATTCTTTATCAAGTGGGCCTACTTCATGTTTTGATACACCTACATCTTCAAAAGTAGTATTATGGTATTTATAATTATAAAGTTTATTCCCTTTCTTTGATATGATGTATATGAATGGTCCAATACTACCAGAACTATAATGAAAAATAGTTGAATCATAATTCTTTTGAAAATATTCTTCCAAAGGATTTGATACAGAAACTATTTTCTGTGAATATCCAACCATCCCCAAAAACATTAAAATTGATAGTAAAAATATTTTCATCATGGATTTCATTTTTATGAATTTACATCAATTCATCAAACCTTTGAAGGATAACCTGAATCAAATACCCTTGAATTAAGTTTCGGTAATGATGATTAATTGTTTGATTTCCCTACTACAATGAAAATTACCACCAATCTGGTGGAAAATTTCCCCGTTTTTTGACTATTTTAATTTTAATATATTGATATTCAATATTATACAAGCTTAGGTTGGATACAGGTCAGGCAACCAAAGAAATAAGAAGCCGTCCCGATTTTTCGGGGCGGTTTTTTTATTAAACGAAAGAGTGGATCAAGCTTGCTTGGAGCCACGAATGAGTGAAATAAAAAAAAGCAGTTCCTTGAACTGCTTTAAGGCTTCTTCATTTTATGCTGGGATTTCCCTACATAATAGGATCACCGAGCGAAGCGAGGTAATCCTACCCTTTCAACGTATTTATACGCAAATACCAAGTTGCCAAGTTTATTAATATGCATGGAGTAATAATATTAATAATATAAAGTTGCCCTTTCGGGCAACTTGCAATACCTTTATATTGAAAGACGATTCAAAAATTAGAAAACTTGTTTTCTACAAAGATTACTACGATGTATTTATAAAAAATCAAAGGCCTAGAGTACAAGCAAAAATCTTCTGGACTATTATATTAATTGAAAATGTTGAAAAGGTTCCTTCAAAATATTTAAAGTACATAATAGGGTCTGACGGAGTATTTGAGATAAGGATACTTACAAGAAATGATATATTTAGAATATTTTGCTTTTTTAATAAACAAAATGAATTAGTTCTTATAAACGGATTCCAAAAGAAAACTCAGAAGACGCCTCAAAATGAAATTGATAAAGCATTAAAAATAAAACATGATTATGAAAACGAAAAAGAATATTACCACACTTGATGAAATGATTGTAAAGCATTATGGGGAAAAAGGTACCAAAAAAAGAGTCGAATTTGAAAAAGGATATGAAAATTTTAAAATAGGCGTAATGCTGCAACAAGCCAGACTTAAAAAAGGAATGACACAGGAGCAACTAGCTAAAAAAGTGGGCACCACTAAATCCTATATATCAAAAATTGAAAATGATGTTAAGGAAGTCCGTATCTCAAGCCTTGAAAGAATCGTGGAGATTGGATTGGGCGGTAAGCTGGAATTGAAATTAAAATTATAAATAGCGCTTGCAATGAGCATTAAACAAAAACTAGGACTAAGCTATTTGGTGGCCTTATTAATAACCATCTTCCTAGGCATTATTGATTCCGACCCAATTATGAGCTATATCAGCATGGCAAAAGATATTCTGCTCATGTCCTGTATTATTTGGATTTTAATTATCTTAGTGTATGCAACTATTTATCAATTCAGCATACTTGCAAAAAGAGCATTGACAAAATCAAAAAACTAATCCCCATGAGAGAGTCATTTTTAATCATTTCCCTTGGCTTAAACATTTACCTAATGTTCAAATCACTTGAACTAACTCGAATGTTATATGACAATACAATCATTGACCTCCCAACAAAAAGAAGCTTTACCCTACTTTCTATCGTAATCCCAATATGGGGTTATATTACCACTTACCGTAAATACAAAAGAAGCCTTAAACGTTTAAGCTAATAGATGCTTAAATTAAAATTTTAACTGCTTGACGTGCTCTTAATTTCCAAGCACCTGCTTCAAAAACCCACACATAAAATATTTTTAATTTAATGGGTGCTATTTTAGGATCCGTAGAAGTGACTGCATTAAATGTATGACGCACGTAACCAATATTTCCTTCAACCTCAACCGTTTGATCCGCAATATTGATGGTTACAAAATCACTTTTACCATTGACCATATTCGCGATGAAAGTTTTCTGATCTTCAACCGCACCCCCAGAATGACCATAGGACAATTTAGGTGACGTTAAAGTAAAAAAAGTGGATTCATTAGGATCAATCAGCGTTAACCTAAATTGTTCTAATGTTTCAATTAGTTTTTGTTCTTTTTTCTCCTGGGCTTGTGCACCAAAAACAACAAGTGTCAATAATATTGCGAAAGTAAATTTGATAAATTTCATTGTGCTGATTTTAATTGAATTGGAAAGTTAATAAAAAATCAAAAGAACTACAAATAAAATAGGGCACAATAATTGCACCCTATTTATATGTATCATTATGTTATTAAGTAGCTAATGGTGGCCCTTGCGGAACAAATATTTTTTGTCTAGGTCGTTTGCTTTGGGTTCTTGTCGCAGTAAATGTAGCAGTTCTATATTCCCCCATATGTATATTACCAGACATGGTTTCACCAGTTACTGTTCCTGAAAAAATAAAGGTAATATTATCAGCGGCCTGACGCTCTTGACTTTTTAACTTAATCTCATTACCCTCAATGGTACCAACACATTCACGCGTCGAAAACTCTCCCTTATGACTTCCTTGCAACCAATTTCCATCCTGTGTTAATGTAATTTGATGGGCCGATTTGCTACTAAAAAATTGTATATCAAATTTCCAAGTACCTGTCACTGTAACAGCTGGCGCTTTTAAATCATTGCTTTTTGCCGTTCTTGTTTGAGACATAAAATTATAAACACGTTCTGCTACTTGTTCAGCCTCCCCTGGCTGCATTTGACCTGTTGTAATGGAAATACCGGTAACATTATCCTTACTCATACCACCCACTGCAATGCGCGGCTTATTGCGGCCAAATTCCTCTGCAACCTCCTCCCCTGTAATATTAAATTTATTCGGATCCCATGTAATTCTTAAAACGGGTGAACGATTCGAATAAGCAACGGGCTCAAATACGGAAGTACTGATTCCTGAAATTTTAGTGACCCTTTTCGAAATCAAATCCAACCAGGACAACCATGTTTTCCATTCTTGTTTGTGATCCCTTGTTGTCCATGCTTGCACTGCGGCTAGCATTCCTAACATTTCCTCACGACCTACCTTATTATCACGACAAGGTCCATGATGTGGTGCACTAGATTGCCATGCTGACATCAATATATCCTTTTGACCAATCACAAATCCAGCACATTGTGGTCCGCATATCGCTTTACCACCACTATAAGCAACCATATGCGCTCCTCTTTGTAAATGGATATTAGGTATGGTTAATACCTCAGCAGCAGCATCCACCAAGATAGGTATATTTTGCGCCTTAGTTAATCGAACAATATTAACCAATGATAATGGCGCATCATTGTCTGCAGGATCATCTGCCATTATATAAATCATGGCCGTTTTTTTATTCACTGCTTTTACCAATTCCTCAGGTGTAGCAACTTCAATAATTGTTACGCCAATGTTACGTATGGAATGATCGTATACGTTTCTTGACCCAGCAGGTATAATAACTTCCGTTTTATCGAAGCCTGTTAAATTTGGAATACAAATTAATTTTTCAGGATTACCTCCTGTAACACATGCCGCAGTGACATGTTTCATACCAGCTGCACAACCTGCTGAAACCAGCGCCCACTCTGCTTGTGTAACTTCTGCTATTTTTGCATGTACCGCATCACTTAATTCATCATATTGCACAAAGTTATGCGCCGCGGCTTCCATTGCTGCGCGAACTTCGGGTCGTTCAATGGATCCACCAATAATAGTGAATGTTCCCCTACAATTAATTAAGGGCTCTACGCCTAATGATCTGAAAATATTTTCTCCAGTTTCTACTGCAGAAACGTTTGCTTCGGATTTACCAAATAACTGCGAAGGCAGTGCCGCCGTAAATGGTAGCAGCGATAAACTTTTTATAAGATTTCGTCTTTTCATAGTATCGGATTTAGGATTAATTTAATATTTAAAGTTTTTAAAATGCTTATGGTAATTTACGAATTAATAAACGAATGATAGCAAAAGCAATCAGATACATACACCCACAAATGGTAAATAATATATTATACCCAATAGTGATATTTCCTAAAGCTTTATAAGTATCTAATAAGTACCCCACTAGTATTGGAAATAGTATACCTCCAATCGCGCCGGCCATACCGCCAATCCCTACCACCGAGCTAACCGACTCCTTAGGGAACATGTCAGAGGCCATCGTAAAAATATTAGTGGCCCAAGCCTGATGCACCGCAATCACCAAACTGATTAAAGCTACAGCGACCCAAACATTTGTGACAAATTGTGCTAGTATTACTGACAACTCAATAATTGCAAAAATGAACAATGCAGTTTGTCTTGCATTTAATACCCGCCAACCTTTCTTGATCAAATGAGATGATAAATAACCCCCCATGACACTTCCAATGGTGGTAGAGGCGTAAATAATCATCAACTCAATACTTGGTTTTTTTAAATCAATATGAAAGGTGGTTGCAAAATAAGATGGCAGCCAAAATAGAAAAAACCAATAAATCGGATCAATTAAAAATTTGCCTGTAACATACGCCCAGGTTTGTTTATAGGAGAATAGTTTACGCCAAGGGATATCTACTTTAGTAATTGATTCATTTTGTTGATCTGATTCAATATAAGCTAGCTCAGATTCTGTAAGCCTTTTTTGTTTTGCCGGAATTTCATAAAAATACAACCATGCAATTAGCCATACAAATCCTAAGGCCCCTGTAATCCAGAACACTGCCTGCCAGCCATAGTTCGCATATATATAAGGTGTGATGAATAATGCAAAAACTACACCCACACTCGTACCTGCATTAAAAATTCCTGTTGCCAAACCACGCTCCTTTTTAGGAAACCACTCCGCTACTGTTTTTACAGCAGCAGGAAAATGGCCAGCTTCCCCTATGCCTAAAAAAATACGGGCTACGCTAAATCCAACGACCGATTTTGCAAGCGCATGAAACATTGCTGCCGTACTCCAAATAATTACTGTAAACGTATATCCAATTTTAGTCCCCACTTTATCAATCACGCCTCCTGCAATTAATAACCCAACAGCATAAGCTGCGGTAAAAGCCATCACAATATGTGAAAAATCCGTTTCGGTCCAATTAAATTCTTTTTCTAAAATTGGTTTTAATAACCCTATAATTTGTCGATCTAAATAATTAATACAGGTTGCCGTAAATAATAAAGCAATAATAATCCAACGATAGTTTTTAATTTGTTTCATTATTAAAAATGATTACTTGGATAATTGCATTTGTTGGGCAAATAACTGGAAGTGATTCAACATCGCTTCACTATCTCTCTTTTGAATTATCTTTTTATCAAACAATTCCGAACCAATTCCCAAGGAAGTTGCCCCTGCTTTCATAAAAGCCAACATATTACTCAAATGTATCCCGCCGGTTGGCATCAGTTTTACTTTATTTAATGGCGCTAATACTGCTGAAACATACGCTGGCCCAACCACTGAGGCTGGATATAATTTAACCATTGACGCACCCAATTCCCATGCTTCATAAATTTCAGTAGGGCTAAATGCGCCAGGAAATATGGGCACTTGCATTGCAACACATTTTTTAACTACTTCCGCTTTAAATATTGGTGTTACGATAAAATTTGCGCCCGCATTCACCGCAGCCGCTAAATCATCAAGCGTGCATACTGTTCCAGCACCTACATTTAACTCCCCATTATATTGATTTGCCAATGAACCAATCACCGATAAAGCCTCTGGCGTATTGAGTGTTATTTCGATAGTAGTAAATCCCGCATCCTTATAAATTGGTAAAACAAAATCAATTTCATCCACTGTTAAGTTTCGTATAATACCTACTACTGGCATTTTATTAAATAAGTCCCATGAAAATATTGGTCGATGCATGTTTATACAGATTGAATATATTTTTTATATACAGTTAATTGCCCAACTACGGTTGCTTTATCAAATAATGCTGGGGGAATAAAAATTGCATCGTCAATCAACCCTAATTCTTTTAATACAGTTGTATAATAGGGAATGAAATTTTGACTACAACAGACTACTAGTTTATTTGTTGCTGATAAAATAGGTTCTTTTTTTAAATAATCAAATTCACTACCTATTAGTAGGCCACTTAAATAATAAAAGTTTTGCTCCTTATTCAGTTTATTTAAAATGTCATTGACCCTTACCTGAAATAAATTATTTAACAAGGATCCGTTTTTTGATTCATGAATCCCCTTTATAAATGCCGATTGATTTTCTGGATTTTCATTCCTATCCTCATGTATATATGCAATAGATTTAGCTAAAGTACCATTACTCCTTAGTATATGAAATAATTCACCAGTAATAAATGTCTTAATTGAAATTATCGCTTTATCATTGATGCTTACATGTTTTGAATGTGTGCCAGGCAGCACAAATATGCCACTATTGGGGAGCACATTATTTAATTCAGGCGTATGATACAAACCTATAATCTGCGTTTCCTCGCCACGCATTAAATCATCCTTACTACAAACACCTGTTACTAAAATTATTGGCGCTCCATTTTTTTGAAACCTACATTCGAAACCAGTTGAACCCGCTACTGAAAAAGGTAAATTTTCATAGGGCATATTCATCATCCCAATGGATGAGATGGCCATACCTGAAATCACCAATGGTAATTTTGCAATATCGATGCCAAGGTTGTGGCGAATTTCTCCAATTTGACTTTGAATGTATTGCAAATAATAATCAAAGCGGCGCTCCGGATTATCGTCGTTTTGACTTAGCCAATGATTATGGTAAACCAATATTCCTTTTTCAGCATGTGTCTCCGCAATTACATCTGCCTTCAAATTAGTTAACCTTAATCGAAAGCTAGTGGTGCCCCAATCACAACATAAAATATATTCTACTTGCATATGACTAGCAATCTACTTTTAATTTAAGACATATTCTAAATAGCGAAACAATTTTATTTAGCCAGCAATAAAATAGGTGTTGTAATACCATTTAAATCATACACCATTTTACCATTTCTGATGGTTGCCTGACATTCAAATTTCTTTGTCCCTGTTTCTTTATGTCCAATACGATCAAAAAATCCAAAATTTCCTTCACGAATTCCTAGGATAGCTACATCAGCAACCGAACCCACAGATAAATTTCCTAACTCCTCTCTTTTGATTGATTGTGCCGGCGCCCATGTACTTGCCTTAATGATTGCAGGCACATCCATACCCATGGTCATAAATATAGACATCACATTTAGCATATCCTTCATTGCATTATTCATACTTCCTGTATGCAAATCAGTACTAATTGTATTTGGATAAAATCCAGCTTTGATTGCAGGTAATGCTTGATCAAATGCAAAACTTGCACCACCAAAACCGACATCAAATAAAATACCTCTTGCTTGTGCATTTTTTATGAATGGTTTTAATTGACGTGTTTTAAAGTCAACAATTGGATCTCTTCTTTGTAATTCTGTAAAAGTGTGCGTATAAATATCCCCTGGTCTTAAATGCTTAAAAAATAATTCCTCTATCGATAAGGGGGCATGCGAGTCATCGCCTCCAAAATCAACAATCACAGGAATATCACCCGCTAATTTACCTGCAGCTACTGCATTGTCCACTGGCGCCCATTCTGCATTTTCAAAATGCGCCACTTTAAATCCTACAATATCTTTTTTATTTTGCTTTGCAACATACGCTGCCATTTTAGGATCCATATCTCTTGCATCTTGCTCGTAAGCACCACCGCGCATACCCTCACCTACTATATTTAAAAATGATAATACCCTAGTTTGAGAAAAATCAATTACATTTTTCTTGAACACTGCGAAGTTTTTCCAACCAGCACCACCACAATCAACAATCGTGGTAACACCAACCCTAAAGGTATAGCCATCTGGCATTAATGCACTATTTCCATCACTTAAACCTCGATCGGCTTGTGTCCCTGCAAAAACGTGTCCATGAATGTCAATCAAACCTGGCGAAACAATTAACCCTTTTGCATTAACCACTTGCGTTGCTCCTGTAGCATTTATATTTTTTGCAACACTTGCAATTTTACCATCTTGAATGGCAATATCCATAATTTCGTTAATGCCATTTTTTGGATCAATCACCAATCCGCCTTTTATAACAATACTATAAGTTTGCGCATTTGTATTAAATAAAAATGTGATCAAACATAAAACCGAAATAAATATTTTTTTCATAATTTATTTTTTAAAAGATTAAGCTTTTGCTAATAATAATTCTTCCCTTATGCGCTTTGCTACAATTTTTTCCTCCCCTTCTTGTAACATAAATACGGTAATGTTTATTCCTGTACCATTTGCCATAACCTCAATGGATGGACTTCCATTTCTTAATTTTAGCATAAGATCCTTATTGCTTGTTTTTACTTTAGACTCATCCCAGCTTATAAATAAAAGTGGCGTATGATTGGCAATAGGTGGAACCGAAATTTCGATTTTTACACCTTCAATTGAATTAACAGATTTGGCAATGGTATCAATTTTTGATTCCCACATCTTCCATTCTGCATCGTGGTCTTGATTAATATACTTTTCAAGCGCCACATACATACCCAATACTTCCTCCTTATTCACTTTCATTCCTCTACCAATATTTCCACCACGCGGAGGCGCACTTAAACGCGCTGCAGCAATCAATTCCTTTTTACCCATTAATAGTCCAGCGCTTTGTGGACCTCGCATTGCTTTACCACCCGACACACATACTAAATCAAATCCAAGGTCATTGTACTTCCATAAATTTGATACTGGTGGCACATCTGCAGCCATATCAATCATCGTTGGAATTTTATGTTTTTTAGCAATCGCCACCCATTCTTCGTGTTGAATTTTTCCCATAGGTGCATATGAATTCAAAAACCACATCATGGCTGTTTTTTCATTGATGGCTTTTTCTAACTCTTGTGCTGTTTCAATTTCAACAATAATCGCACCCGTATTTGTTAATGCATGCACGTATCCAATGTTATGCCCTTTTTGTACAATTACTTCGGATTTCATACCTGTCACATCAGGTAGTTGTGCCACTTTTTTCATATCCATTCCTGTTAATACCCCTGCAGTTCCTAACACCAATGCACTCCAACATCCTGCAGTAACTGTAGCAGCCTCTGCATGACATAATTCAGCAATCTTTTCGCCTACCTTATCTTGTACCTCATCTAACATGGCAAATTGCTTTGCACCTTGCTTAATTGTTTCCAATACCTCGTCATGCATTAATGATGCAGTCATGGCTGTATAAGTGCCTGCAGCATTTACAAATGTCCGAATGCCCAACTCTTTTAAAATATCTCTTTTAGCAGCCGTTGCTTTTGCAAATGATTTTGTTGGTATCAAACCTGCGGCAACACCTGTACCAATAGGTAACATGGTTGCGTATTTTAATAAATCTCTCCTTTTCATATGTGTAATTTTATAGTAATTTAATGAAAAAAGGATTTAGTTGTTACTAAACCCTTTTTTTTACGATTGCAAAACCCGATTATCCTTCAAAAGATCTTATAACTAATTTTGTTGGCCTGTTTTTGGACCTACATCCCACCACATTCTGCCCTGTAATAAATCAACTGTTTCTTCAGAAAAACTTTGTCTCTTAATTGCCTCATTATAATTAGCCGTATTCACATTACGCTCATCCAAAGGAAGCGAGAACCTTCTCCACATTTTTCCTGCAGTTACATTACCAGGATAAGAAACTAATGCGCCTGTAGTTGATTTCCAGTTTGCATAATTAAATATTGGATATTTTACCCTTCTCCAATCCGAATACACTTCATAATCATCGCCTAACAAAGAAACCCATTTTTGAGTAGCAATTTGTTCAATTTTCTGATCAAGTGTGCCCGCAGTTTTAAATGGATTCGCTAATAAATAAGCATCCACAGAAGCTGTTGGAATTACACCTGAGTGTGGTGCAACAGATGGCCATAAAGCCCATTGCGCCATTGCAGCTCGAACTGCTTTATTATATGCATCTTCAGCAGTGAATCCTACTGTCCAACCTCTTACAGCTGCTTCACATAATAATAAATAAGATTCCGCAGGTCCCATGGTAATAATTGGAGAACCTCTATCGATATACAATAAAGAAGGTTCTGAATAAGTATCAAAATCTGTCGGCTTTGTATTAATACTACCATTGATCATCCCTCTTTGTTTTGCAGCTGTGATATCTGCAGTGTATGTGCCACCTGTTGGCACCCAAACTACCGATAATACTGGTAATCTTGGATCAGCTGTCGCTTTTAAATAATCAATAAATTTAGCAGACCATTTACTTCCTTCTACATTATCACCCCCTGGACTCGTAAAGTCACCTGCAATCATACCGTCTACTCTTGGATTAAATTGACCGGTAACATTTGCAAATTTTATATATGCAATATCCGCATTGTCAATCATCACCCCACCCGCTGCTGCTTTCTCCACCCAAGCTTTTGCAGTCGCTGCATCTACTTCGGACATACGCATACCCAAGCGAAGCATTAAAGTGTAACCAAATTTTTTCCATTTAGTTACATCACCTTTAAAGTAAGGATCAGCAGCACCAAATACATTTGCTTTTGCTGGATCCATTGATTTTAATGCAGCTTCTAATTCAGAAAGCATTGCCGCATAAATAGATTTTTGTGTATCATATTTTGGCTTTAAACCTTCTATTCCTTTCATCGCTTCGGAATAAGGCATGTCACCCAACAAATCAGTTTGTTGGTGAAAAGCCAAAATTCTTAAAATTTCACAGGCCGCTTTTTTATTTACATCATCCGCTGAAGTCAATTTGGCTTTTAATTGAACCAATCTATTCCATTGATTATTATAAATTGCAAATGTGCCAGCTGTACCATTGAAGTTGTAAAATTTATCACCTACAGCAGGAACTTCCTTATAGGTTGAAAAATATTGCAACCCTTGGCCTAGTGCCCGATAGTTTTGTCCAGGAACACTTGCGAGTGCAGCTGCAGTAAAAGTATATTCAGGAACAATATAAGTGATCGCATCAGGATTTATATTAATGTCGGTTAAACTTCCTTTTTTGCAGGAAGGGAACGAACTCATCAAAATTATAAGTCCTGTTAAGTAAAGTATTTTTGATAGTATCTTTTTCATATTCTTAAATTTAATTGAGTTAGAATTTTATATTCAAGGTAAATCCAATATTTCTTGTTGTTGGCATCGCCACACCTTGGCTACCTTGCGCATTTCCTACAGTTTGTTGCATCTCTGGATCTATTCCAGCTTGTTTGATCAACTTGTCTTGATACAAAATAGCTAAGTTTAAACCAGTAAGACCAATAGATGCTGACTGAACTTTCATGAATTTAATGGTACTAGGAGGAATATTATACCTTATGACTAATCTTCTCAATTTCACAAAATCTGTTTTATAAACGAATTGACCAGGATAAGAACTTCCAAAGTTATTGTAGTAAGTATCCAAATCAACCTGCGCCCATGTTTTTGTATAAGGAGCTCCAGTTTGATCAACACCAGTAACAGTTAATCCTGCAGGGTTATCCCTACCTGGTAAAGTAACAGGTGTTAAACCAAATCTTGTTGCATATTGCATCATGTTGCTATACCCTACTGCACCAAATTTCGAATCTATATCCAATGTCATACTAAATTTCTTGTAAGAGAAAGTATTACTCAATCCCATCAAGTAAGGAGAATTACCCACCCCTAAATCCTTTAACTCTCTATCTTCATAACCAGTGGCTTTGTTATAGATTAAAGTGCCACTTGCATCTCTTTTCATTACATAAGCACGTACTGTTGAATATGGTAAACCAACCGCATTAATAATTGTTGGTCCTCCAATCGCATTACCTAAAGTTAGGACATCAATGCCTGGAGCCAACTCAATGATTTCACTTTTGTTGTAACTAAAATTGTAAACGATATTCCAACTGAAATCAGTTTTCTTAATTGGATTACCGCTTAAGGTAATCTCCCATCCTTTATTCGTAATCAAACCCATGTTTTGCGGACCTGCTGTATAACCTGTTGCATTTGAAATTGGCGGAGCCAATATATCATTCTTGGTTCTTCTAGAATAATAGTTCACGTCAATGCCTAATCTGTTGTCCAACATTCTTACATCAAAACCACCTTCAATGGTTGTCGCTGTAATTGGTCTGATATTTGGGTTAGGTAATATATTTGGATTGCTTAATGTTGGTAAGCCATAAGCATTTAAATTACTGATGGTATAAATTTGATTAATACTTCCAGCATTTACAGTGGCACTTCCTACTTCAGCCCATGATGATCTTAATTTTGCAAAGTCAATAAACTTGGGCATTTTAACTACATCAGATAAAATAAAACTACCGCCAACTGAAGGATAGAAAATAGAATTAAATCCAGGATTCAAAACTGAGAACCAATCATTTCTTCCAGTAACAGTCAAGAAAAATAAATTATTGTAATCCAAATTCGCTTCACTGAATAAAGAATTAGTTGCGTCAGATGCAATACCTGCTAGCGATAAAGAACTTGAATTTGCTAAATCCCTATTCACCAAATTGGTGATACTATACAAATTGGGTACAATCCATTGTGTACCATTCGCGGTATTACTACTATAATCATTTTTTTCCTGGTTCGCTCCTGCCATTAAATTCAAACCGATTTTATCACCCATAAAACGATTATTATAGTTCATAATACCTTGGAAAGTGGTTTTATTAGATTGTTCCTTTCCAGATCTATAATAACCCAATGGCGTAAATGCATTTGTTTTTGGAACATAGTTTGATTCCGTGTAATAAAGGGAATTCAAAGCTACGGTACCTTTGAAGAATAAATTCTTAGCCAAATTAACTTGCAAACTTGTTCTTCCAATTAATCTTTGTTGGTCATCTCTATTGCTTATTTGATATGCTGCATAATAAGGATTGACTGCCGCAGGAACTGGATTCCATTCTAACTCTCTTCCAGTTGCCGCATTAATACCAGGTAATGTAGGATCGGTACCTCTCATATTTCTTACATCCACCACATTGGCTGCTAAATAAACAGGCCATGCAGCATTTAATTCCGCATAACCAACATTCGGACGATTCACCCCTCTTATAATATTATATTGTACACTTGACTCTAAAGTGATAAAATCATTTTTTCCCATCTTAGCACGCATATTCATATTAATCGTTTTACGGAAAAATTCTGAATTAGGTTGTTGGTCTTTTGCCCTCAAATCACTTAATGATAAACGCATTTGCATTTTTTGAGACCCTGCACTTAATGAAATACTATTTAAAATATTTTGACTTGGTTGATAAAAATTCAAAATATTCTGTTTCACTCCAACTGGTGAATAAGGCCTTGCTACACCATCAAATTGCATAACTAGCGTTCCATCCATTTTAGCACCATAGGACAAACGACCCGAACTTAAAGCAGCTGCCGCAGTTGCAGGCTTCACGCCATCATTACCTTGGCCATATTCGGTTTGAAAATTTGGAAAAATGTATGGGGTTCCTTGATTTACATCAGTCGTATATTCAATACCAATCCCTTTTTGAACATTTCCTTTTTTTGTTGTGATAAGCACAACACCATTGGCCGCTTGGCTTCCATAAAGTGCAGCAGCCGCACCCCCTTTCAATACTGAAATTGAGGCGATGTCATCAGGGTTAATACTTGAAATTCCATCACCTCTGTCCACATTTATTTGAGACGAAGAAGTAACCGGACCTCTATTTTGATTGTCAATAGGCATTCCATCAACCACGTATAAAGGTTGTTGATTACCATTCAATGAAGTATTACCACGAATAACTACCCTACTTGATGCACCAGCACCAGCGTTGGTTTGCACCGCATCCACACCCGCAATTTTACCAGTTAAGGCACTTCCGATATTATTCATTCTGCCTTCTGTGAAATCTTTACCACCCACTTCTTGCACTGCATAACCCAAACCTCTTCTTTGCTTACTTACACCAAAAGCAGTAACGACCACCTCACTTAAAGAGGCATTTGCTTCCACTAATTTTATGGTTAAATTATTTTTTCCTGTTGCATTCAATTCCTGTGTTGCATAACCAACATAAGAAAAAACCAACACTTCATTATCTACCGCATTAATAGAGAACAAACCTGTTGCATCTGTGGTGGTTCCTATCTGCGTTCCCTTTATGGTAACGCTTACCCCAGCTAAAGCTTCTCCCTTAGCATCCTGCACCTTTCCCGATATAGTGCGATTTGCATTTATTGCGGCTTCCGAAGCTAATTTTGGGGTTATTGGTGTAATGTTTGATTGACTATTCATCTGTGGTAATACAGAAATTAATGGCGTATTATTTTTTCTGCTATCCTTTTCTGCTTTCTTTAAAATGATGGTATTTTCAATAATAGCAAAAGTGATGGGCTGATCTTTCAACGCCTCTTCTAACACTTTTTTAAAATACTCATTTTTAACTACAATAGTTACCGGCTTGGTATCCTTCATTAACCGAGCATTATATAAAAAATCATAACCAGTCTGCGTTCTGATTTCTACAATAATTTTTTCGATACTTGAATTTGTTTCATTTAAAGTAACAAACTGATTTACATTTTCAGCTTGCGCCTTAACGGAAACAAATACTAAAATAAAAAATGCAACCGATGCCGCTTTTAATAAAAATTTTGATTGTTGCAAGTTGACTGCTTCAACAATCTCATTAACTAATTGGCGCCACCAATTTTTTAATGATTCGATTAGGACTTTTTTCATTTTTTGAAATTTATATTTTTACGAGCCTTTAATGATTATTTTACTTCCATTTATTTCATAATTCACAATTCCACTTAATTGTAACATTTTTAATACACTTGAAATTTTCACATTTCTGGAGATATAGCCAGTAATGTTTTCAAATTCCATTTCATCCTCATATTGTATATCTACATTATACCATCGTTCTAACTCATTTACGACATCTTTGATATTGGTATTTTTAAATAAAAAGTAGCCGTCTTTCCATGCGAGTGCTTGCGCTTCATCTGCAATCATTACTTTAGTTTGCAGGTCACCTCTCTTAATCACCGCTTGTTGACCAGGTTTAAGAATTTTAGCAGTTGCAGCTGATTTTTCGTTGATGATCTTTACAGAGCCTTCTAATAAAGTGGTTTTACTATATTCCTCATTGTCATAAGAATTAATATTAAAATGAGTTCCTAGTACTTCGACTATTTGATCATTGGAATACACATAAAAAGGAATTCGTTTTTTGTGCTTATCTTCTAATTTGGCAATTTCAAAATAGGCTTCACCGGTAAATGATACTTTTCTCAATTTTTCGTCAAAGTGCACAGGATACTTTAAGGTAGAGGCGGCATTCAACACCACCAAACTCCCATCTGGCAATATCACTTTAAATTTACCGCCCATAGGTGTAGAAATCGTGTTGTACTTATTCAAATCATTGGTTGATAAATTGTTTGAATTCCTGATTTTATAAACCAACTCCCCTTTATCCGTTTTTAAAATACTCACGCCACTTTCTTGTGCGATTTCGCCATTAGAAGCATCATCTAAAACTATTTGAGAATTATTACCCAAAGTTAAAATTGCAATATTTTTTGCAGGTTGTTTGTCTTCAAGTTTTGCAACTCCATTTGCCATTGGCAATTTAGCATTACTAGCAAGTGAACTTCTGTAAAAGTAAATGGTGGTGGAAAATAAAAAAATAACCAAAACCGAGGCAGCTATTTGTAAATAAGGCATCCGTTGTAAAGTGGTTTCTTTTTTACCCTGCTCCTTTATACCAAATTGTATATAATTAAAAATTTTATCCTCAAGTTTGCTTACATTTTCAATTGACTTTGACGCCTCAATTGAATTTGAATTTTCCTCGAAAAATTCATCTAGTTTCTCTTTCTCTTTTGTATTAGACTGATTTTTTAAATATCTGTCTAACAGAATCAATATTGACTTTTTATCCAAAATATAGTTTTTTCTCCCCTTTAAGAGTAAAAAACGGGTACTATCCCCTAGTCCAATTTGAAAAAAATAAAAATAAAAATATTTTACAGGCTATTTTTTAGTAGGCCGAGCGCCTTACCGATATGATTCTCAACGGTTTTTGAAGAGATCG
>CAIWBA010000147.1 GCA_903910765.1 uncultured Bacteroidota bacterium
ACGACGACTTAAAATTTGACTCACTCTTTCAATTTCAGCATCCCTTCCTACAATTGGATCCAAAGAATCCATTTCGGCAAGCTTAGTAATATCACGTCCAAAATTATCAAGTACCGGTGTTTTTGATTTACTCGCAGTGGCAGTTTTTGCTTTTGGACTAGCACCAAAACCTGCACCTCCTCTTTTTTCTTCATCAAATTCATCATCTGCATCATCCGGGAATTCTGCACTTGGTGGATTAATTGGCGTAGTAGGTGTTGAGCCAACCATTCCTAATTCAGTACGGAACAAATCATAATCAACATCGAATTGATTTAAAATTTGTGTCGCAATATTTTCTTTATTTTTTAGAATGCTTAAAAGCAAGTGTTCCGTTTCTACCATCGGACTTTTTAATGCCTTTGCTTCAAGCACGGTAACCCTTATCACTTTTTCAGCTTGTTTCGTTAAAGGCAAACTGTTGATATTTGTTACATTTTTCCCTGACTTATCCTTAACAGCTAATTCTATTTCCTTGCGTAACTCACCCAAATTTACATTGAGTTGCTTAAGCACTTTTATAGCCGTATTTTCTTGGTCACGAATAAGCCCCAACATTAAATGCTCTGCACCAATAAAATCATTCCCTAATCTTAATGCCTCTTCGCGGCTATAAGCAATGATTTCCTTAACTTGTGTTGAAAAATTATTATCCATTATATTAGATTGGAGTTGTTACAAGATTAACGAATATTTTTGACCTAAAGTATGTCAATCATCACTAGTTATTCACCTTTTAAATGAAATCACATGCAATACAAAACAGACCTTAAGGAGAAATTTACTGTCGTTACCTTCCTCGATACTTCCCTAACTTCAAATAGTGTGCCAGAAATCAATGAACTTACCCAAAAAATACTGTCGCAAAGTCCTAAAAACCTGGTTTTAAACTGCGGTCAGGTAAAACAATGGGATACTTCAATTATTGAAGTTTTAGGCAATGCCCAACAGCAATTTTATGACAATAATGCCTCTTTTGTCATTTGTGCATTGTCGGATACCCTACAAAAAAGCATTGATGACTCGGAATATGCCGAAATGATGAATATAACCCCCACTGAAACAGAGGCCTGGGATATCGTCCAAATGGAAGAAATTGAACGGGAATTATTGGACAGTGATGATATGGAATTTTCGGCTGAAATTTAAACCCCCAACAAGGGTGTAAAAGATATTTGAAGCGCATCAATAGGTAAAGTGGCAACATTTAGGCCCATTAACCAATGCATTTGCGTAAGATTAACCTCCAATTTAGCTCAAATTAGTTATTTTCGCCGTCATGATTACCGCGCAAACCATACAACAAATTACAAACCGCATTGATATTATTGATGTGGTCGGAGAATTTGTTAAACTTAAAAAGCGCGGAACAAACTATATCGGCAACTGCCCTTTTCATAACGAAAAATCGCCCTCCTTTACCGTTTCTCCTGCCAAGGAAATTTACAAATGTTTTGGTTGTGGAAAAAGCGGCAACAGTATTACTTTTTTAATGGAGCATGAAAAGTATAGTTATGTTGAATCTTTAAGATGGTTAGCAGCAAGGTATAATATAGAAATTGAAGAAACAGAATCCAGTCCTGCACAAAAAATGGCGCAACAAGTGGCTGACAGCTTGTATGCAATTAACCATTTTGCGATGGATTTTTTCATGAAACAATATTGGGAAACGGAATCAGGCGAAGCCATTGCGCAAAGCTATATGCAACACCGCGGTTTTTTAAAACCTATTGTTGAGAAATTTAAAATTGGATATAACCCAAGTGAAAGAGATAGCTTGGCAAAAGCCCTAATACAAAATCAATTCAATCCTGAGCTTTTTGCTAAAACCGGATTAGTGGTGGAACGCAATGGAGAATGGCAGGACAACTATCGTGATCGGATTATTTTTCCCATTCACAATACTACTGGTAAGGTCATTGGATTTGGCGCTAGACAGATTGCGAAAAACGACAAGTCGCCCAAATATATCAACTCCCCTGAGAATGATATTTATGTAAAAAGTAAAGTATTGTATGGTTCCTACTTTGCCCGAACCTCCATTGATAAATTAAATGAATGTTTGTTGGTGGAAGGTTATACCGATGTGGTTAGTTTACACCAAGCAGGGATTGAAAATGTGGTAGCGAGTGGTGGAACCTCATTAACGATTGATCAATTAAGATTAATAAAAAAATACACCCCTAACCTAACCATTATTTATGATGGCGATTCGGCAGGTGTGAAAGCAGCACTTCGTGGATTAGATATGGCTTTGGAAGAAGGATTGAATGTTCAGTTAGTATTAATTCCAGACAACGAGGATCCGGATAGTTATGTAAATAAAGTTGGGCCTGACGCGTTCAGAGAATTTGTAAGATCTGCTAAAAAGGATTTCATACTTTTTCAATTAGAAGT
>CAIWBA010000148.1 GCA_903910765.1 uncultured Bacteroidota bacterium
AAATAACTTAAATTCGCTCATGACTCGTTTAAGTGTGAATATAAATAAGATCGCCACTTTAAGAAATAGTCGTGGCGGCGATAATCCAAATTTGGTGCAAGTGGCCAAGGATTGTGAACGATTTGGTGCACAGGGCATCACTGTTCATCCCAGACCCGATGAAAGGCATATTCGTTACCAAGATGTGCAAGATTTAAGCAATATTATTACGACAGAGTTCAACATAGAAGGTAATCCCAAGGAAGATAAATTTGTAGCTTTAGTATTAGCCGTGAAACCAAAACAAGTAACCTTGGTTCCTGACGTCCTGGGCCAATTAACCAGTGACCATGGCTGGGATACCATTAGTGAACAAGCCTATTTAAAAAGTGTAATTGCAAAATTTAAAACTGCAGGTATTCGTGTTTCTATATTTGTTGATCCCGATGAAAAAATGGTCCAAGCGGCAGCCACTACAGGAACTGATCGTATTGAACTATATACTGAAATGTATGCAAAGCAATTTGCTACTGGTAATAAAGAAGATGCGATTGCCCCTTATATTACAGCTGCTTCATTAGCGAATCAATTGGGCATGGGCATCAATGCTGGACATGATTTAGATCGATTTAATTTACCCTATTTAATACAACAAATCCCAAATATTGATGAAGTAAGTATTGGTCATGCATTAATAAGTGATGCGCTATATTTAGGATTAGAAAATACCATACAATTATACAATCGCGCACTTGTAAAATAAATTAATTATGAAAGTAATCAACAATGCCACAAAACTTATTATCGCTTTACTTATTTTAAATGCTACAACATTATTTGCGCAAAATACGTATGGTCCAGTTCCAACTAAAACACAATTAGCTTGGCACGATAAAGAATTTTATTTATTTATTCACTTTGGCCCTAATACATTTACTGATTTGGAGTGGGGGCATGGAAGTGAGGATCCCAATGTTTTTAATCCAACTGCACTTGATTGCAACCAATGGGCACGCATTGCAAAAGCTGCAGGTGCAAAAGGTATTATCCTAACCGCCAAACACCATGATGGATTTAGTTTGTGGCCAAGCAAATTTAGCACCCATACTGTAAGAGAAAGTAAATGGTTAAATGGCAAAGGGGATGTTGTAAAAATGTTATCAGAAGCATGTAAAAAAGCAGGTATTGAAATGGGTGTATATATTTCGCCATGGGATCGAAACCATCCGGATTATGGCACGCCTAAGTATAATGAGATATACATCCAAACCATGAAAGAATTATTAACGGGCTATGGCAAATTTTTTGAACTATGGTGGGATGGCGCGAATGGCGAAGGGCCCAATGGTAAAAGACAGGTGTATGATTTTAAACGTTTCCAAGATTCTGCATTAGCTTACCAACCGCATTTAATGATCTTTAGTGATATTGGACCACATATCCGTTGGATTGGAAACGAAAGAGGAATTATCAATGAAACCAATTGGAACTTACTTGATACCGCTGGATTTAAAAGAGGTGCTGGCGGCCCTCCTACTGATTCCTTGAATAGAGGAAATTACAATGGTAAGGCTTGGATACCTGGTGAGGCTGATGTATCTATTAGAAAAGGTTGGTTTTACCATGAAGAAGAAGACAAAACTGTTAAATCAGGCAAACAATTATTTGATTTGTATTTGAAAAATGTAGGAAGAGGGGGTAACTTTTTATTAAATGTTCCTCCGAACAGACAAGGATTATTTTCACAGGCTGACTCCACTGCATTAATGGATTTCAAAAAAATTAGAGACGCAGCTTTTAAAACTAATTTATTTAGAAATGCAAGAATTTTAAGAACCAATAATAGTATTGAAATTCATTTAAAAGAGGCCGTTGAAATAAATGCCATACAATTAATGGAAACGATTAGCCAAGGACAACGTGTCGTGAAATTTGAAATTTCCGGAGGTAACGATGTTTCGAAATTTGAAACCTTTGCGAATGGAACAACGATTGGCCATAAAAGAATTGTTAATTTCCCTACACAAAAATTAAAATATTTTAGAATAAAAATAACTGAATCAAAAGCGACTCCAATGATATCAGAGGTGTCAGGCTATTTGTTCGCGAATTAAAACCGAATGTACTAAATTGCATAAAATTGAAACTTATGAATACAGCACCAATCGTAGGAATAGTTATGGGAAGCGATAGCGATTTGCCTACCATGCAAGCAGCTGCAGATACACTAAAACTTTTCAACATCCCTTTTGAATTAACCGTAGTATCCGCGCATCGCACACCAGACCGTATGGTGCAATATGCAAAAACTGCCCGTGAAAGAGGTTTGAAAGTTATTATTGCTGGTGCAGGTGGTGCAGCGCATTTGCCTGGTATGATTGCTGCTATTACTAGTTTGCCGGTGATTGGTGTTCCTATTAAATCAAGTAATTCTGCGGATGGTTGGGATTCTATTTTATCCATTTTGCAAATGCCTGGAGGGGTTCCTGTTGCAACGGTTGCATTAAATGGCGCTAAAAATGCAGGCTTACTTGCTGCACAAATTTTAGGAAGCGCTGATCCAAAAATTGGACAAGCCATGGACGATTATAAATTAAATATGGAATCAGAAGTGATGCAAAAAGTAGAAAACTTAAAATCAAGTTGGAATAATGGTTTTGACCAATAACACTTAGCGAATAAAATAAAAATTAGGGATGAATTAGTCCTTGCTAATATGAATAATGGTAAAGCCAGGATCCACCGAATTTGAATTATTTAAAATACCTTCTACCCAGCTCCATCCATAGTCCCCTACCCATTTAGAGAAATTTTCAACACGCTCTTGTAAATTATTGTCGGGGAACAATTCTGATTTAATGCTATGAATTCTAGCAAGAGATGTATGTTGTTTCCGTTTTTCCGCACGAATCATTTTCTTCTCCAATAATGCTAATTTCTTCTGCGCTTGTTGCGACAAATTTAACGCATGATCGCCTAAGGAAGCATCGATTTTTATCACATCCTGTTGTATCGACTTGTATAACTCAGTTAAACTAGCAATATGTTCCGTTAAAGCTAAATTTTCAACGCTTTGTTTCTTCACAAACGCCAACTCTAAATCGGGAATAGAATTAAATAAAGCTTCCGTATTAAATTCCAAGAAAGCCCATTGCTTAGTTTGCTTTTCGTTGATAAACAAAAATGAATTGCGCAATATGATTACTGGATAATTTACCCCAGCCTGGTCAAAAACTTCTTTTAGCTCCATCCAATACGCTAGCTCTCCTCCACCGCCAACAAATACAACACTAGGTAGGATAGTTTCCTGATAGGCACCTCTTAAAATCACATTCGGGCT
>CAIWBA010000149.1 GCA_903910765.1 uncultured Bacteroidota bacterium
TAAATTAAACCGCTTCGACCATAAAGAAGTTTATGAGGTGATGGATTTGTGCTTGAGTTGTAAAGCGTGTAAGTCGGAGTGTCCATCCAATGTGGATGTGGCTAAATTAAAAGCAGAATTTTTACAACAATATTACGACGCCAATGGGGTGCCGTTCCGTTCCAAACTAATTGCGAATTTTACAGCAGCTGCAAAAATTGCTTCCCTATTTCCTAGCTTGTATAATTTTGTTATCAGTAATGCAATCACCGGAGCAGTGATTAAATTATTATCCGGGTTTGCGATCAAAAGATCCTTGCCCAAAATTTCAGAAGTCAGTTTAGAAAAGTGGTTCCAAAAAAATTATACCTCTAGTCACACAAAAGGAAATAAAAAAGTGTACTTGTTTTGCGATGAGTTTACCAATTATAATGACGCAGCGATTGGAATGAAAGGGGTTATGTTGTTGGAAAAATTAGGTTATGAAGTATTATTACCTAAGCAGGTAGAAAGTGGTAGAGCCTGGCTTTCCAAAGGATTATTAAGAAAAGCAAAAAAAATTGCCAACCAAAATATTGAACTATTGGGTGGCATCGTAACAAGTGAAATTCCATTGATTGGTATTGAACCTTCGGCCATTCTTACTTTCAGGGATGAATATCCAGATTTGGCAGATGCCCATAATTTAGCATCAGCAAAAGATTTAGCTAAAAATGCGTTTTTAATTGATGAATTTATTGCGAATGAAATTAGCAAAGGAAATATTCATAAAGAAGCGTTTACAAAAAATACAAAGCTTATTAAACTACATGGTCACTGTCAACAAAAAGCAATAGCATCTGTAGCACCAACGCAAACCATACTTTCGTTTCCGGAAAATTATAAAGTGGAAGTAATTCCATCAGGATGTTGTGGCATGGCGGGATCCTTTGGCTATGAAAAAGAACACTATGAATTATCCATGCAAATTGGAGAATTAGTATTATTACCTGCAGTACGAAATCAATTAAGCGATACCATCATTGCAGCACCCGGAACCAGTTGTCGCCATCAAATAAAAGATGGGGCCCAAAAGATAGCATTACATCCTGTTGAAATATTATTTGAAGCGTTGGTATAGTTGATTTAAAAATTTCCAACAAAATAATGGTAGGATAATCAATAAGATTGGCTGACCTTAAATCAAAAAAGGAGTATCTTTCAAATTAAATATATAAAAACATGCAAGAACAAAATTTCAAGAACCACCCTAAATTAGTACCCGGATTTCATTACATTGGAATGATATCCATACTCGCCTTATTAGGCGGATCTATCAATTATTTATGCCGAGCTACCCCTGAAAATAAGTATTTGGCTTCCTTATTAACTTTGGCTGCGTTTATTTTTGCCGTGTTATGGATATACATTCGCACATTTCCATTAAAAGCACAGGACCGTGCTATTCGTGCCGAAGAAAATTTGCGTCATTATGTTTTAACTGGAAAATTATTTCCTGCCGAATTAAAATTGTCACAAATTATAGCACTTCGTTTTGCACCCGATAGCGAATACTTAGCTTTGTTAGATCGTGCGATCAAGGAAAATTTATCTAATAAGGAAATTAAAGCGGCTATTCAAAGCTGGAAAGCAGATCATCATAGATTATAAAATATTTATTTGGTTTTTTTTACACAAAAAAATACCGGTCGCACAAGCAACCGGTATTTTTATATTAGGGCTATTCATTTTGAACTAATCTCATTATCACGCATCCTTATTAGAAGCAGGGTTTATTTTTTTACCGGAAATGTATATTTATTTAATGTTTCCAATGTCCAGGCGGAATCTCTACCCTCAAATAATTTTCTTATATTTTTCACATCTCCTGATTTAATAAGTTCTGCTTTATTACCAAAGCTATTTCTAATGTAACTTAATACAGATGCAATGTATAAATCGGTGTGGTCTTTTTGTCCGACCATTACTTCTGGATATTTTACTTTATCAATGGGTCCCTTTAACCCATACAATACCAAACTGATTAATTTATCCTTATCACCGTTCACCCTTAATGATCCCGCAAGCGGTGGCGCTATTTTAGAAGCAATGCCTTTGCCATCTGTTCCGTGACAAGTTGCACATAATTGTTGGAAATTAGTTGCGCCTTCCACCACCATGTCTTTATCTTTTTCTCCCATTCCCATGGTGCTTAACCTAAGTGCAGCCAAGGATTCATCGGTTCTTAATAAACTTCGCGCTGCCGCTTTCACAATTAATTTATTGCTATCATTCACTTTTTGCATTTCCTTTAATAAGGTAATTGCTTCAGGCGCTTTGGTAAATCTGAGTGATAAAGCAAGTTGGACTCTTACGCCGTAATTAGGATCATTCTTAAGCCTAACCAACTTTGAAAAAATGGGGGCATTATTTTTAGCTATATATGTTTCACTCATTCGTATGGCCGCTTTTCTAATTTCAGCATCACTATCATTCAATGCAACCAATAAAATAGATGCATCTATTGCATTTAATCCATCCAAAGTCCATAAGGCATGCAGTTTTGTTAGCGCAGTCTGTTCAGACTTCCAAAACTGTAGCTTTTCAAAAAATGATTTTTCATGCAATACTATTTTTTTTAGTGCTGGAACCACGGATGCATCGCCATGTATGACCAATAATTTTTGTGCATTATCACGCCACCAGCCATTTGGATGTGATAGGTATCTCACTAATTCATCATTGGAAGCGCTTAATAATTGTGGCTTAGGTCCAGGCTTATAATTATCATGGACCAATCTATAAATTCGGCCACGATTAACATTAAGGTCTAAATTTTTTCTTTTTATTTGCGGATGAATATAACTATCAGGTTGGGTCCATGCGCTTTCTTGTATAATGCCATGATACATATCTACAATATATAAACAGCCATCAGGACCAGTGGCGGTATTGACTGGCCTAAAATTCATATCAGTTGATGCAATAAATTCAGTTTGTTTATAAGCATTGTTTAAATAAGTGATACCATCGCGCTCTGAAACTTTTGCCCGGCGAATTAAACGTCCTACTGGTTCACAAATAAATAAATCGCCCAACATGCTCTTTGGCAAGCGATCACCGCGGAAAATAGATTGCCCATTGGACGCAGTAAAATGATTCAACGTGCTATCTTCTCTTAATCTATGTTGACCCCCTTGTACATCAGGCGTAGCAACAATCGGCCATACTTCATCAAAATCGCCTTCGCGTTGATTATTTATATCAAAATCGCCATAGGCTGGATTAAATTGAAAATTAACTGCTGCTTTTTCACCACCTGCAGATGAAAAGAATAGTCGCCCATAGTTATCATGCGTAAGCCCCCATTGACCTCCGGGCGAACCAACCAATGTATCTACTTTAAACATACCCTTATCAAATTTATATCTCACCGGATTGCTAGTTACATAAATCCAATTATCTATGTTCCAAACCAATCCAGTTTTTTGGTGCTCCAAATTTGCATCATCTGGCGTGTCATTGTGATAGACTAATGTTTTTTCATCCGCTTTACCATCCCCATTCTTATCTCTATAACTATATAAATTATAAGTATAGGTTTCATTCACCACCAAACGATCATCCAGCGCAAGCATCATTCTTGGCAACACAAGGCTATCTATATAAATGCTATGCTTATCCATTTTACCATCGCCATCTGTATCTTCCAATCGCGTAATTCTACAAGTAGGCAGACGCTCATCTGTTCCTAATATATCTTTCATATAGCTGCGCATTTCGGCAACATACATAATACCATTGCCATCCCATACAATGGCTACTGGTTCTTGAATGATGGGTTCGCTTACCACCAATTCAAGGTGATACCCCGCCGGAAGTTTCATGGAAGCCATACTTTGTTCAGGCGTCAGCATTGCGGAAGAAGGATTTGGATCAATTTTTTTTGGCCTTGCAGGAGCAGGCGCCTCCCAAAGATTACAGGATTGAACCAAAAAAATAAAGAGCGCAAATACTAGAAAACGAGAAAACTTCATTTGTAAAATTTTAGATTTATACATACTAGTGTACAATATAAACATAATTATAATGATAACAGCGCCGTCGTTGGGGGTGGCGAATTTAAAAGAAAATAACATCTGCACTTTTTTAATATTAACAATCATTAGCAATACGAGTCATTGCGCGTAGCGCTAGCACCCTACCGATTATAAATAACCTCCTTATAGCTTGCTTTATTAGTCATAAAATCA
>CAIWBA010000150.1 GCA_903910765.1 uncultured Bacteroidota bacterium
AATTACTTGGTGGACTAGGCAATACATTATCTACTATGATTGTTAAAGTAGACAAAGGACAGCCACTTGTTTGTCCTAATGAACAAATAGGTACATAATAAATAAATTTGCCTGGCGAAGTAGCACTAAATGTGTAACGACCATCATCAAGTATATTAATGCTTGCCCCAGTTGGATTAGAAGAATTACTTTGAGCTTGACCATAGGTAGTTCCTGTTGAAATCAAATCATTTGTACTTAAATTACCTGTTATTACTAAATTAATCAATGTTGAATTGACATCATCTACATAACATATGTCTGGGATAACATAAGTATAATCATGTGTAGCCCCTTTTGCATCGGTAATAATAAGATTGTATTCCCCTGGGATTAAATCAACAATATCTTTATTATTTGAAACATATCCATTCGCTCCTGTCCATTGATAACTTAAGTTAGTAAATCCTCCTGTAACAGATATTGAAATCGCCCCATTTTGACCACAACTTGATTTTGTGATTTTTTCAGTTACTTCTAATTGAGATATATATATAGTCAATACTGATTTACTGCTTAATCCTAATGGATTAGATACCATATACGGTAATTGAACAGTGCCATTATACCCTTTAGTTGGAGCAAATTCAAAGTCCCCATTCAATGCACTTGTTAAAATTCCTTGATCAGTATTAGGCACCTTTAACATTTGATATTGAAGATCTGTCTTTGCAAAAGCAATATCAATATCGTTAGTAGCAACCGAATTTATGATCGATTTACTAGTTGTTACAAATTCATCTGGTATGGCTAAAGGCCTATCGCAAATAGGAGCGTTAAGTGTTGTTGAAGCCGTCGACGTACAACCATTCGCATCAGTAACAACTACTGAATACGTACCCGTATTTAAATTAGAAATGGATTGAGTTGTAGCCGTATTTGACCAACTATACGTATATGGAGTTACACCACCTACAACCGAGGCATAAGCAGATCCATCAGGATTAATTGCACAAGACTTATCAAAACCATTTACAGTAACAATAAGTGTTGGTGCTAAACCTATGTTTTTAGTTAAAGTAGCTGTACATCCAATAGCATCATTCACATTAACCGAATATGTTCCAGCTTCAAGCTGCGTTGGATCTTGAATATTTGTACCAATACTTGTAGGTCCATTCCATATATAAGAAAGTGTACCATTTCCATTTTCTACAATCAAATCTATGGCACCAGAAGGGGTGCCAGCACAAGAACGACTATCAGTAACATTAGCATATAATTTGATAGGTGCAATAGGCTGTGATATTGATATTGAACTGCTGGCAGTACAACCATTCGCATCTGTTGCTGTTACATTATATGAACCTGCTTTTAATGAAGTTACTGTTTTATCAGAAACGCCATTAGACCATAAATAGGTATATCCAGTTGTTCCCCCCGCTCCTAATACGGAGACACTACCATTACTACCATCATAACAACTTACATTATTCAAGACACTTGCTGAAACAGTAAATAAACTAGGTTGTGAAATGACTATTGAATTAAGGGCATTACTACAACCATTCGCATCTGTCACTGTTACATTATATGTGCCCGCCGAAATATTGTTTAAATTTTGATTATTACCAACTGTAGTGTTGGCTGAATTTTTCCATACATATGAATACCCAGATACACCACCACTTATTGTTAAACTTATATTGCCATCTGTAGCGCCATAACACAAAATATCATTTTTTGTATTGCTTAATGTTAATACAGAAGGTTGTGAAATATTATATGTTTGAGTAGCAGTACAACCATTCGCATCTGTGACAATTACTGTATACTCTCCAGCAATTAAATTAGTTCGGTCTTCGGTGGTAACACCACTACCCCAATTATAAGTATAAGCTCCTGTTCCTCCAGTTACTGTAATATTAAT
>CAIWBA010000151.1 GCA_903910765.1 uncultured Bacteroidota bacterium
ACAAACATTTTAATATCACTTCTGAGCGTTCCGTAAGTAGTAATGATCACTTCAATTTCCTCCTTCACCACTTGTTTACGACTACGGGTACCTCCATGGTGTATTTGATAAGTTAAAGTAGGCGTAAACTTTTTTAATTCATTTTGCCAGTTGTATAATAAGGTGGTTGGACAAACAACTAAGGCAACAAGTTTGCCATTTTTTTCTTTCAAGTGCTGCAAGAAAGATAAGGTTTGAATTGTTTTTCCCAAACCCATATCATCTGCCAAAATACCACCCCATTGCACATCATGCAAATAATTTAACCATTGAAATCCACTTACTTGATAAGGTCGTAAGATGGGTGACAAATGCGCTGGTGGCGCAATATCAGTAATTGCATAACGCTCCCTGATTTTTTCGTACTTGCCTTCTAATTGAAAAATTAATTCTTCCTCATCTCTTTGTTGGTATAATTCATCAAGTATTGAAAAATGATATTTGCTTAATTTAAGATTATCTGTTTTTCCTTCCCCCACTTTAAATAGTAAAGAATATTTATTTAACCATTTTTCAGGTAACAATCCTAAACTACCATCCTTTAAAGGAACAAACTGTTGCTTATTCGCAAGCATATTTTTGATATCCTGTACACTCACTTTTTGATCGCCAAAGGAAATTTCAACCTTAGCATCAAACCAATCCGTATTACTACTAATATATAATCTGGTAGAAGGCTTGGCGGTGTTAAACTTAAATTGTTTTAATGTTTCCGTACCAAATAGTGGTATTTGTTTTTCTCTTAAAGTATCTATGAAAAGGAAAAACCAATTATTTTTTAAAACTTCCGCGCCTTTAAGGGATAATACATTGCCTTGATTAAATCGTACAAATCCAGAATGTAATTGTTCAATATCATTCATCAAAGTCCGCTCTGCCGCTAGGTCTCTTTCAAGTATGACAATTTTATCACCCACTTGTTGGATCACTGAAGGACCATCTTCTTTGTGAACAATAATATCATTATAAACAAACAAAGGTTCAAAATGTAAAAACTGTGCATCCTCTTTTAGGAAAATTTGCAAGGAAGGTTTCACTCCCCTTAGTTTTACTTGTGCCACATTGCCTAATTCCACCTTGTATTGTTTGGACAAAGGCAACAAAGTATTTTGTAAATAACTAGGCCATGCTTCGAGTGTTATTTCATGACATCCTGAAGGTAAAAATTGTTCCACCCAATTCACATCGTCTTTTGATTTCCAACAAAAAAATTGGTGGTGATATTGAAAGATAAAGTGAGATTTTGCATGATTTTCTTCCACAGGAATTATTCCATCCGGTAAATTCACATGCGCATACACCAAATATCGATCCGCTTCTTTTTCTACTTTAAATCCTGGCTGAATATTCGCAAAAACTAATTCAGCTTTTTGCAAGTTAGCAGTGGTGAATGGTTTATTGTGCGGAATAAAAAAGCTAAAAGGATGTTCAGATAAATCCTTCCATAACTTTTCAATTTTAGGATGTAAATATTCCTGAATATGCCCCTTGGTATCCTCAGACAAACTTGATTCATCTGCATTAATGACAGTATCCCAAATACCGCCAAAGGGTGAATTTTTATTGATATACTTTGTTAATTCAGTCGTTTGCAATTTACGTACCAACTGCAACAACAACTTATCCTCTTCTTTAATCTCATCTGGAATAACAAACTTTGCAATATCTAATTTTTCTACTTTACCCACATAGGAAGTGCCTTGCTCATTTACTTCTCCCTTAATGACATTGAAATGAATAAAAGGATATTCCGTAGGATGATGTTGCATCACCAACCCTAATCGTTCAATGGTTTTTTGCGGCGCCTCTTTTGGATCTTCTAATTCTTCAATATCCCAATCGTTGCCTAGTGGTCGCTTAAATGTTACGCGACTTGGCTCCTCATTAATTTTTTTAATATTGGGATCCAATACTTTTAAAAATGGCTTTCCATCATGATATATAAATTCAAATTTATCTCTGGTATCGTCCTCTAAACTATAACCATACAATGCCAATAATTTATTTTTTTCACGATCCCAATTACGTATGGTTTCAAAATAATCAGACCCCTTTAATTGAAACAACTGTAATAGCAGCACGGTTTTATGCACACACAACGGATACTCTGTCTCAGACAAACAATCACAAGAGGTATCAAAAAAACGTTCTTCATTTTTTTGAATAATCATCATATGTGTTTTGCCAGCGATATCCATTTCAGCAACTACGCGTTCATTTTCACTTGAAATAATATGTGGTCGAATGGACTTTAAAGTGACTTCTGCTTTTTCAAAAGTCGCTTTTGAACAAAGCATTCGGATGGTTTTAAGATCCAAACTTTTTGCACGAAGTTGGGTATGTGTGGTTTTATAAGAAGCCGGCTTGTAGTCCAACAAATTTTTATCCAACATGTCTTGTATTTGGAATAAAGCAGCTGCTTTATGTCTACAAACCTCAGATAAATTATAAGGACATCCGCATCGTAAGGATAGTGTGTTGGGATTTTTAAAATTCTCAATGGTTACCTTATAATAGGTACTATAGCCATCGTCTTTTACCCTGCAATGGATACTTCCAATTAAAGGATCAAATTTGACCAATTCGATGTTCTTTAAAGCAAAAATCTTTTTGCCTCTACGAATCACCTCTTCGGTACCGTAGCTATAAATGTGTTTAACTAAATAGGGTAATGCCATAATGATACAAATAACCCTTCAAAAAGGGCAATCTGCAAATGTACGGTTTTGCTAGCTAAGTTCATCACCCAATTTCATAAAATAGCTGAAAATGAGCTATTTAGAGCCCATTTACCAAGGCGCCGTCTTTATAGATAGGCAAAGAAGGGGCGGTATCCTTAGAAATACAATACAACATGTCGGCCTCCAGCCCATAAGCTGCCAAACGGTGCCAATGTGTGGTGGTCTTAATATATTGCGTTAAATCGTCCTTGTGTTGGTTGTACAATTGATTCGCCATAAAACTGCTGTCACAATGTATCGTAAAATGATCCTTTATTTGTTCAATGATTGCACCTGCAAAAAGGGTATCCTCAATATTAAACCTGTTTTTCCAACCCGAACAACCTAAAATTACGGGTGCACCTTGTTGTACTAAATAATCAGCCACTGCGGAAAAATTAGGAAAGGAGCCGGTGATAATATCTTTCGCCCCTTGTTTTAATGCCATATGTAAAAGCTTAGTGCCATTGGTTGTCGTAATCACTAAAACTTTATTTTCAATAAATGATCTTGGATATTCAGAAGGAGAATTACCATAGGACAAACCTGGAATAATTTTACCATCCCGCTCCCCCGCAGTAACTCCACCAGTTTGCTTACCCATTTCAATGCATAATTCGGGGGAATCCACTGGAATGATTTTTCTTGCACCATTATATAAGGCGGTAGCCATTGTAGAAGTTGCCCTAAACACATCTATGATGACAACAATGCTATCTTTAATTTCATACAAATCAAGCAACTGAGGAGTTAATACAGTATGTAAATTGGGTTTTATTTTTTGGTTCGTCATAACAACACAAATATACAAAATGGGGGATGCTTATACAAGCTCTTTTTTCTTGGTTAAGATTAATATTTCAGAAAGATGAATATCGGTACTGAATCGTTTGACTAAATTTTTGTCTGTATAGGATTTATTGATAAGGCGCCCTTCGATGGCAACTTCAATTCCTTTGATTAAATATTTTTCAGCATATACTGCAAGCTTGGACCAGGCGACCAGGTTAAACCATTGGGTTTCATCCACCCACTCCCCTTTTGCATTTTTATAACGATCATTGACTGCTAGCCTGATATGGGCTAACTTTTTGGTCTCTTCAAAAATTTTAATTTCAGGATCTGCACCCAAATAGCCCATTAACTGAACTCGATTTTTAATTGCTTTCATAATACATGATGTTTTGTTAAGGCACAAAATGCAATAACAAGTAACACGAAAATCATGTATTTACACCATAAAAAATAGGTACAAATAAACCAATACCTTAATTAAAACCATCAATTATTTAAAAGGAAATTTAACCACTTTCGCTTTTACCAAAGTATTGCGAATGTCAATATAAATTTCAGTATCCACTTTTGCAAAAGAAGATTGCACATAACCAAGTCCAATTCCTTTTCCCAAACTTGGCGCTTGTGTTCCAGAAGTAACGGAACCAATCTCATTCCCTGATGCATCTTTAATAATATAGTAATGACGTGGTATACCACGCTCAATCATTTCAAAACCCACTAATTTTTTATTGACACCATTTGCTTTTTGTTCGGCCAATGCCACTGAATTCGTAAATGGCTTTGTAAACTTTGTAATCCAACCCAAGCCTGCTTCTAAAGGACTGGTTGTATCATCAATATCATTGCCATACAAACAAAATCCCATCTCTAAACGCAATGTATCACGTGCACCTAAGCCAATAGGTTTAATGCCAAATTCAGCACCTGCTTCAAATAAAGCATCCCAAATTTTATTGGCATGGTCATTCAAATCTTCAAAATAAATTTCAACACCCCCTGCACCAGTATAACCTGTTGCGCTAATTAATACATTATCAATACCCAATAATTCTCCTTTAGCAAAACTATAATAAGGCATATTTAATACATCCATGGAAGTAAGCTTTTGAACAATTTGCGCTGCCTTAGGACCTTGCACTGCTAACAAAGCAGTTTTAGGACTAATGTTATGCATTTCAACCCCCTTCGTATTATGTTGCACTATCCAATTCCAATCTTTTTCAATGTTAGATGCATTCACCACTAACATATATACTTTGTTTTTTTCAACACAGTATACTAATAAATCATCCACGATACCGCCTGTTGCATTTGGCAAACAACTGTATTGTGCTTTGCCATCTTCCAAAATAGATGCGTCGTTACTGGTTACCCTTTGAATTAAATCCAGTGCATCCGCTCCCCTTAAGATAAACTCACCCATATGACTCACATCAAAAACACCAGCAGCATTGCGAACCGCAGCATGCTCATCATTAATACCTGT
>CAIWBA010000152.1 GCA_903910765.1 uncultured Bacteroidota bacterium
TCTTAATACTAAATCAACAACCAATGAAAAACCCAGTAGTACAAAAATTTACTCCCTTCGTTCTATTACTGATCGTTGCAGTATTAGCCTTATTTGTCCCTCAACTTCCAAGTTACACAGGGGAATATAGTGCAGCAGATATTGCATGGATTTTAGTAGCCACCGCCCTAGTGTTTATTATGACTCCAGGTCTCGCCTTTTTTTATGGCGGGATGGTACATCGTAAAAACATCATTTCCACCATGATTAAAAGTATGGTGTCTGCAGGTATTGTATCTGTCATTTGGGTAACTTTTGGCTACAGCTTATGTTTTGGAGAAAGTATCAATGGTGTTATTGGAAATCCAATGACCCATTTATTTTTCAAAGGTGTTGTTGATGGCGCTCCAACCTTACAAGGTGGATCCGCTATGACCATCCCTTTATTATTGTTTGCATTATTTCAATTAATGTTTGCTATTATCACACCAGGCTTGGTAGTAGGTGCAGTTGCAGAAAGAATCAAGTTCACTTCCTATGCTTTATTTATTATCTTATTTATTATTCTAGTATATGCCCCTTTAGCACATTGGTCATGGCACCCTCAAGGATTTTTATTTAAAATGGGTGCATTGGATTTTGCTGGCGGAACCGTCGTACATATTAGTGCTGGTTGTGCTGCTTTAGCTGGCGCCATTGTATTAAAATCACGTCGCTCAAAATTAGAACAACAAGAAATTCCCCCAGCGAATATCCCTTATGTATTAATTGGAACAGGCTTACTTTGGTTTGGCTGGTTTGGATTTAATGCAGGTTCTGCATTAGGCGCCAATACCCTTTCAATAAATGCATTTGCAACGACCAACACTGCTGCTGCGGCTGCAGGGTTAGCCTGGATGTTTTTTGATGTATTAAAAGGGAAAAAACCTTCAGTACTTGGATTTTGTATTGGCGCAGTAGTTGGACTTGTTGCCATTACACCAGCTGCTGGATTTGTTGGAATTCCACAAAGTATTTTTATCGGAATGGTCGCAGCAATTATTTCAAATGTGGCGAGCCATGCATTTAAATTATCAAGAGTGGATGACACCTTAGATGTATTCCCTTGTCATGGTATCGGTGGAATGGTCGGAATGTTAATGACTGGAATTTTTGCATCAAAGGGTGTAAATGCCGCAGGTAATGATGGTTTATTTTATGGCAATCCTGCCTTTTTCTTAGTACAATTGAAAGCAATGTTAATTGTGGTTGCGTATAGCTTTACGGTATCCTTCTTAATATTTAAATTCATTGCGATTATTATGCCTTTGCGTGTAACTGAAGAAGATGAGGAATTAGGATTGGATGCATCACAACACGATGAAAAATATGGCAGAAATCCATTAAAATCATAAATAAAAATAGGTACAGCGGTGATTAGCTTCTGAGAAAAGCCCATCTGCTGTACCCATCAAAAATTAAAATCTATTACAATGTTAAAAAAAATTTCATTCATCGCAATCCTATTTTTAATTTTTAATACAAGTTTCGCGCAAACTGATTCAACAGCACCTAAATATAGCATCACCACCAGTGGGTCTATTGACGCATATTTCAGAAATAGCTTTTCCGCGCCTTCTGGCGTTACTAATAATCTAACAAGTTTTACCAATTCAAATAAAAAATTAGCCCTAGGCATGGCTAGCTTAAAAGTGGATCAAAGTCTGGGAAAATTTGCAGCTACTATTGACCTTGGCCTAGGAAAAAGAGCAGAAGAATTTTCCTATAATGATAATGGTTTTTTGGCTTATTTAAAGCAAGCATATGTATCGTATAGCCTTACCGATAAACTTAAAATAAGCGCAGGTAAATGGGCTACGCATGTTGGTTATGAATTATTAGACGCCCCACTAAATAGAAACTATAGTATGTCTTATGGATTTTCATATGGCCCATTTTTTCATACTGGGGTAAAAGCGGAATATGCATTATCAGGCAAATCAAGTTTCATGATTGGTATTGCCAACCCGACAGACTATGTTACAACGGCTTCGGCATCAAAAGTTTTAATTGCACAATTTAGCACCAAATTATTTGAAGATAAAACTACTATCTACGCGAACTACCAAGGTGGCAACACTGGAGGAAGCACTAGCTTTTCACAATTTGACGTTGTTATAAATAATACATTATCAAGTCAATTTGCACTTAATTATGATGGTACCATTTATAGTGCGAAAGATGGCAAAAGCACCAATTGGAAAAGTAACGCAGTCTATTTAAATTATGACCCATCTAGTACTATTGGATTTACATTAAGATCGGAAATATTTGATGATAAAAGTGCATTATCTGCAGGTGCATTTGGCACCTCCATTTTTGCAAATACCCTTTCTATGAATTATAAAATAAAAAAATTAACCATTATCCCAGAGCTTAGACTGGATAATGCAAAAGATAATTTATACTTTAACAGTGATAATATTGCCACTGGCAGTAATGCTAGTTTTATTATAGCTGCAGTATATAAATTTTAGTTTTTTAGGTTTTTAAGCAAGCAATCGTACGGCCTGAATTTCTATTCGGGCCTTTTTTATTATATTAGTGGCACCAATGAAAAAAGCCACTCGATTATTTCACCTCATTTACTGTTTTTACGCAATTCTTATATTTGCCCTATTGACTATATTTTCAGTAATCGCCATGGCTTTTGTGCTGCCATTTGGAAGGGAAAAGTTGAGTGATCGGATTTATAAAATATGCAGGTACTGGTCCAAAATACTGTACTTTTTTTTAGGGGTACGGCACCAAGAAATTTATGAAGCACCGCACCAGTTTAATCAAGCGCATATTTTTGTAGGTAACCATAATTCATATATGGACATTCCCCCCATCGTTCAATTAAAACACCAGCCCATTAAACCCTTAGGTAAATTTGAATCCTCAAAAATTCCCATCTTCGGCTGGATTTATCGGGAGGCAGTGATTATGGTTGACCGAAGTAACCCTGATAAACGAGCTGAGAGTTTACGTAACTTAAAAAGAGCCCTATTAAATAAAACCTCCATCTTCATTTTTCCAGAAGGCACATTTAGTATGACCGACCAATACCCTTTAAAATCCTTTTATAATGGTGCCTTTAAATTAGCCATTGAGTTAAAGGTCCCTATTCAACCTGTTTTATTAGTGGATACCGTTGAAAGAATGCATTTTAATAGTATTTTAACCCTTACCCCCGGTATCAGCAGGGTAGTTTATTTAGAAACTATTCAAGTGGAAGGATATGCCCTAGACCAAGTAGAGGAACTCAAACAAAAAGTTTATAATTTAATGGACCAAGGCTTAAGAAGATATAGAAACTATCCACCTGCATAGCGTATTTTTGTAATCGACCCTTATGTACGCAGAAATTATCATACCCTTATCGCTCCCAAAAAACTATACTTGGATGATACCTCCATCCATGGAATCAGAGGTGATGATTGGCATGCGTGTCGAGGTTATGTTAGGTGCTAATAAAAGGTATGCTGGTATCATTAAAAAGATAAGCAATGTAAAACCAGATGGCTTTAATCCAAAACCCATTATTGATATTTTAGACGAGGAACCCATTGTGTATGAACACCAACTAAAGCTATGGGAATGGATGGCGGAGTATTACATGTGTTCAGAAGGAGAAGTAATGCAAGCCGCAATTCCAAGTCACTTAAAAATTTCCAGTGAAAGTATATTTATATTACAAGAAGACGCAAATATTGATATAAAAAACTTAAGTGATTCAGAATATATCATTAGTGAAGCCCTAGAAATAAAAAAAGAATTAAGCTTAATTGAGATTCAAAAACTATTAAATAAAAAATCAGTCTACCCTGTTGTAAATAAGCTAATTCAAAAAGGAATTTGTATCGTACAGGAAACCATGCGCGATAAATTCACCATTAAATCAGAAATATACATTACGCTTCACCCAGATTATCGGGAGGAAGTTGCTTTAGAAAAATTATTAAATAGCTGGTCTAGAGCACCCAAGCAATTAGATTTATTATTGGCATTTTTGCACTACCAGAAAACAGAGGGTGAAGTTTCACAAAAAGCAATTTTAGCAAAAGCAAATGCAACACATGCGCAATTAAAAGCATTAATTGAAAAAGGAGTTTTGGTCACTGAAAAAAGAAAAATTGACCGATTAGCGGTAGATCCTACCAAAGGAGATGTTCATTTTCATGCACTTACCCCATCCCAAACAAATGCTTTACAAGATATTCAAAAACAGCTTGAAACTCAAAATGTAAGTTTATTACATGGTATTACAGGAAGTGGTAAAACTCAAATTTATGTATCGCTCATTAATGAAGTAATCAAACAGGGCAAGCAAGCCCTGTATATGCTTCCAGAAATTGCCCTCACTGCGCAAATGATTCGGAGACTAAAACAATATTTTGGAGGCAGTGTCGCCATATATCATTCAAAATTTAATCCCAATGAACGTGTTGAAATATGGAATAAGGTGAAGTCGGGTGAAATTAAAATTGTGTTGGGTGCAAGATCAGCCTTGTTTTTGCCTTATAAAAACTTGTCACTTATTGTTATTGATGAGGAACATGACCCTTCATATAAGCAACAGGAGCCTGCTCCAAGGTACCAAGCAAGGGATACGGCTATTTATTATGCCAACCAATTAAACGCAAAAGTGGTATTAGGTTCAGCAACGCCTTCGGTGGAAACATTTTATAATGCAAAAAATAAAAAGTTTGGTTACACCTACTTGAATGAAAGATTCAGTCAGGCAAGCTTACCAAAAATTGAATTGGTGGACACCAAAAAGCAACCAGCCAATAGTGCTATTTTAACGCCAGTACTATTAGCCGCAATTAAAAAAACGATTGAAAATAAAAAGCAAGTTATTTTATTTCAAAACCGACGAGGATATGCCCCCTATTTTATTTGTGAGACCTGTGGCTGGATACCCCATTGCAAACACTGTGATGTAACCCTTACTTATCATAAAGCAAAAAGTATGCTTTCCTGCCACTATTGTGGCACAGGCTATCCCATTGTAAATACTTGTGAAGCCTGTGGAAAAAATAGCTTCAAACAAAAAAGTTTTGGAACAGAACAAATTGAAGAAAAATTAAACCTTTCTTTGCCTGGTGTTCAAGTTGCTAGAATGGATTACGATAATGTAAAAGGCAAAAATGAGCATGATCACTTAATTCAACAATTTGAACAAAAACAAATTGATATTTTAGTAGGTACGCAAATGGTTGTTAAAGGACTTGATTTTGAAAATGTGGATTTAGTTGGAATTGTAGATGCAGATAGCTTACTCAACTTTAATCATTACCGTGTTAATGAACGTGCATTTCAAATGATGGAACAAGTGAGTGGTAGGGCTGGTCGAAAAAATGACCATGGAAAAGTAATTATCCAAGTAAGCCAAACGCAACACCCTATTGTGCAATATGTAAAAGACCATGACTACTTTGCATTTTATGAATTCGAAATTCAAAATAGAAAACACTTTGCCTATCCGCCATTTAGTCGATTAATGAGTATCCTCTTTAAGCATCCGGATAATAATATTGCCGAAGAAGCTGCTTTGCATTTTTTCCAGTCCTTGGGTCCAACTATACAAAAAACAGTATTAGGCCCTGCACAGCCCAATATAAACAGAGTCCGCAATAAATACATTTGGGAACTATCCATCAAAATTTCAAAGCAGCCACAACAGCTTAAAATAGCCAAACAACAATTACTTCATTTTATCAGATTGATACAAGTACACCCTCGCTATAAATCAGTACAGATTGTTATTGATATAGATCCGAACTAAATTTTAAGGACCCAAATCGAATGTGGTTATAATAAAAAGAGTCCCGATAAATCGGGACTCTTTTTATATCAGAAATTTTTCCTATTTCAATTAGTTATATACAGCAGTTAATTCATCTCTTCTATTTTGAGCTCTGCCTTCTTTTGTTTTATTGTCAGCTGCAGGATTTGCATAACCAAAACCACTTGTAGTGATACGTTTAGCATCTACTCCTTTTTTAATTAAATACTTTGCAGCTACTGTTGCTCTATTGATAGATAATTTAGAGTTTAATCTTTCTGCACCAGTATTATCTGTATGACCACCAATGGCAACACTCACATTTGTATATTTTGCAAGCACAGCAACAACAGCATCTAAGCTAGCTAATTGCTTTGCAGATAAATATGATTTACCAGTAGCAAATCTCAAATTTGAAGCTGCTTGTGTTAAAATTGGTTGCACATCAGGACAACCATGATTTGCACTAATTCCTGCTTCAGTTGGACAAGCATCCA
>CAIWBA010000153.1 GCA_903910765.1 uncultured Bacteroidota bacterium
CTTTCGATATTTCACTAATTCGTGTGAAAATTAAACATGATAAATTCTTGGGAGGCTTATTTTATATTTTCAGAAAAGGAAAGAAAAGGCATCATTGTACTTGGTGTAATATTAACACTGAGTATTGTATGCACATTATTATTGCCGCATAAAAATGATATAGTTGGGAAGTCGTCACCACTGGCTATCCCCGAACTCCATTTATTTAATTTCGATCCTAATACCATTGATAGTGCAAATGCAATTCATTTAGGCATTCCAATAAAGCAAGTCAACACATTAATTCATTATCGTGAAAAGGGCGGGCGTTTTTATAAAAAAGAAGATATTCTTAAGTTGTATGGTTTGGATCCAGTCATTGCGCATCAGTTAATCCCATTTATTGAATTAAAGTCAACTAAAAGTGAAAATACCTGGGGTAGCTATACAACTAGGGGAAAGGGGAATAATTATAAATCAAATTACGATAATGCGCCTAGCTATAAAAAGAATAATGATAAAGAAAGTAATGATGGCCCTTGGTTAAAAATGAAAAAAGGGGAGGTCAGTTGGACCATAGATGTCAATGAAGCGGATGCGAATGAATGGCATGATAAAACTAAGTTGCCAATGAATATTGTTCATCAAATTATCAATTACAAAAATCATTTGGGCGGTTTTACCCATCCCATGCAATTAAAAAAAGTATATGGATTAATGGATACTGCTTTTCAAAACTTACGTCCCCATTTGTTGGTACAGAAAAATTTTAAACCCCAACTTAATAGTAGTATCATGAACTTTTCCCAGTGGAAATCATTGGGGATTTTTGAAGATCTGCAGATCTTTGAAATATTGAAATTAAGAAAGGGGCAGGGAGGCCAAATTTCCTGGCGGGAACTGGTTATTTTATTTGATTTACCTGAAAAACAGGCACTATGGCTTAAAGGCCGAATTATTATAAGTGATTGAAATACAATACACTATAATTGGCAGTATTGGAGTCTGAATAAATTCTGTTAAAAAAATGTAAAGACTCAACAAAAAAGTATTAGTTTGAGTTAGGATTAATTTCCTTGTTTTCGATTGCTTGCTTGAAAATCCTCCTTCGGGAGGATTTTACTTTTTAGCAAGTTCCCAATTAAACTATCCGACTATTTTCCGCCTGCTTTAAATATTTGATTTACAGCACCACCTAACATTGGGAATTTTTCTTTTACAAAAGCGGCAATGGTTTCAATAGATTGTTTTGCTTGCTCTGGTGTAACGCCTGTTTCTTTTACTAAACGATCAATTAGTTCTTGCATAAAATTTGATTTAATCTTTTATTTTAAATATTATTCTCTTAAGCTACTTTTAAGGTGCTTAATTTACTTTTGTCAAACATGTTTTTAGCGTAAGCTAATGTTACATTAAATTCAGTCACATTCGTTCCAGGCATCTCAAACATGGCTTGTGTAAACAAGCTTTCACAAATACTTCTTAATCCCCTGGCGCCTAATTTATACTCCATTGCTTTGTTTACGATATATTCATAAACGTTATCATCAATACTGAGTTTGATTTTTTCGATCGCAAATAATTGCGTGTATTGTTTAATTAATGCATTCTTAGGTTCAGTTAAAATGC
>CAIWBA010000154.1 GCA_903910765.1 uncultured Bacteroidota bacterium
AAATTAGAGGATCAATTTCCTTTAGTCGTATGGCAAACAGGTAGTGGTACGCAAAGCAATATGAACATGAACGAAGTAATTGCCTATCGTGCACATGTTATCAAAGGGGGCAGCTTATTAGATCATGATAAATTTTTACACCCGAATGATGATGTAAATAAATCACAATCCTCTAACGATACTTTTCCAACAGCAATGCATATTGCGGCTTACCAAATTTTAAAAGAAATAACCATCCCAGGTATTACCACTTTAAAAAATACATTGGATGCGAAGAGCGCGGAATTCATGCATATTGTAAAAATTGGTCGTACCCATTTTATGGATGCAACCCCACTTACCTTAGGGCAAGAAATTAGTGGCTATGCAAGCCAATTAAAGCATGGCTTGAAAGCAATTGAAAATACATTAGCACACTTAAGTGAATTAGCATTAGGTGGCACAGCCGTTGGAACCGGAATTAATACACCCAAAGGTTATTCAGAAAATGTAGCAAAACATATTGCCAAATTAACAGGCCTTCCTTTTATCACTGCTGAAAATAAATTTGAAGCACTCGCGGCACATGATGCAATTGTTGAATCACATGGCGCATTAAAAACAGTAGCCGTAAGCTTAATGAAAATCGCCAATGATGTGCGTATGCTTTCATCAGGACCAAGAAGTGGTATTGGTGAAATTTTTATTCCTGATAATGAACCAGGCTCTTCCATCATGCCAGGCAAAGTTAATCCTACACAATCGGAAGCATTAACCATGATTGCTGCACAAGTAATGGGCAATGATGTTGCCATTAATATTGGTGGATCCATGGGCCACTTTGAATTAAATGTGTTTAAACCAGTGATGATTTATAACTTTTTACATAGTGCAAGATTAATTGGAGATGGTTGTATGAGCTTCAATGAAAAATGCGCCATCGGTTTAGCACCTATCGAAGCAAATATCAATAAGCACGTAAATAATAGCTTAATGTTAGTCACCTCACTTAATACAAAGATTGGTTATTATAAATCAGCAGAGATCGCACAAAAAGCGCATAAGGAAGGAACCACATTAAAAGAAATGGCGGTGAAATTAGGCTATGTTACGCCTGAAGAATTTGATGCATGGGTCATCCCTAAAGATATGGTCGGGTTGTAATCATTAAGTTTTAGAGTTGAATATTGTATTTCACTCCTGAACTTTGAGCCATAGCGTAAAGAAATTTATAAATTCGAACGTTAAAAAAGTCTGCATGTCTGAGCACGTAGTGCGAGTTCAGACTTTTAGTTAGAATTTATAAATTTTAGCGTTAAATGGCGAGCAGAGAAGGATGAAATATAATATTCAAACCAAACTATTAATGAACTCTTTCTCCATTCAAATAAGTACGCTTCACTTTTATTTGCAAAATACTATCCGCCGGCACAATCATTAAGTTTTTATCGAGGATAATAAAATCAGCTTTCTTCCCTACTTCTAAGGAACCTACTTGTTTTTCCATGCGGTTTGCTTTGGCTGCCCAAATGGTCATACCTCTGATGGTTTGTTCTCTTGTCAACGCATTTTCCATTTGAAATCCACCTGCAGGAAAACCTTTACTATCCTGCCTTGCCACTGCCGCTAAAAATGTTTTAAATGGATTAATTTCTTCTACAGGGAAATCCGTTCCCAAAGGAAGCCATCCATTTTCATTTAACAATTGTTTGAAAGCGTAGCCTCCTTTTAATCTTTCCGCACCCAATCTATCCCCTGCCCAATACATATCACTGGTCGCATGTGTTGGCTGCACTGATGGCACAATACTATTGTCTCCAAACAAATGAAAATCGGCAGGATTAATAATTTGTGCATGTTCTATTCTCCAACGTTTATCATTCTTTCCTTTTAAATATTTCGCATACACATTTAAAATGGTACGATTCGCACTATCCCCAATCGCATGGGTACACATTTGAAAATCGGTGTTAATTAATTTAGCCGCAACAGAATCAAAATGTGCTTGACTACTTAATAAAAAGCCCGACCAGCCAGCTTTATCCGCATAAGGATGTAACAAACAAGCACCCCTACTTCCAAGTGCACCATCACTATATACTTTTATTCCTTTCACTGATAAACGTTCGGTAACATACCCGCCATCGGTAAAATATTTTGAACTGTAGGATTCAGGTTTGTCACTTAACATCACATACAAACGCATTTTTAAATCATTACTTTTTTGCAAGGCATCTACTTGATCAATATCAGCTGGACTTAATCCACAATCAGTAATGGTCGTTAATCCTGTTGCAAAACAATTTTGTTGCGCGGCTGTCAACCAATTTTTATAATCATTCATAGTAGCCGCTGGCACTTTACTTTCAACGACACCTACTGCATTATCTACAAGCAATCCAGTGAGTTTGCCATCCTGCATTAAAAACTGCCCACCTTCCATGGTTTGACCTGGCTTTATCCCAGCCAATTGTAAAGCAAAGTCATTGGCAATACTTGCATGCCCATCCACTCTTTCTAATAGTACAGGTCGATCAGGAAATAATTCATTTAACAACGCATTTGTCGGAAATTGTTTGCCTGGAAAACGATTCTGATCCCAGCCTCTTCCTTTGATCCAACCCGTTCCAGGATGCTTAGCTGCAAAGCCTTTCACGCGAGCAATGGCTTCGGCCCAAGTAGGCACAAACATTAAATCTACGGTAAATAGGGATTGTCCATATCCTAAAAAATGCGCATGCGCATCAATAAAACCTGGATATACACTTGCGCCATTTGCATTCACAACGCTGTCTGATTTGTATTCTTTTAATATATCATCATTATTACCAATAGCAACAATTTTACCATCTTGAATGGCCATGGCTTCAGCGACACTAAATTCATTGTTCACTGTAAAAATTTGTGCATGATGCACAATTAAATCAACCCTTTGGTTAATACATGAACTAAATAAAAATGCAAAGGCAATCGCTAATAAATGTCGCATAATAATGATTTGATAAAATAAAAATAACTAAAATAAAAGGAAGAATCTAAAAAATAGGATAAACAAACTGCTTATTAATTCAACAACTCGCAAGGCTTTAAACCCGTATGTTTTTTAAAGGCCGCAGAAAAGTGAGAGATAGAAGAATAGCCCAACAACGCGGATACATCTGTGACACTTAATGATTTTTCATACAACAAATACTTCGCGTGTTCCATTCTTTGTTGTTGGTAAAAATCAAATATCGTAGTACCAAAAACTTCTTTAAACCCCTTCTTTAAATAACACTCATTCATAGCCACCTTACGGCTCAATTCCTTAATGGTAATAGGATCTCCAATGTGTTGCAATAAAAATTCACGTGCTTGATAAATACTTTCCGTACCGCGCTCATCCGCTAAAAATTTACAAGAAAACACAGCGTCTTTTTCCTCCACAACGTGTTCCAAGCTATACACCAACAATTCATGCACTTTTGCATTTACAAAAATATTTTCAAGCGAACCTGAATAACTATGATTTAACAAAGCATCCAAAGTGGCGCGCTTTTTTAAACTCAACTGAAATATTTTAGAAAAATTATCTGGGTGCTTAAATGCCAATAAATCATCCTTCTTATTATTCAATTTTACATGATGTACAAACTGATGTAAAAAAGTGGAAGTAAAATGAAATGAAAAAACGTCAATTGTACGCAAAGGCCCCGAACAATCACTGGTGGGTGTTTGATTACAAGTGCCGCATAATTTATTATCACAATACCTGTTGCCAGAAATGCAAAATCGCAATTCTAAATGATTATCCTTGGGGGTACTTGCATTATAGTGATATATGAACATGCCAGTATCCTCCGCCGCCCAACTATCCTGCGCCGCATAACGGCGGATGTGATATTGCGTGGAACCAGGTATGCGCTGCTCCTTGGAATATAACAAGGCCATCCCATCAAATCCATGGGGTGCATTTACCTGTTTTAATATTTCCTGCGCTACTGTCATAAAAGCAAAATTAAGGCATAAAAAGTAAAGCAACTATGGAAGGCAAAAATCTGACGCAAAAATGACTAAAAAAAGGGGTCATTTTTAGGCTAAAAAACTATGCACAAAATGGCCAAAATGGGGATAACTATATTGGGGCTAAAACAGGCTTTAAACCCTTAATTTTCTTAAGTTTGTATGCATTCGGAATGCCTATAAAAACAAAATAATTTTAACCATTTTATGTCAGAAGATTTACAGTCAAGCGAATCAGCAGAAAACAAGAATTACGGTGCCGATAGTATCCAGGTTTTAGAGGGATTGGAAGCCGTTCGAAAAAGACCCGCTATGTATATTGGCGATGTGGGCTCCAAAGGCTTACACCACCTTGTATATGAGGTAGTTGACAACTCCATTGATGAGGCTTTGGCAGGCTATTGCTCTCATATTGAAGTTGCCATTCATGAAGATAATTCCATCAGCGTTCAAGATAATGGTCGTGGTATTCCAACAGCAATGCACACCAAGGAGAAAAAATCCGCTTTGGAAGTGGTGATGACTGTGTTACATGCTGGAGGTAAATTTGATAAAAATACCTACAAAGTATCTGGCGGTTTACATGGTGTGGGTGTAAGTTGCGTAAACGCACTTAGTACCAAATTGTTGGTAACCGTTGAAAGAGAAGGAAAAATATTTGAGCAAGAATATAGCATTGGTATCCCTAAATATGCGGTAAGAGAATCAGGAACAAGTGATAAAACCGGAACCCGCGTTCATTTCTGGCCTGACTTAAGCATCTTTCAAGAGTCAGTTTATAAAAGAGAGATTTTAGAAGGTCGTTTACGTGAGCTTTCCTATTTGAATAAAAGAATCAGCATTACATTAACAGACCACAGAGAATTAGATGATACAGGTGTTGCTTATAAAAACAATTTTTATAGTGAAGGTGGTATTGTTGAGTTTGTGCAAATGTTAGATAAGAATGGTAATCGTAATCCAATCATTGCGCAACCTTTGTATGTGGAAGGTTTAGATGAAGCTTCTAATGTAATGGTTGAAGTTGCATTGACCTATAATGACGATTTTAAAGAGAATATATTTTCTTATGTAAATAATATTAATACGATCGAAGGTGGAACGCATGTTACAGGATTTAGAACTGCACTTACCCGCGTATTTAAAAGCTACGGTGATAAGGAAGGATTGTTTGAAAGAGCAAAAGTTACAGTGGAAGGAGATGATTTCAGAGAAGGTTTAAGTGCAATTATTTCTGTGAAAGTGCCTGAACCGCAATTTGAAGGTCAAACAAAAACCAAATTAGGAAATAGCGAGGTGAGTGGTGTGGTTCAAACTACCGTTTCTAGGGTATTAGAAGCTTATTTAGAAGAAAATCCGAAAGAAGCGAAGTATGTAATCTCAAAAATAATTTTAGCGGCCCAAGCCCGTGTAGCAGCTAAAAAAGCGCGCGACATGGTACAACGCAAAACGGTACTTACTGGCGGCGGTCTTCCTGGAAAATTAGCGGATTGTTCAGATAGGGATCCAGAAAGATGTGAGCTTTACTTAGTCGAAGGAGATTCAGCGGGTGGTACTGCAAAACAAGGACGTGATCGTGGCTATCAAGCTATTTTACCATTACGTGGTAAAATATTGAACGTTGAAAAAGCAATGGAACATAAAATTTACGAGAATGAGGAAATTCGCAATATGTACACTGCACTTGGCGTAACCGTTGGTACTGCTGAAGATCCAAAGGCTTTGAATATTGCAAAACTTCGTTATCATAAATTAATTATTATGACCGATGCCGATGTGGATGGTTCTCACATCGCCACATTAATTTTAACTTTCATCTTTAGATATATGAAAGAGTTAGTACAAAATGGCTATGTATACATTGCACAACCTCCTTTATATTTAGTAAAAAAAGGTAAGGATCAGGAATATGCCTATAGCGAAGAACAAAGAAAAGCATTGGTTACAAAAATTGGTGGTGGGAAAGATGATTCAGTAACTATCCAACGATATAAAGGTTTGGGAGAAATGAACGCAGACCAATTATGGGAAACGACCATGGATCCATCCAGAAGAACCTTGAAACAAGTGACCATCGAAAGCGTAGCTGAAGCGGATCGTATTTTTAGTATGCTGATGGGTGACGAAGTGGCTCCAAGAAGGGAATTCATTGAATCACATGCGAAATATGCTAAAATTGATGCCTAAAAGTTAGTATTAATACAATTTTTGGCCATTTTAACAAAAAACAGCCCTTGAACTTAAATGAATCACAATAAATAACCTACTTTCAATTAGAAAATTTCACTTTAAAATTTATACAAAATGGACACTACAAAAATGATTAAAGCGTATTGCTTAAAAACAAAAGAAAAAAATGTACCAATGCATGATGCTGTCATCACTAAAACTGCAAAAGGCGGTTATATGGCAGGTGGCAATGATGGTAAAGGAAATAAAATGGCAGCAATCATGAGCGAAACAAACGCGCTTAAAGCTATTGCTGACGGAGTGGCTACAAAAGGATTCTAGTTTAACTAGTTCTTTTTTACACAATTCCAAGCTTATTTAAAAGCCGCACTCGATTCATCGCGTGCGGCTTTTATCATTTTACACCTTTACCGTATGAACTTATTTGACGCCCAATACGCCGGTATGAATTTTATTTAATAGGCGATAACATTCGCTCATCCCTTTGATATCCTTGATGATAAGGATAAAGTTTTTGCCAGCTTGTTTAAAATGAGCCGTATTCATTGCTGTTTGGGCAAACAATAATAATTGTTTAAACGTAACACTTTCAAAGTAAGGCGCATCTGGACGATTAATAAAAAAGCACCTTACTGTTTCATCTTTCAAAGTCATTTTTTCAAAACCCAATGCGATGGCTATTTTTCGGCACTTTACTGTCGTAAATAAATCTTCCACCGATTTAGGCATTGGACCAAATCGATCTACCATTTCCACATGAAGCAACTCTAATTCTTCGTCATTTTCGGACTGGTCTAATCTTGTATATAAAGAGAGTCGCTCTCCAATACTTTCCACATACATATCTGGAATCATAATTTCCAAATCAGTGTCAATTGTGCAGTCTTGCACATAATCATCCTGCTTGCTAATTTCTTCCTGGAACAAGTCTTGAAAATCCGATCTCTTTAATTCTCTTACCGCTTCTGCTAAAATTTTCTGGTACATTTCAAATCCAATCTCCGCCATAAATCCACTTTGTTCTCCACCTAATAAATTACCAGCACCACGAATGTCTAAATCGCGCATCGCAATTTGGAATCCACTACCCAGCTCGCTAAACTGCTCTAAGGTTTGTAATCTTTTTCTGGAGTCATCAGGTAAAGTGCTAATAGGGGGCGCTAATAAATAGCAAAATGCTTTTTTATTGCTTCGGCCTACCCTTCCCCTTAATTGGTGTAAATCACTTAACCCAAATTGATGTGCATTGTTAATGATGATGGTATTGACATTGGCAATATCCACGCCACTTTCCACAATATTTGTACACACCAACACATCATATTTTTTTTCAATAAAATCCAATATTTTTTCTTCCAATTGATGCCCTTCTAACTGACCGTGCGCGAATCCAATACTTAAATCAGGACATAAACGTTGAATAATCGCACACATTTCAGCTAATCCTTGTACGCGATTATGAATAAAAAATACCTGACCACCCCTTTCTGCTTCGTAATAAATGACTTCGCGAATGATATCTTCATTAAACACTTGCACCTCGGTATGTATGGGTTGCCTATTCGCAGGCGGTGTATTAATAATACTTAAATCACGCGCGCCCATTAAACTAAAATGTAAAGTTCTTGGAAT
>CAIWBA010000155.1 GCA_903910765.1 uncultured Bacteroidota bacterium
CGATCTCTATTATACATTAATAATTTATATAATTAATAAAAATTGATTAGAAATTAACTTATTAATGCATTTAATTACTATTTTCAATGCATGAAATTTGCGATTATCCGCCCCCTTTTCTTATTTCTCCTTGTTGGAAATGTAGCTTTGGGACAAAGTGTAACCACTAATAGCAGCATTAATGAGACTGAAGGTGCATTATTAGACCTCATTTCTAATGATACCATTAACCCACTTCATATTAAATTAGATGGGGAGGTTTTCAACTTTGGACTACAAGTGCTCACTAACTCCAAAATCTCTTTATTAAAAAACAAAAAGGAAATTTATATCCAACTCCTTGGCACAGGGAGGTTATACCAGGTTAAAAAGGAACAAAAAGGCAGGTATCGCCTAGAAAGAATCGATTCCACCTTTTTTAATGGCGCCAACTTCAATGCCATTAACTTTTTCATGAATGATACTTTATTCCAATATGGCGGAGACGGCTATTGGCATATTAGAGGATACCTTACTTATTTTAGTAATAAAACGCATGAGTGGGAGTTATATAATGCCAATAGATTGGTTATAGCTTTTGAGGACAATAACAACAATCTAGTGTATCATATAGATAGTAAAAAAAGAAACCTCTTTATCTCAAATTCCTTTTTGCAAGTTGACTTTCCTGCTTCTTTAAATGTTGAAAGTATTGATAGTGTATACCAATTTAATACCACCAGTCATGAATGGACCAATCTTGGTCAAACCAACCCGCAGTTAAAAGCAATTATTGAAACAAAAGGGGCGCTACATTACCAAATGAACGCGTTCAGTATAATTCAAAATAAACTCGAATTGATTTGGGCTAATTTTGATAATAATACTTTTGGGAAATTCAAGGATCGCACCAATGGAGAATTTAAAGAAAACTGGTTAAGTATTTATTCAAACAATACCAAATATAACAGTTTACAGTTCTTTCTGGGAAATACATTATATCTTATAAAAATTAGTCCAGAAAATAAATTAAGCTATAACTCATTTGAAATCACAAATGATGCTTTTGATTTAAGTAATCAGCAGCCCATCTATATTCCTACAAATAAATTATTACAATTAATTTCACATCATACTATTGACATATTCTTATATTTCGTTTTGGGATTAATTATAATTACCATTGTGCTCTTTTGGTTAAAAAAACGTAATAAAAAAACCGAATTAAACCAAGAAGTATCCCATATATTAAATAATCATTTTTTTGAATCCTTAACAGTAATTGAAAAAGAATTAATTGAAGTATTATTCGAACATCATTTGAAGGGCGGATTAATTACAACAAAACAGATTAATAAAATTATTGGGGTACAAAACAAGGATGTGATGACTCAAAATAAAAATAGAAGTGATTATTTTTTAAAAATTAATCAAAAATTCAAATTTGCCACCCATAAAGAATTGCCATTAATCATCAAAACAAGGGATGGTTTAGATAAGCGGCAATTTAACTATGGCTTACAAGAAGCTTATATTAGCGAATTGACCTTTTTAAAAAAGAAATAGGCTTGCAGAAACTACCTTGCTAAATTGAATTATAGTTATACCACTAACAAACTACAACCTCGTCGGTCACTGGCATCTACCCTTCCTAATACTTGAAAGCTACCATCCGCATTGATCTCACCCAAATCCTGCGTAGCTATAAATGAGCAACTATAAATATTGGCTAGATCAATAATATGCAATACCCCCCTTCCAACACTTTTTAACAAAGTGGGATCATCTTCATCACTCACCAACACCTTCATCCAAGGAGGACATATAAAAATTCCATCTCCTTTAGAATAAGCCTGACTCAATAATTCAGTCATCCCATATTCTGAATGGATTTTTTGCGTACCTAATTGTGTGGCTAATAAAGAATGTAGTTCCGTTTTAGTCAGTTCTTGTTTTCGCCCTTTCATTCCGCCTGTTTCAATGACAATCGTGTTATTCAATTGCTGCGGAAAAGCTACACTAAAATCAATTAACGCAAAACTGACACCAATCAACCACACTTTTTGTTTTTGAGTTTCTAATTTTTTTAAAACTTTGTCTAGTGAAGCAAAATCATCCAAATAAAAACCACTATCGGGATGATTAGATTTTTTTATTAGATCGTTCACCATATAAACCAAAGAAGAATGACTTCGTTCTAAGTAGGAAGGCAGCAACCCAATTACACAATAATCAGTAGGTGCGCCGTAAAATAAATGAAAACATTTCAAAAAACTTGCTTCATAAATATGAGTATTACGCACCCAATGTTTACTCACCACATCCTGTGTAGTACCACTACTTTCAAATAAAGTGATGGGTTGATCTCCCACAAAAACGTCATGGGTTTTAAAAAAGGAGATGGGTAAAAAAGGAATCTGGTTAATCTCATTCGTTAATTGTTCCTGATGCTTCATTAATTGAACCCATTGTTGGTAAACAGGATTGTGTTGCACCTGCCATTGAAATACCTTTTTACAGGTGGGCAAAAACTGCTCATTGGACAGGGTCCATAAACTTTCAATAGCAATAGGTGGCTGAATCAAAATGATTAATTTGGTCTGAACAAAAATAGAATAATTACGCCATAAAATTGCGCTTGACTGCCAGTGAAAGGATATCGTAATTAGTAGTATATTGCAAGGGTAAAATTTAAATATTTTTTATGGCAAAAGCGACATCAAAAAAAAGCAATACCACAGCTAAAAATGAATTAATCAATGCGACCTCCTATGCATTCTTAAAGACCTATATCAATAATGCTTCCCCTGTTGGTTTTGAAACAAGTGGTCAAAAGTTATGGTTGAATTACATTAAACAATATGTTGATACTACATTTACTGATGCTTACGGCACAGCAGTGGGTGTCATTAATCCGGAAGCCCCTTTTAAAGTGGTAATAGAAGCCCATGCGGATGAAATAAGCTGGTTTGTCAACTATATCAACGATCAAGGATTAATCCATTTAAAAAGAAACGGCGGCGTGGATCACCAAATTGCCCCTTCCATGCGCGTTTGGATCCATGGTAAAAAAGGACCCGTTAAAGCTGTATTTGGATGGCCAGCTATTCATACCAGATTAAGCAACCCTGAACAAAAGGAACCCCAACCAAAAGTGGATAATTTAACTTTGGATTGTGGTGCAAGATCTAAAAAAGAAGTGGAAGCACTTGGCATACATGTTGGCTCGGTGGTGACCTATGAAGAAGGCTTTGATGAATTAGCCAATAACTTTATTATTGGCCGTGCATTTGACAATCGCGTTGGTGGATTTATGATTGCAGAAGTTGCGCGTATATTAAAAGAGAATAAAAAGAAACTTCCTTTTGGCTTATACATTGTAAATGCTGTTCAAGAAGAAATCGGTTTACGAGGCGCTGAAATGATTGCACGTCGTATTAAACCAAATATTGCCATCATTACCGATGTAACACATGATACGCATACACCCATGATTAATAAAGCCATTGAAGGTGATATTCAATGTGGAAAAGGACCATCCCTAGCATACGCTCCAGCTATTCATAACAAATTATTAGCGATTGTGGAAAATACAGCAATTGCAAAAAAAATACCCGTTCAGTTTAGAACATTAAGCAGAAGCACCGGCACAGATACTGATAGCTTTGCATATGCAAACGATGGTTGTCCTTCTGTTTTAATATCCCTACCATTAAGATATATGCATACGACTGTTGAAATGATTCATAAAAAAGATATCGTAGATACGATACAATTAATGTATGAAACATTATTAACCTTGACCCCGAAGACAAACCTAAGCTACTTATAATGGCCAGCACCCCCATTAAAATTGCTATCATTGATATGTATGATGATACCAGTAATTTGGGGATGACATGTATTGTAGCTATCATAAATAATTGGAGTAAGCAAAGAGATATTGAGATGGAATATCAAATATTTCCACTCCGACATAAAGGTGAAATTCCCGATCACACATTTGATATATACCTATCCTCTGGCGGGCCAGGCTCTCCTATTGATTCAGTAGGAAGCACATGGGATAACCTATATGTAAATTGGTTACAGCACATGCTTTTAATTAAAAAGCCGGTATTACTTATTTGTCATAGTTTTCAAATTGCTTGTCGCCATTTTAATTTTGGAAATGTATGTTTACGTAAATCAACACAAATTGGCGTGTTACCTGTGCACCCATTAGTAGATGATCCAATTTTTACAAACTTGAATGATCCATTCTATACTTTAGAAAGTAGACTTTATCAAATCATTGAACCAAATGACGAAAATATAAATGCCTTAGGTGCTAAAATTATTGCACTTGAAAAACATCGCCCGCATGTACCCTTAGAAAGAGCTATTATGGCAATTAAGTTTAGTGATACTATGTATGGGGTTCAATTTCATCCTGAAGGAGAAAAAAATATTTTGCTTGATTTTTTTAATGAAGAAAAAATGAAAAAAAATATTATTGATAAATTTGGTGAACAAAAATGGGAGGTAATCATTAGCAAATTGAACGATCCAGAAAAATTACCAAAAACTCATGCGCATTTTATTCCAAACTTTCTGAACTTGGCTATTGGAAATCAATTAAAATAATAGCATGATTCCATTATATAGAAAACAGTTTAATGAAGTATTTAGTGAAAATAAATATCAACAATACTTTAATTATATTAATGAGTTATATCCGAACACCTTAGATTTTAGAATAGCAGAAACCCCATTATTCCTAACAGCAGCATTTAAAGCACAATTACTTGAAGTGGGTGAATATGTGTGTTCGCAAATTACAAGGCCTGATTTTATATCCAACACGGGAAAATCCTTACAAAATACAAAAATTACCCCCAATGAAAAGGGGCTACCCGAATGTATCGTGATGGATTTCGCCATTGCCAATAATGATCAAAACGAAATAGCACCCGCTTTAATTGAACTTCAAGGCTTCCCGTCCTTATTTGCATTTGAAGTGCTTCAGGACGAGGCAATACGAAACTGCTATACTATTCCCGAAAATGTGACCCCCTATTTAAATGGCTATACTAAGGAAAAATACCTACACCACTTATCCACTATTATTAAAGGCGAACTGGGGGAACATACTATTTTACTAGAGCTATTTCCAAATCAACAAAAAACAAGAATTGATTTTTATTGTACCAACGATTATTTGGATGTACCTATTGTTTGTGTTACTGAACTTGTTAAAAAAGGGAAGGACCTTTTTTATGAAAGAAATGGTATTTTTATAAAAATTGATCGAATATATAATCGTGTAGTTGCAGATGAATTAAAAAAGCAATCCGATGAAATAAAAGAAAAGGCTGCAATTTTATACGACGACCTTAATGTAAGCTGGGTGACGCACCCTAATCATTTTTTTAGGATAAGCAAATACTTGCTACCCTTATTGCAACATGATTATATCCCTAAAACACAATTTGTAGACCAAATACAAAGCATCCCCAATAATTTAGAAAAATATATACTCAAGCCTTTATTTTCTTTTGCAGGGCAAGGTGTCATTATAGATATACAAGCCGCCGATTTTGCATCCATCACCGATCCTGAAAACTGGATATTGCAAGAAAAAGTAAGTTATGCGCCATGCATTGCAACACCTGATGGTTATGCTAAAGCAGAAATAAGACTATTTTACTTTTGGGATAAGCCCACACAAAAATACATCGCCACCTTAAACTTAACTCGATTAAGCAAAGGCAAAATGATTGGCGTAAATTATAACCAAACTGCCACCTGGGTAGGTGGCACAATCGCGTATTTTGAAAATATATAATGTATTGTCAATTAAATACTATTAAATTAAATTTCGGCTTCATAAAATCTTTACTTTTGCTAAAATTATAACCTACTATGTTTAATAAAATCGAATTTCAAACTGTACGAATAAAGAAATTTATTTTTATCCTAGTAATACTGTCTTGTAATACAATTGTAAAAGCACAAGATGCTAACGAAATACAGGTGTATGCTTCAGCTACGACTCCAAAGTATACAACCATCATTGAACTACACTCAAATTATACTTTTAAAGGTCCCAAGTCAAACGAAAAATACCACCCGCTGTTAGAAACAATTGAAATAACTACAGGGGTCACTAAAGATTTTGAACTTGGCTTTTATATATTCACTTACAATAATAATGGGAAGCTACAATATACCGGAAGCAATATTCGTCCAAGGGTAAAAGCACCGGAAGCATGGAATTGGCCAATTGGCGTAAGTTTGTCATCTGAAATTGGATTTAGTCTTGATCCAATGTCAAAGCAATCCGATTGGGGTGCTGAAATCAGACCCATATTTGATAAAACAATTGGAAGTCATTACCTCTCATTTAACCCGAACCTTGGCTTATCTTTTACTAATAAGGAATATTTATTTGAACCTAATTTAAAATATGCATTTTCTGCAGTACCAAAAGCCAGCTTTGGTTTTGAGTACTTTGGAAATACTGGGAAGATATTTAACCCTTATAAATTACCACAACAGGAGCATGCAGTTTATCTTGCGCTTGATTTATTTTTACACCCTTTATATGAATTTAACTTTGGAATTGGTAAAGGCCTAACTGAAAGCTCCAATGGACTCAATGTTAAATGTTATGTAGGCAGAAGAATTAACTGGAAGCACAAATAGATATGCTATCCTATTCTAGATATTTCTTTAATTGATAAAATTCCACCATACACCCACCCTAAACCACAAACTATTGGTTGGGTAATTTTGGGCTGCAAAATTATAGGAGGGTCCTAATTTTTCACTGGTCGGAATCAATGTATTTAAGTTTTCAAGTCGAATATATGCCTTCAATCTTTTGATCATGAAATGCAAGAAAGCATTGGCAACAGGTCGATTGGTTAACGTATAATTATTTTGCGTGTAAAATTGTCCAGTAAAAGGCATATACATATCAGCTTTATAAGATGTGTGATATATCAATTCTAGTCCTGTCGATAAATTTAAATTCTTGTAAAAATTACCCTCAAAAGCCAAACGCTGCCTGGTTAATATCAATGGTACATGAATGGGACTGGATTGATCTACTAATTGCACATTTAATTGATTGTACCAGTTCCAATGCGTTGATAATTTTAATTTTTGCTCGGCTTGAATACGTAAATAACTAATTGCCCCTCCGTAGGTATTGGCTTGATAGCCATTGGAGAAATAATTATAATTATTAATCAACTGATAATTTACTTGTGCTAGCCATTCTGATTTATAATTACCAATGACCCCAATTAAGTCAATTGTATTTTCTTTTTTTGTACCTGCAAGTGCAATGATCGGAAATTGGGTATGCCCCATTAAATTTGCGGAGGGTGTTCGGTTGTAATTTTGAAAGGACAATTTCATATAATTTCCCTTCGTATTCAAAATTCTTGATAAGTAAACTTTGGCTTCATAATCACCCGCATGATAGCCATTGATGTATAATTTTCCCGAGGCCAACATATCCCACAACTGATTCCTTGTTTTATTTTTGTACACTGCAAATGCGTATAAATCATAATTATTCCATCCTGATTTACTAGGGAAAGTCGCGGTATAGCTGATATACCCCGTGGCTAGTTGCAAAAACTGATTGCTATTATTTTTTTGCGGAAAGCTAATCAAACTAAATTCATCATTAAACACTTTCCAATTATCTTGAAAAACAAGGTCCTTACCTGCAGGAAGCGTATAGTTGAAGTATTTACGATACCCTACTGAATCTGCATTTTGGTCATCAAACAAGTATTGGCTCGTCTTATATTTTAGTTCATTTTGAAAACGTAATCTTGGATAAAACATATAAGTAGTCACCGTATCCTTTACAATAGAATCCTTTTGTCCCACATCATAGGTTTGCTTTAACAAAAATGTGTTGTCCTTATAAGTAGTACCTGTTGAAATTGACGTATTAAATGGATTTTTAAAAGTCATGCCACTTAAACCCAACCTCGTATCTAGTTCATAGGGGTTTCCTAATGATAAACTATCTAATAAATCACTTTTGATTAATCCCCCATTTTCAGAAGATGCCACTTTGTTTGTGATCATGGTCAAGAAGGATTCATACCGTTTTCTTTTTGATTGAAAATGCGCGGTCATCCGCATATTATTTACATTGGCACTTTGATTTTTTACATTACCCGGAGCATTGCTAAAACGATAATCAAAGGCAAAATTTAATTGCTGTTTTTTATTCTGCGTATGCTTTACTTCAATTAATTGTTCGCCCTTGCCACCAATTAAATAGCCTAATTCTGTATAAGGACGGGTGGTTTGATAAAAAGGCGTTTGTTCTAAAGTATAGTTATAAATATCATACGCATGAAAACCCATGTCTAAACCTGCATTTTGAATAGTATTGGTCAAATACGATTTACTTGCTGCACCTAAATTTCCCAAATTATAACTCGTATAGGGCAAGGGATAGTGCACAAAAAAATCATTGATGCTGGTATCCAACTTTTTTATATCATTACTATTATATAACTTATAATAAATAGTAATTGAATCTGCATTTTTATCCCTTAACTGAAGTGAATCATTCCCTTTTTTAGCGGCAGGCCTTCCCCCTGAAAATCCACCCATTCCTCCACCACTTCCCATCCCGCCACCACCCATCATATCGTTTGTGGCCTGTAAAACCTTTTGCGCTTTAACATAAATATGAAAGCTACATAGTAGTAAACAAATAAAAAGAATACGCTTCTTTGAAGACATGCGAAATATTGAATTAGGAAATTTGTTTTACTAAATCACTTATTATAAGTGTCAACTTGGGTTCAGCTGCGTTGGCTGCTTCTAAAACTTCAGCATGCGTAATCACATTGTTATCCTCCCGAATACCCAAATCAGTTACAACGCTTATAGCAAAAACTTTCATACCACAATGTACTGCAGCAATATTTTCTTGTACTGTACTCATTCCAACCACATCGCCGCCCACCGCTTTGATTAATTTATATTCGGCTTTGGTTTCAAAAGTAGGACCAGTCACACCTACATAAACACCCTCATGTACTTTGATGTGATGTTTTGCCGCAATTACTTTTGCTTGATCAATAAAATTTTGCGCATAAGGCTCACTCATATCTGGGAATCTAGTCCCTAAGTCTGATTCATTTTTGCCTATGAGTGGATTAATAGAGAATAAACTTATATGATCTTTGATAATCATCAAATCTCCTACTTCATAATCTTTATTGACCCCACCTGCAGCATTAGATAATATCAAGTTGACTACCCCTAATAATTTTAATACACGCACAGGATAAGCAACTTGTTCTGGTGAATACCCTTCATAAAAATGAAAGCGACCTTCCATCACCCAAACCTTAATCCCATTTAAAGTACCTAAAATTAATCTGCCTTTATGGCCTTCTACTGTACTTACAGGAAAATGAGGGATTTGTGTATATTGTATTTCAAATTCAACTTGAATTTGCGTTGCTAAATTTCCTAGTCCACTACCCAAGATTATGGCTGTCTGCGCACTCTCTTTAATTTTTGATTGAATAAAGGACGAAGTTTCGTGTAATTGAGTCATTAATGGCGTCATAATTTCCTTTTATATAAGGCACAAATATAACAACACTCACTGATTATAGCCCAATATTATACCTGCTTTGAGGCAGTCGTATCGTGTTTTAACACCCAAAAAGCAATTATTGCACTTAATCCCATTAATATGGCGCCGAATAGAAAGGCGGCACCTGGAAAATAGATATGACTAGGGTCGTTTTTAATGGAGAAATAGGAAGTTAACCCAATCATCATAGAGGGGCCAAAAATGGCCGTTAAACTATTTAAACCTGTTAATGACCCTTGTAATTCTCCTTGTTCATTTTTAGGTACATGTGCCGAAATTAAAGCTTGTAAAGCAGGTCCTGAAATTCCCCCCAAACAATAGGGTACTAAAAATAAAAACATCATCCATCCTTGTGTTGCAAATGCAAATAAAGTTAATCCAATGGCATACAGTGCAATTCCTATGTACACACTTTTTTCATTTCCTAATTTAGGATTCACGACTCTAATTAATAAGCCTTGCACCAAACTAACTAATACCCCTACCACTCCTAATGAGATACCAATCATTTTAGGCGTCCATCCAAATTTATTGATGTTAGCAAAACTCCAATTACTTTGTACAGAATGCGCAGCTAGATAAATTAAAAGTAATGAGCAAATTAATCCTAGTACTGCAGGATATTTTTTTAGTTTTAATAAGGAAGCAACTGGATTCGCTCTTTTGATATCAAAGGAGCGACGATGTTCCATGTCTAAGGACTCTGGTAAAATAAAATAACCATACAATGCATTGACCAACGCCAATCCTGCGGCTACCAAGAATGGGATTCTTGTTCCCAACTCCCCCAACAAACCTCCCAACATGGGGCCAATGATAAAACCAAGACCAAAAGCAGCCCCAATCATGCCAAAATTTTGTGCCCTGTTTTTTTCATTACTAATATCAGCCATATACGCGGAAGCTGTTGTTATACTCGCCCCCGTAATGCCAGAAATCATTCTTCCTAAAAATAACCAACCAATGGTTGGCGCAAAAGCTAAAAAAATATAATCCAAACCAAAACCAAGTAAAGAAAAAAGTAAGACCGGTCTGCGACCATATCGATCACTCAAACTTCCCAATATGGGTGCAAATACAAATTGCATAAGCCCATAAATCAAGGTTAAAAATATAGCGGGTTGTGAAATCGCACTAATATTAGTCCGATCAGTTACATGTAATAACTGTTGCAATAATTGAGGTACTACTGGAATGATGATCCCAAAACCCATCACATCAATTAGAATGGTGATGAATATAAAACCAACTGCCGCTTTTTTGGGGTTTGCCATAATACTTAAAATGAGTTAATCAAATATACAAGTACTAGGGTATATTTCAAAAAGGAGTTAACCAACAGCTACTAGTTCAAAAATCGCAAGCTAATTAAACCTCATTCCTAAAAACGACCACCCCGTCAAAAATATCAATCAAAATCTTTTTGGTTTTATCTATCTCACCACTTAATATTTTTTTACTAAACTCATTCACGACCATTTTTTGGATCAACCTTTTTAAAGGCCTTGCCCCCAATTGCAAATCAAATCCCTGCTCTGATAAATATTCCACCAAATAATCAGAAAAATCTACCTGCATGCCATTTTCTGCAACCAATGACTTTAAATTATTTAATTGGATTTTAACAATCGATGCCATTTGTTTTTGTAAAAGCGGCGAGAACATAATTATTTCATCTACCCTATTTAAAAATTCAGGACGAATGGTTTGTTTTAACAAAGCCATAACTTCCAGTTTGGACTGCGCAGTTTTTTCTTCCACATTGGATTCATTGACATCTTCAAAAGCATCTTGAATTAAATGACTTCCAATATTACTAGTCATTATAATAATGGTGTTTTTAAAGTTAACAGTTCTTCCTTTATTATCCGTTAAATGACCATCATCCAAAACTTGTAATAAAATATTCCAAACATCTGGATGCGCTTTTTCAATTTCATCTAATAATACAACACTATAGGGTTTTCTTCGAACCGACTCAGTTAATTGACCTCCTTCATCATATCCCACATAGCCCGGAGGTGCCCCAACCAATCTTGAAACGGCATGCTTTTCCTGGTACTCACTCATATCAATACGGGTCATCATGGCATCATCATCAAATAAATAATTTGCCAATGCTTTTGCCAACTCTGTTTTACCAACACCTGTGGTGCCTAAAAATATAAATGAACCAATTGGTTTTTTAGGATCTTGTAAACCCGCCCTGCTTCTTCTGATTGCATCAGATACCGCGCTTATCGCTTCCTCCTGACCTACCACCCTGTTATGTAACTCTTCCTCTAAATGCAATAATTTTTCTTTATCCGACTGCATCATTTTACTCACGGGGATACCGGTGGCCTTAGCCACATTCTCTGCAATATCCTCCGCATCTACTTCCTCCTTCATCAAACGTTTTCCGTGCGCACCCATTTCATTCAATTGCTTGGAACATTCCAACAAATTCGTTTCTTGTTCCTTCACTTTCCCATATCTTATTTCCGCCACCTTTCCATAATCACCATTTCGTTCCGCAACTTCTGCTTCTTGTTTTAATTTTTCAATATTTGACTTTGTTGCTTGTACTTTATCTACCAGCTCTTTTTCTTCCGACCACTTTGCTTTTAATGTATCCTCTTGCACCGTTAAATTACTTATTTCGATATTTAACGCTTTCAATTGCTCCGGATTATTTTCCCGCTTAATTGCTTCTCTTTCAATTTCAAGTTGGCGAATTTGACGAATCAGGGTATCCAACTCCTCAGGCATTGAATTCATCTCCAATCGTAACTTTGCTGCACTTTCATCAATTAAATCAATGGCCTTATCAGGTAAAAAACGATCAGTGATATAACGCGTAGATAATTCAACTGCGGCAATAATGGCTTCATCCTTAATGCGCACATGATGATGCGTCTCATATCTTTCCTTTAAGCCTCTTAATATAGAAATTGCATCTTCCTTACTTGGCTCATCAATCATTACTTTTTGAAAACGACGCTCTAATGCTTTGTCTTTTTCAAAAAACTTTTGATACTCATTTAAAGTGGTTGCACCGATTGCTCTTAATTCACCCCTTGCCAAAGCAGGTTTCAAAATATTTGCCGCATCCATCGCACCCTCGCCACCGCCAGCACCGACCAATGTATGTATCTCATCTATGAATAAAATGATACCCCCATCACTGTCCGCCACTTCCTTAACGACCCCTTTTAATCTTTCTTCAAATTCACCCTTGTACTTTGCCCCTGCAATTAATTGCCCCATATCCAAGGCGAAAATTATTTTACTTTTTAAATTATCAGGTACATCCCCATTAACGATACGCATGGCCAATCCTTCTGCAATGGCAGTTTTACCTACCCCAGGCTCCCCGACTAAAATGGGATTGTTTTTACTTCTTCTGGAAAGGATATGCAAGGTTCTTCTAATTTCTTCATCGCGACCAATCACTGGATCCAACTTCCCTTTATGCGCTAAATCATTTAAGTTTTTTGCATATTTTGACAATGCTTGAAACTGTGTTTCCTGTGTTGCCGATTGTACTTTTTCCCCTTTTCTTAATTCTTTAATAGCAGACACCAATCCTTTTTCTGTAAGACCTGCATCTTTTAAAATTTTTGAAGCAGTATCATTTACTTGTAAAATAGCAATTAATAAATGCTCCACAGTGACAAACTCATCATCAAATGTTTTAAGTGCCCCATTGGCTTTTAATAATACACTATTCAAATCCCTACTTAAATTAGTGGCAGGTTCCCCACTCGCTTGTTTCGGTAAGCTTGGCAAAGCAGCATCCACTTTTTGCATGATCAACAGTGGATTTAAATTATTCTTTTTTAATAAAAATTCTGTTGAGCTATCCTTGTCTAATAATATAGCTTTTAACAAATGCAGCGTTTCTATAGCAGCATCCTTATTGTTATAAGCTAATTGCTGGGCCGACTGAATCGCTTCCTGCGCCTTGATGGTATATTGACTTAAATTCATAATTGTGTTTATTATAACAAAGTAGGTTCAAATGAGCAGCCAAACTATGATATAGGTTATAATGGCATAAATAAGTAGTTAAAACTGAACTAAAGTCAGGTACAACAAGGATTTTCTGCTAATTTTACATGAAATGACTAAAGGAAATGAAAGCACATCACAAACCCGGAATTTTTAAAACTAGGTACGAACATAAAAGTGAACCTATTGCAGAACGTAGTGTTTTTTTGAAACGCGTGTTCACTCATTTTTTGTGGACATTAATTATTTTAGGAACCTGCTTATTCATTGGCATCATCGGTTATAAATTTACTGGGCCAATGTCTTGGATTGACTCGGTGCATAATTCTTCCATGATACTAGGGGGTATGGGACCTGTGGTAACGATTGAAACTTTTTGGGGTAAAATTTTCTCCTCTTTTTATGCATTATTTAGCGGGGTTGTTTTCATTACTAATATTGGGGTTTTAATTGCACCTATTGCACATCGCTTTTTTCATAAACTGAATATAGAAGATTGAGTCAAGCCGAAAATACAAAGCTGGTCAAAGCATTAGCAAAACAATTCGGTTTTGATTATTGTGGCATTGCCGCAGCGAAGGAATTAACAGAAGATGCCCGTCGTTTAGAACAATGGTTGTTGAATGGCTATCATGGTGAGATGCAATACATGGAAAACCATTTTGATTTACGTGTTGATCCACGAAAATTAGTGCCAGGCGCCAAGTCGGTCATCACTTTTTTAATTAATTATTTTCCATCACAACAAGATCAATTAAAACAAATTGATTCAAATACAAAAATTGCTAAATACGCATGGGGGGAAGATTATCATGATGTGATACGAACAAAATTGCAAACACTGCTTGGTGAAATGCAAAAGCGAATGGGCAATATTACAGGACGCGGATTTGTGGATTCAGCACCTGTGCTGGAAAGAAGTTGGGCACAGTTATCAGGCGCAGGATGGATTGGGAAAAATGGAAATTTAATTCGGCCCCAAACAGGTTCCTTTTTTTTCCTTGCGACATTAATTGTTGATATTGAATTGGATTATGATACCCCGATTCCTAAAGATTATTGTGGTACTTGCACCAAATGTATCGACGCCTGTCCTACGGAGGCTATTTTACCCAATAAAACCATTCAAGCAAATCACTGCATAAGTTATTATACCATTGAATTGAAACAGTCGGAAATTAATGCAAATAAAAATTATACCGATTGGGCGTTTGGCTGTGATATATGCCAAGATGTTTGTCCTTGGAATAGGTTTAGCAAATCACATCAGGAAGATCAATTTAAGCCCTTAGATGGATTATTGAATATGGGTCGGGCGCAATGGCTACAAATGGAAGAAACCACTTTTAAAGAAAGATTCAAAAAGTCACCCTTACTTAGATCAAAATTAAAAGGACTTAAAAGGAATGTTCAATTTTTGATGGAACAGAAAGAAAAAGAACAATAAATAAATAAATAATTAATTATTGATCACCCCTTGCAAATTTTGCAATTCCATTTCCATCTTATTACCTAATAATTTTTCATTCAATAAAGTTTGAAACTTTTCCCAAGGATACCAACTTACATGTTGTTCAAACGTCCAATGAATTACATAATTTCCTTTTTCTAATGGGAACCATTCAATCCTAACAAGATAAGGTGCCTGCCCTGTCGCCACCCATTGATAATTTACAGAAGAATCTGTTTTGCTTTCAAAATGAATTATTTGTGTACCAATAAATGCAGTATCATTTTGTAAACGAACTTGATTTTGTTTCCAGTCACTCATCCAGGCATTCCATTGCTTCAAATCAGCTGCGTAATAAGCTATTTTTTCAGGCGTTGACTTTACTTCAATGGCCCTAGAAACAATCACAGTGCTTGGGAACAAAAATGAAATTGCAGTTACCAAAATACTTAGTAATAAAACACTAATCACCGCCAATTTTATCAATTTCATTTATTCCCATTTAAAAATTTTGTACGCCAATGCATAAACAACCACTATCCAAATCAATAAAATGGAAATGTCGGTCCAAGAATCTATTAAACTATTTCCTTCAAATGCAATATTTCGCATCGCATTATTAAAATGGGTTAGCGGAAGTATATTGCAAAAAGGTTGTAACCAGGTTGGGAAATTATCGATAGAAAAAAATGTACCCGATAATAAAAACTGAGGCAGTGTAATTAAGTTAGCAAACGGCGGAATGGTACTTTCTGTTTTTGCTACGCCACTTACAATAAATCCAAAACCCATAAACAAAATAAGTGCGATAAAGCTAAGACCCATAATACTCGCAAAAGTGACCCAACCATGAACTAAGGTAAACTTAAATGCAAAATGTCCAATGCCGATGATAATGATTGCAGTGATTAATTGAAAAATGACCCTGCTTAAAGCTTCGCCTAAAATAATATATAAGCGACGAATGGGTGTAGCATAAAATCGCTTCAATACCAATTGTTGTCTTAAATTAAAAAACAAAAAAGCGACACCAAAAACACCAGCACTTAATAAGGAGAAACCTAGTTGACCAGGTAATACAAAATCAATGGTACGATAAATTCGCCCAGGCACTTTTTTTACATTATTATTTACGACCGCAATGCTTGGTGCATCTTTAAAGCGTTGCTCATTTATTTTTGAAATGACTGAATTTAATATAGACTTTACCAGTTGAATGTTTTGCGGATTAGCCGCTTCCGAGCTAATTAAGTCAATGGTATAGGGTAAATTGGGGTTGTCAGTTGCCCGAATATGAATCATTGTGGTAATACGGCCTTTGGCAAGCTCTCCTTGAATTTTATTACTATCCCCTGTTGCAAATTTAAATCCTGGTATATTTTTAATCGCAGCATAAATTGGATTGGTCGTATCACTGCCTTGCGTCATTGCCACATTCACATTGATATTACCCCCACTACTTAAAAAGCCAAAAACTAGAATAAAAATCAACGGAAATGCAATACTAAATATAACGGCTGAAGGACTCCTAAACGTAGAACGTAAACTTGCTTTTGTTATCGCAAGCATTGCTTTAATTTGACTATACGCAGACATATATTAACGTTGATTGAGCTGAAAGATAGGTAATCGAGCCTGCGGCTGACCCATTATCTGTTTGATTGATTTTATTTGTTGTAGTACCTGCCATTGTTCAATTCCAATTTCTTGTTGAATTGCTTTGCTTTTTACTTCGTTTTTATAGCCTTCAAAAAACTCTTCAATAAAGGACCTGCTTTCTGGATATGTTTTAATACTATACCCTTTTAATTTGGCCATTTTAGCGGCAGCTGCCAATGCATCATTTAAAGTCCCAATTTTATCCACCAAGCCCACCTTAATTGCATCCGCACCAGTCCATACACGACCTTGTGCAATGCTATCAATATATTCCACACTTTTTTGTCTTCCTGCGGCTACCCTTGATTTAAATATATAGTAAACACTGTCCACACCTGCTTGTAAAAAATTTTGTTCCGTGGGAGTTAAGGCTCTTGTTGCAGATGGCGCATCGGCATATTGGCCAGTTTTAACACGATCAAAAGTAATACCTAATTTATTTTTCAAGAATTTCTCTGCATTAGGAATCACTGAAAACACACCAATGGATCCAGTAATGGTATTCGCATCTGCAAAAATCGAATCGGCGCCACAGGAAATATAATAACCACCTGACGCTGCCAAATCTCCCATACTCACCACCACGGGTTTCTCTTTTTTAAGTAAATCAATCTCTCTCCAAATAATATCACTTGCTAATGCACTTCCACCAGGTGAATTCACCCTTAATACAACAGCATCAATAGTTTTGTCATTTCTGATTTTTTGTATCAATGCCCTATAATCATCACTTGCAATTGCATCTTTTTGGCCTCTGCCCATCACCACATCTCCATCTGCATATATCACTGCAATTTTACCACTACCCGTACCCCTTAATGCAACTGATTCCGCATAATTATTAATGGATACAAATGATATTTTAGTTTCATCCACCTCATGTAATTTTTTACTAATGATTTTTTTTAATTGGTCATCATATAATAAGCCATCCACTAACTTATATTTTAATGCATCCTTTGCATTTTGCACCTTCCCTTCATTCGCGAACGCTTTGATTGAATCTGCATTTAAATGGCGCATTTCAGCAGCACCTTGGATGAAATTATTATAAATTGAATTAAGCCAAACCCCAGTTTGTAATTTATTCGCATCTGACATTTGGGTATATCTGAAAGGTTCAGTCGCACTTTTGAATTTACCTGCATAAAATATTTGTGGCTCAATTTCAAGTTTGTCAATTAATCCTTTCAAAAACATGGTCTCATAATTAAAGCCAGACCATTCCATGCCTCCTTGTGGATGTGTATATATTTGATCAGCAACATTAGCCATCATATACCCTTTCTGCGAAATAGTTTCGGCATACGCAACAATAAATTTCTTTGATTTTTTAAAATCAATCAACGCTTTCCTTATTTCCTCAGTAGCCGCATAACCATTTGGGTTTTCCGCACACTTAATATAAATGCCTTTAATATTAGAATCTTTTTTTGCATAATTCAACAATCCAAGCAACTCAGACAAGCTGGGTTGCTTGCCATTTTTTTTGCTCATTAATTCACTAAAAGGATCATTTTTTGATTGCTCTAAAAATGTTTCTGAGGCATCAATTACTAAAACTGAGTTTTGCGCTACTGCAACTTTTTCATCAGATGAAAAAGCGGCTGCTATCCCAATTAAAATAAAAAAACCAAGCAAAGAAAAAATAATCAAAGCCAATAAGGCTGCGAAAAATGTTTTAAAAAAGCTTTTCATGAAGTTGCAATATTAAATTAAACCAAAATGCCCAAAATAGTCGGAGATAAAGTAGTTTAACGCTGTAAAATTATGGATATTTGGGCTACTTTTATAATACTTCTATGAACAATGCTTACCTACTGATAGGCGGTAATTTAGGCGACCGATTGGCCAACCTAAAAAACGCCATTCAAAAAATTGAATTGCATTGTGGAAAAATAATTTCCAGTTCGGCGATCTATGAAACAGCAGCTTGGGGCTTTACCGAACAACCTCCCTTTTTCAACCAAGCTTTACAGCTGGAAACCGCATTCTCCGCGACCGAATTGATGCAACAATTATTGACCATTGAATTATTATTGGGCCGAGAAAGGTTGCTCCCTTTAGGACCTAGATCCATAGATATTGATATCATCTATTTCAACAATGAAATAATACAATCCGAACTCGTTACTATTCCACACCCTAGAATGGAGCAACGCAACTTTGTGCTCATTCCCTTAAACGAAATTGCACCCAGCTATATACACCCCATCTTACATATATCCACAACTGCCCTATTAAAACAGTGCAAGGATGACTCGCATGTGTATAAAAAAACGATCAATTAAGCATTCCGCTTACTATATTTGAATGGAAGAATTAAGGAAAATATGAAGTATCATTTTATTGCAGTAGAAGGAAATATTGGCGCAGGAAAAACAACATTATCGCAATTGTTATCGCAACATTATAACGCAAAATTAATGTTGGAAGAATTTGCAGAAAATCCATTTTTGACTAAATTTTACGAAAATCCAAAACAATACGCTTTTCCACTCGAACTATTTTTTTTAGCTGAACGATTTAAACAACAACAGGATTTAATTAAGACCGCAGATTTATTTCAATCAGTGACTATCTCCGATTATTTATTTACAAAATGCTTGTTATTTGCAAAAGTAAATTTACCTGAGGAAGAATATAGATTGTATCAAAAAATGTATGAAGTATTTAGCCAACAACTTACACAGCCAGATGTATTAATATATTTACATGCGCCAGTAAACAAGCTGCAATCCAACATTAAAAAGCGGAATCGAAAATTTGAACAATCTATACCCGATGAATACCTTTTTAAACTACAAGAAACCTATACTAGCTATATAAAACAGCATAATTTAAAAACGATATTTGTGGACGCAAGCAATGCTGATTTTTTATATAATGAAGCACATTTTAAATTGATCACGGATGCACTTGAAAAGGATTTAGAAGATGGTCAACATTTTATTAACCTACCCTAATAGAAACTATGCAAAGCCCTGTCAAACAATTAAATGATCCTTTGGGTGCTTTGCGCGTTACCGAGTTTCGAAACTTAATGATTGGGCGATTTTTATTTATCATGGGCTTAAGAATGATGGGCACACTAGTCGGCTGGTGGATATATGAATTAACGAATGCCCCTTTTGCCATAGGACTTATTGGATTAGCAGAAGTAATCCCAGCCGTTTCCCTTGCTTTATATGCAGGCCATGTGATTGATAAAAGTGAAAAAAGAAAACTTTTATTAAGGGGCGTTATTTTATATTGGTGCTGCGCACTTATTTTACTTTTTTTATCCATGGACATTGGGGCATTAAAATTGACCTCATTACAAATAGCGATTGGTATTTATTTTATCGTTTTTTGCACGGGTATTATTCGATCTTTTACAGGTCCTAGTTTTGGAACTATTATTGGCGCAGTGGTACCCAAAAACTTATTACAAAATGCCACCACTTGGAGCCAAGGCATTTGGTTGAGTGCTTCCGTATTAGGACACGCGATTGTAGGATTTATTATTGCCGGCTTTGGCCATACCGGTTCGTTAATCGTAGTCATTAGCCTAGTGGGTATTGGATATGGCTTTATTTCCATGATCAAATCAAAGCCCCCACATGCAGATGTTGTTGATCAAAAAACATTGGAGAGTGTAAAGGAAGGCCTCCGTTTTGTATTTAATTCAAAAGAAGTATTTGGGGCTTTATCACTTGATTTATTTGCTGTTTTATTTGGCGGTGCTGTAGCCATGATCCCTGTTTTTGCAAAAGATATTTTAAAAGTAGGCCCGATTGGCTTTGGTTGGCTAAACGCAGCTTCAGACATAGGTGCGATCATTATAATTTTAATCATCACCATATTCCCAGCAAATCGTGGTCAAGGAAAAAAATTACTACTAGCTGTAGCAGGGTTTGGTTTATGTATAATTGTGTTTGCTTTATCAAAAATATTCTGGCTGTCCTTTGTCATGTTATTATTAAGTGGCATTTTGGATGGATTCAGCATGATTGTTAGAGGGACCATTGTGCAACTTAAAACACCTGATCATATGCGGGGCAGGGTGATGAGCGTAAATTCCATGTTTATTAATAGTAGTAATGAATTAGGGCAATTTGAAAGTGGTGTTGCCGCAAAAGCAATGGGTGTAATCCCTTCCGTGATATTTGGAGGTGCCATGACTTTATTAGTTGTTGGCGTTACCTGGTTTAAAGCACCTGCTCTAAAGAAAATGGAATACTAAAAAGAATGCCTAATTTATATTAGGCAATGGCTGTTTGAATAATTTACTGCTGATTAGCAAAATAATTATACAAATTTATTTTCTTAATTATTTACTCAGCAAATCCTTCATGACCGAGTGAACGGCAGGACAAAATTCAGCATTCTTCATGGTCACTGGTATACGCTTATAAAAAGTATCCTCATCGGTATATGGGAATCGTTGACAATCGGAGGGGCGGTGTTCATATATACTACAAGCATTGTCCTTTCCCAAAAATACACAAGGCTTTTGTTGTAATACATAATCTCCTTCATTATCCATCGCCAAATAGGTATCAATAAACGCTGTTTCCTTAAGCCCTAAATACTTACTGATTCTTTTAATATCCGGCATCTTGAATCGAGGTGAATAGTTCTTACAGCATCTTGCACAGTCCAAGCAATCAATCTTTTCAAAGGCCGCCTCATGCAAATCAGGCAATTGCTTCATTATTTTGCGCTTATCTTCCTTTTTTAAAAAATATTCGAGTTTTTTAAGCAATTCTGGCGCCGGTGCCTCAAATAATTGTTCAGTAGATTTGTCCATATTATAGGGCAAAAGTAAACCATTTATCATTCATCCACAAGCTTTCCCCATCAATTGAATCCGCCCTGTTAAACAGCGGTTTATATAGTATCTTTGAGGCAATTTTTTAAACTACCCTATTTATGTTTGAATTGAACTCCAACAACGCAGAATTTATCCAAAGACACATTGGCCCTAATCACGATGATACGCAAAAAATGCTATCTCTTATTGGTTTAAAATCAGTGGAAGAATTAATTAGTAAAACGGTGCCTGATAATATCCGTTCAAAAAAAGCAATGGAAATTCCTGCGGGACTTACAGAGTTTGAAATGTTGCAATCTTTAAAAAAAATTGGTGAAAAAAATATTGTTGCGACCAATTTTATTGGACAAGGCTATTATGGTACAATTACACCAAGTGTGATTCTTAGAAATATTTTTGAAAATCCAGGTTGGTACACCCAATACACGCCCTACCAAGCTGAAATTGCACAAGGCCGTTTAGAAAGTTTATTAAACTTTCAAACCATGGTGACCGACTTAACGGGCATGTCTATTTCAAATGCCTCTTTATTGGATGAAGCCACCGCTGCTGCGGAAGCAATGGCCATGATTTTTAATCATGTCAATAAAGCGGAAGTAGCAACGCAACCAAAATTATTCGTTGATCAATCAATATTTGGACAAACCAAAGATGTTTTAGCAACAAGAGCAAATCCAATTGGTATTGAGATAATCGAAGGCAATTATAATGAAGTAGAAATTAATCATCAATTTTTTGGTGCCATATTACAATACCCAAATAGCAAAGGTAATATTGCCAATTACCAACAATTTATTGATCGTGTGCATGAAGCAGGCGGCTTGGTGATTTTGGTTGCTGATATTTTAGCATTAACCTTATTGAAAAGTCCAGGTGAATTAAACGCAGATGTTGCCGTAGGTAATACACAACGCTTTGGTGTTCCAATGGGATTTGGCGGACCACATGCTGCCTATTTTGCTACTAAAGATGAATTCAAGCGTGGCATGCCCGGCAGATTAATAGGGGTAAGTCTAGATGCACAAGGCAACAGGGCGCTCCGCATGGCTTTACAAACGCGCGAGCAGCATATAAAAAGAGAAAAAGCAACTTCAAATATTTGTACGGCCCAAGCATTACTTGCAAACATGGCCGTTATGTATGCAGTTTATCATGGCCCGCAAGGTTTGAAAAAAATTGCGACAAAAATTCACGCTTTAGCACAAAACCTGGAGCAACAACTAGCATCCTTAGGTATACAACAAGCCAATGAATTTTATTTTGATACTTTACATGTACATGGATTTGATAGTAGTGCATTGAAAAAATTAGCCAACGAAAAAAATATCAATTTCAACTATTTTAACGACGGTACTGTTAGCATTACTATTGATGAGACAATTTCAAATGCGCATGTACAAGAAGTAGTTGCATTATTTGAAAAATTAACTGGAAAAAAATCAACTGCGACCAATGCCGGGGTGAAAAATGAAAAAGTACCCGCACAATTACTACGTAGTTCAAGTTATTTACAGCATCCTGTGTTTAATATTCATCATAGTGAAACTCAAATGATGCGTTATATTAAACAATTAGAAAATAAAGATTTGTCATTAAATACAAGCATGATTAGTTTGGGTAGTTGTACAATGAAATTAAATGCAGCTACTGAAATGATCCCTGTCAGTTGGCCAGCATTCAGTACCATGCATCCATTTGCCCCGAGCCATCAGACAATCGGCTACCAAGAAATGACCAATGAACTAAGTGCCTATTTATGTCAAACTACGGGTTTCACCGCATGTAGCTTGCAACCCAATAGTGGTGCACAAGGAGAATATGCCGGCTTATTAACTATTCGCAGCTATCACCAACATCACCAACAAGCACATCGCAATATTGTATTAATTCCAATAAGTGCGCATGGCACCAACCCTGCAAGTGCAGTGATGGCTGGATTTAAAGTAGTGGTGGTTGCATGTGATACTGCTGGAAATATTGATATGAATGATTTAAAAGAAAAAGCACTATTACATAAAGATGCATTAGGCGCTTTAATGGTGACTTATCCATCTACGCATGGTGTATTTGAAGAAACCATTATTGACATTTGTAATTTAATACATGAACTAGGTGGATTGGTATATATGGATGGTGCAAACATGAATGCACAAGTGGGTTTAACAAGCCCTGGAAATATTGGTGCAGATGTTTGTCATTTAAACTTACATAAAACATTTGCTATTCCACATGGTGGTGGTGGACCTGGCATGGGCCCTATTTGTGTGAACGATAAATTAGCCCCATTTTTACCAGGGCATGCACAACAAGGCAATGGCGCGAACGCAGTGAGCGCAGCACCATTAGGATCGGCAAGTATTTTATTAATCAGTTACGCATATATTAAAATGTTAGGCGCAAATGGATTAGCATTAGCTACCGCCTATGCTATTTTAAATGCGAATTATATGAAAGCAAGATTAGAAAAACATTATACGATTTTATATACTGGTAAAAATGGCACTTGTGCACATGAATTCATTATTGACTTACGTCCATTTAAAGCAAGTGCGGGTATTGAAGCGGAAGATGTGGCAAAACGTTTAATTGATTTTGGATTTCATGCACCAACCGTGAGTTTCCCAGTGGCAGGTACCATCATGATTGAACCTACAGAAAGTGAAGACAAAGGAGAATTAGACCGTTTCTGTGATGCACTAATCGCAATACATGAGGAAATTAAAGCCATTGAAAATGGGGAACTAGATAAAACTGATAATCCATTAAAAAATGCCCCTCATACACAAAAAGTAATTTGTGCAGATGAATGGAATCATAAGTATACACGCCAACAAGCGGCCTTCCCATTATATTATGTGCAACAAAATAAATTTTGGCCAACCGTAGCAAGGGTAAATAATACCCATGGAGATAGAAATTTAGTTTGTACTTGTGAACCTGTTGCCTCTTATGCTTAAAGCGTAAGCAAGCGCATACTTTTAAATAGAAGCCTCATTAATTAAAGCCTTCCTCTTTTCATGATTGAGGAAGGCTTTTTTATCTAACCATTACTTGTAGCGGTATCTGCAATTGTAGTTGAAAGTGCATTATTATTTAACATAAACTCATAAAGGGAAATAATTTTTTCTTTGTCTTTTAACACAAATTGCATTTTTTCGAGGTCTTCTTCTAACATTTTAAGTTTCCCATTCTCCATGATATAGTTGGAGCTAAATTGGCCTGCCTGCCCTTTATCTTCCACCCAGTTTTCACAAATCATTTCCCCATCCCCAATCAATACCCATAAAATATTTAAGTCGGAATAGTGCTCATGAATTTTTATTAAAATATCCGAACCTACCGAACCTAGATGCCTAAGTTGTTTTGAAAAATAACCATTGGACAACTTGATTTTTTTTTCGAATGAGTGCGGATTGATGTTTCTAAACTTTAGATACATGGCAATGCGTTCAATAGGTTTCATAAGCTTTTAGTTTAATGATGAAATGTCTGATAAATTATTTATCGACTTCTTTCTTAAACCAAATTAGTATTATAAAATATTGACACATGAATTCTTATGCCTCAAAAAAATAGGGCAATACAATTTGAGGCATACGCCTTTTTAGAAAAAAAAGGAGATATTGCTTACCCCTGTTGCTTTTCAGACAACTCAAGCCATCTTAATTCAGCGGCTTCTAATTCAATATTCAACGCACCCAATTGCTCGCTTAGCTTTATAATTTCATTATAATCAAGATTGGGCTCATTTAATTTATTAGTGAGTACCTGCTTTTTACTTTCCAATTCAGGCATCGTTTTATTAAGGGTTTCTAATTCATGCTTTTCCTTAAATGTCATTTTCTCTGCCCCTTTTTTAGCAGCCACTGTAGTCGTTGGGACTATATTTTCGGGGGTTACTTTCTTCGTATCAAATTCCTTGGCGGATGTAATGTCTGAACTTAGGGATGCTAAACTTTGCTTTGACTTTTCAAGGATACGATATTGTGTATAATTACCAGGATAATCCCTAATCACGCCATCCCCTTCAAATATAAATAAGTGATCCACTAATTTGTCCATAAAATAACGATCATGCGACACGAGTAATACACAACCTGCAAAATCAATTAAAAACTGCTCAAGCACAGCAAGGGTTGGTAAATCTAAATCGTTGGTCGGTTCATCTAAAATTAAAAAGTTAGGATTCTTGAAAAGTATGGTCAATAATTGTAATCTCTTTTTTTCACCACCGCTTAAGGCACTTAAATAAGTATACTGTTTGTCTGGTGTGAATAAGAATAGCTCTAAAAATTGTGCTGCATTCAAGGAACCACCGCTTGCCAAAGGAAAGTTTTCGGCAAATGTTTTTAAATACTCAATCACCCGCATATCTTTTTTATACACCAACCCTTCTTGTGAAAAGTGACCAAAAACAATGGTATCACCCACATTAATTTTACCGCTATCTGGTTCTGTAATACCTTGCAATATTTGCAAAAACGTGGATTTACCCACCCCGTTTTTCCCAACCACCCCAATACGTTCGCCCTTACTAAACGTGTAATCAAAGCCTTTTAAAACCACGGTCTCGCCATAAGATTTATATACTTTCTTCGCTTCAATAATCTTACCACCCAAACGCGTCATCTTCATGTCCAACTGTAAATTAGAATCGTCAATTTTTTGTTTGGCCCTTGCCTCTACTTCATAAAAATTATCCTGCCTGCTTTTACTTTTGGTCGTTCTTGCTTTGGGTTGCTTACGCATCCACTCCAATTCCTTTCTAAAAGTATTTTTAGCTTTATCAATACTGGCTAATTCAGATTCAATCCGTGCCGCTTTCTTTTCTAAATAATTTTCGTAATCCCCTTTATAACTATATAAATTTTCACGTTCCAATTCCCAAATCTCATCTGTAACCGACTCTAAAAAATAACGATCATGCGAAACCAATAATAAAGTCACTTTTTCCTGCGCCAAATAATTCTCCAACCACTCAATCATATTTAAATCCAAATGATTGGTCGGCTCATCCATTAACAATAAAACATGCTTAGGCTCAAAACCAATTTGAATTAATGTTTTTGCCAATGAAACACGCTTGCGTTGTCCGCCACTTAATTTTGATACTGGTTGCTCTAAATGGTGAATATTTAATTGCGTTAAAATAGTTTTTACTTTGGATTCAAAATCCCATGCATTATTTTCCTCCATCTCCATAATCGCATTGGTAATTAAATCCTCGTCCTCAGTCTCCATAGCCATCTCATAATTACTTATCGCTTTCATGGTTGGATGTTCCTGATTAAATAAGTTTTGTGTAACAGTAGCTGATTCTATAAACTGTGGGTCCTGTTCAAATAAAACCAAATGCACATCCTTATGAATTTTAGCTGTGCCAGAATCAGGCACTTCTTTTCCAGATAAAATACGCAAAAGCGTACTTTTTCCTACCCCATTCCGAGCAATAAGCGCAATGCGGTCACCTTCGTTTATATTAAAATTAATCCCTTTAAATAGGGGTTGGATACCATAGCTTTTTGTCAAATTTTCAACGGAAACATAATTCATGGCGCAAAGATAAGCGGGGAAAAGGAGTATGTCACTTTTTAGATAGGCTTTAGCTAAAAAATAGGGTAAAAAGAAGGGAACAATGTACTTTTGTCATTGTTATAGAATAAAAGTAATAAAATGAAGCATTTTGAGGTCCCTTTAGGTTATCGCAGCTCCCTGATTTCTGCAATCAAGGAAAAAAGAAAGCTGGATGATAAACTAAAAAAAGACACGCAGCCTACCTTACTTGATTTAGGTAACTTAAAGATATATTTAGCACGCCACTTTGGGTTTTGCTATGGTGTTGAAAATGCAATTGAAATTGCTTACAGAACCATTGAATCCAATCAAGGGAAAAGAATATTTTTATTAAGTGAGATGATTCACAACCCACAAGTAAATGCAGATTTACTTCAAAAAGGCGTGCAATTTTTACAAGATACCAATGGCAAGGAATTAATTCCATTGTCAAATTTAACCAAGGAAGATATTGTAATTATCCCTGCCTTTGGAACGACCATTGAAATGGAGAAAAAATTAAATGCTATTGGCATTCAAGTGCAACAATACAATACTACTTGTCCATTTGTTGAAAAAGTTTGGAACCGAAGTGCTCAAATTGCAAAAAAAGGATATTCCATTATTATTCATGGCAAACCAAAGCATGAAGAAACAAGGGCCAC
>CAIWBA010000156.1 GCA_903910765.1 uncultured Bacteroidota bacterium
AAATTTATTCAATATCCACTTTTGCCCCCAATTGCTGTAGGTCCGTAAAGAAATCTGTATAAGATTTGTTGATCGCCTCTGCTTCGGTAATTTCAACAGGTCCATTTGCACATAAAGCAGCTACGGCACATGCCATGGCTATACGATGATCATGCTGTGAAAACACAACAGCTGATTTTATTTCACCACCGCCATGTATTTGCATAACATCGCCCGCTAAAATAATATTTACGCCCATCTTTGCAAACTCCGCTTGCAATGTAAGCCCACGATCGCTTTCTTTATGGGCTAAACGATTCACGCCTTTTATTTCACTCACCCCATCACAATAAGATGCTAATGCTACCAAGGGCGGAAATAAATCAGGACAATCTGTTGCATCGAATTGAAATGCATTCAATTTTTCATGCATCCCATTTTCAATATTTTTATTGGGTCCTAAAATAATTCCATCCGCCTCAATCGTAATACTTGCATTGGCGCTAATTAATGCGCTAATTATTTTTTTATCAGCCTGTGTTGAATCTAATTGTAAGCCGCTCACTTTTACTGGACCTGCTATCGCACCAGCGACTAATAAAAAAGCAGCCCCGCTCCAATCACCTTCAACCGTGTATTCAATCAATGACTTTAACGGTGTATGCGTGTAAAATTTAAAACTTTCGTAGTTGGTATGTTTCACATTCCAGCCAAATGCATTTAATACCCCTAGGGTTAAATCGATATAAGGTTTACTTTTTAAATCCAACACCTTGATTTCTGTATCATATACTTCCGTTGCCGCATATGCCATTAATAAGCCGGTCAAAAATTGCGAACTCAAGGAACCATCCACCGTGATGTTTGCAGGTTGTAAAGGCCCTTTTATTTCAATGGGCAAAAACCCTTTTTGCGATTTTATTGCAACCCCTAAGGAAGGAAATATTTCATCAAAAAAATGCATCGGTCTTTTCACTAAGCTTCCCTTTCCTTCAATACTGATGGTTTGGTTACTTAATGCGGCAATAGGCGTAAACATCCGAATACCTAAACCACTTTCCCCACAATTCATTGCAGGCCCCTTTGGATTGACGCCATTGGAAGTCACAGTGATGGTTGCATTGTTTAATTCTTTGTTATCCGCTTTGTTTATTTCAACAACAGCGCCCAATTTTTGAATCACATCCATCGCGGCCAAATCATCATTTGAATGACCAGGATTCGCAATGATTGTTTTGCCCTTATGCAATAGTGCAGCAGCACAGGCTCTTTGCATACTACTTTTGCTTGCTGGTGCAATTTGCGCCCCTATTAATTGTGATGGATATACTATTACACGCATCTTATGAATACAACTTTATTAATTTTTCTAATGATTTCAAAGGAACAGTTTCATATACTGCGTTCCCTATTTTATTCAATAACACATACTGCATCCCTTTGCTTGCCCTTTTCTTATCCTTTTGCATAATGTCCATCGCATGCGTAATATCAAAACGCATACTAATTGGCAATCCATACTTTTTTAGCGTTTCTATTATTATACCAGTATCTGTAAAGCCAAGTAAAACCTGAGATATTTTAGCCGCATATACCATGCCGATACTAATTGCATGCCCATGTAATAATGCATGTTCATTTTCAATGGCATGTCCAATAGTGTGTCCAAAATTGAGCAACTTACGGTCGCCTTTTTCAAACTCATCCTTTTGAACCACTGTCATTTTAATTTTTACATTTTTTTCAATCAGGGCTATTAATTCTTTTTTATTTTTTTGATAAAAAGACAAATCATGTGTTGCCAATTGCTTCATCATTTTTGCATCCTTGATAGCTGCATGCTTTATAATTTCAGCAAAGCCATTTTCCCATTGGTGATTCGGTAATGATTTCAAAAAATCAAAATCGTATAATAAAAAGGCAGGTTGTTTAATAAGTCCGACCATATTTTTATACAAACCGACATCAATTCCATTTTTTCCGCCAATACTGGCATCCACCATGGCCAAAATTGTCGTTGGTACAAAACCAAAACTTACCCCACGCATATAAATACTTGCCGCATAGCCCACCATATCGGTGACTACACCGCCGCCCACACCTATGAGCACCGCTTCACGCGTTGCACCTAAATTAAGTAAGGCTTCAATAATAAAATTGACAGTGGCTTGTTGTTTATGTTCCTCCCCTGCTGGAAAAACTATGGTTTTTTTGCCCTTGAATTTATTTTGATGCAAGGCATACACATTTTCATCTGTGATGTAAAATGCATTTGCCTTGTTGACCAACTTATCAATAGCTTGAAATCTGCCATCTAATATAAATGACACTGTACTTGTAGCTAATTTAACTTTCCAGTTTTTCATCTTATTTGATTTTTAAATAGTTCCTTGAGAAAAAATATCTTTTAAGCTTTACAACTATTTATTCATTACTTTATTTTGGTGCTGAATACTTTCCATATGAACTGCATCCATGTACTTGGTAATAAAATCTTCACTTAAGCCAATTTTATTTCCTTTGCCTACTGCACGCTCTAA
>CAIWBA010000157.1 GCA_903910765.1 uncultured Bacteroidota bacterium
CAGTTAAGAGTAATAAGATAAAGAAGCATGCGACTTCGGATTTTATGGAGATTGAAAGACAAAGAGGTATCTCGGTGGCAACTTCGGTGATGTCATTTGAGTATCAAAATATTTTAATTAATTTATTGGACACGCCGGGGCATAAGGATTTTGCGGAAGATACCTATCGAACTTTAACGGCAGTGGATAGTGTTATATTGGTGATTGATAGTGTGAATGGGGTTGAGCCACAAACGAGGCGTTTAATGGAAGTGTGTCGTATGCGAACAACGCCAGTGATCGTTTTTATTAATAAGATGGATCGAGATGGTAAAAATCGTTTTGATTTATTGGAGGAATTAGAGAATGAATTAAAATTATCATTGCATCCCATGACTTGGCCCATTAATAGTGGTAAGGAATTTAAGGGCGTATATAATTTACATGATAAAAATTTAAGGTTATTTGCTGCAAGTACAAAAGCGGAGGAGGAAGATATTGTTGCGATTCAAGATTTAGCAAGTCCGGTATTACAAGAAAAAATTGGCGAAAGGGATGCTGCAGTATTGCGTGAAGATGTGGAGTTAATCGATGGCGTTTATGGTGCACTCAATGCTAGTGAATATTTGGAAGGTAAAATTGCACCCGTATTTTTTGGATCTGCGGTGAATAATTTTGGTGTAAAGGAAATGTTGGATACGTTTATTCAAATAGCCCCTGTTCCAAGAGATAGAGAAACCAATTTACGTGAAGTAAAAGCGAATGAGGAAAAATTTAGTGGGTTTATTTTTAAAATACATGCCAATTTAGATCCCAAGCATCGGGATCGTATTGCATTTATGCGCGTATGTAGTGGTCGCTTTGAGCGAAATAAATATTTCAAGCATGTGCGCTTGGATAAAGACGTTCGATTCACCAATCCTTATACTTTTTTAGCACGCAGTAAAGATATTATTGATGATGCTTATCCTGGTGATGTGGTGGGTTTATTTGATACAGGTAATTTTAAAATTGGAGATACTTTAACGGAGGGAGAAAAATTTTATTTTACGGGTATTCCTACCTTCTCCCCCGAAATATTTAAGGAATTAGTGAACAAGGATCCAATGAAAACCAAGCAATTGGAAAAAGGAATACAACAGTTAACCGATGAAGGCGTTGCGCAGTTGTTTACGCAGTTTGGGGGCAACAAAAAAATTATTGGTTGCGTAGGTGATTTACAATTTGAAGTAATACAGTACAGATTATTGCAGGAGTATGGCGCAGCTTGTGAGTTTAGAACCCTGCCATTTTACAAAGCATGTTGGTTAACTTCAAAGGATCAAAATAAGTTGCATGACTTTTTAAGGTTTAAGCAACAAAATGCGGCGATGGATAAGGATGAAGCACCAGTATACTTGGCGCAAAGCGAATGGTTTTTAAATACGGAAATCACGAACAATCCCGATATTACATTTCATTTTACCAATGAGGTAAACAAATAATGCAAGTTTAAAATGAAGGCAAAAACACTTACACAAAACAAAGTCAATATTATTACATTAGGTTGTAGTAAAAACTTAGTAGATAGTGAAATGTTGAGTGGTCAATTATTGGCCAACCAGATTGACGTAGTGCACGAAAATAAAAAATTAGACCACAATATAGTAGTGGTAAATACATGTGGATTTATTGATAAAGCAAAAGAGGAAAGTGTCAATACGATACTAGAACAAGTTGCATTGAAGAAAAAAGGGAAGTTGGATAAAGTATATGTCACAGGTTGTTTAAGTGAAAGGTATCGTGGTGACTTAGCCTTGGAAATACCAGAAGTGGACGCTTGGTTTGGCACTTTGGAATTGCCATTGATGTTGAATCAATTGAATGCCGATTATAAAGCGGAACTATTGGGAGAAAGATTATTAAGTACACCTTCGCATTATGCCTATTTAAAAATAAGTGAGGGATGTAATCGCACCTGTTCTTTTTGTGCGATTCCATTAATGCGTGGCCAACATGTAAGTAAAACCATTGAGCAATTAGTAGCCGAGGCGGAAGGCTTGGTGAAAAAAGGGGTGAAGGAAGTGATGTTGATTGCACAAGAATTAACTTATTATGGTTTAGATATTTATAAGGAGCGTGCCTTACCTAAATTATTAAATGCATTAGCGGATGTAAAAGGGTTGGAGTGGATACGCTTACATTATGCATATCCTTCAAAATTTCCTTTGGAAGTATTGGATGTAATGCGTGAGCGAGAAAATATTTGTAAATACATTGATATTCCATTGCAACATGCAAGTAATAATATGTTAAAAGCCATGCGTCGTAATATTACGCGCGAGGAAATGGGGGAATTAATTACTGAAATTCGCAAACGTGTTCCTGGTATTGCCATCAGAACCACCTTAATTGCAGGTTTTCCAGGTGAAACATTGGACGATATTGAGGAGTTAAAAGAATTCTTACAAGAACATCAATTTGACCGTGTAGGAATATTCACTTACAGTCATGAGGAAAATACAAGTGCCCATGATTTAGTGGATGATGTTCCAGCCGCCGAAAAGCAACGCCGTGCCGAAGAAATTATGGAAGTACAGCAGGAAATAAGCTTGGCTAAAAATCAACAAAAGGAAGGGCTATTTTTAAAAGTGTTGGTAGATAAAAAAGAAGCAGGTCGCTATTTGGGTCGTACTGAATTTGATAGTGTGGAGGTGGATAATGAAGTAGTGATTAATACCAAGAAAAAATTAAACATTGGGGAGTTTGTGATGGTCAAGATAACCAAGGCCTATGATTACGATTTAGAAGGGGAGTTGGTAGGGTAATTCAAGGGTTTTTTGTACATTAGTATTTCATTATAAAACATATAAAACTAATAATATGGCAATTGTATGGAAAGGGGTATTTCCCGCAGTAACTACAAAGTTTACATCTGAGGATAAATTAGATCTTGATTTATTCAAGAAAAATTTACAAGCCCAATTAGATGCGGGTGTAAATGGTATCATATTGGGAGGTACTTTAGGAGAAGCTAGTGTATTGAGTAATGAAGAAAAGGAA
>CAIWBA010000158.1 GCA_903910765.1 uncultured Bacteroidota bacterium
GCATAACATAATCCAGCAAAAGCACAACCAACGGCTGCGACAATAAAGGATAATGTAACGGCTGGTCCAGCAGCTTGTCCAGCAGCTGCCGCAGTTCTAACAAATAAGCCAGCACCAATAATGGCACCAACGCCTAATGCGATCAAATTACCAGCGCCTAATGTGCGTTTTAATCCTTTTCCACCATCATCTGCCTGTGCTAACATGGCGGACAAATCTTTTTTTCTAAATAAACTCATAGTTATTGGTTTCGGTTTTCAATTCAAAAACAAGGTGTTGTTTTTGAGCTAATTGTTTTTGAACACAATTTAGGTTGGAAAATAGTACTTTTTTCGCAAAAATGCCCTCCTTTTTATATAAAATACACCCTTGGGCGGGGGTATTTTTTTAGGACTTAAGTCTTATATTGCATTACTAACAATGCTATGAAAAAATCAAATAAACTCACCCTGTATATAGTTGTTGCCATGATTTTGGGCGCAATATTAGGCTACATCATTAATAAAAATTATGATGCGGTTTACATTGAAAAATTTGCCAAAAACATTAAGTTATTAACGACTATCTTTTTAAGATTGGTTCAAATGATTATTGCGCCACTGGTGTTTACAACTTTGGTGGTGGGTATTGCAAAACTAGGGGATTTAAAAACAGTGGGTCGTGTGGGTGGCAAAGCCATGTTGTGGTTTATTACTGCCTCCTTGATGAGTTTGTTGATTGGACTGTTATTGGTTAATATATTTAAGCCAGGCGTGGGTATTGATTTAAGTAATGCAGATATCAATGGCGCAAAAGATGTCATGGGAAAATCGCAAACTTTTAGCATGATTAATTTTGTGGAACATGTTTTTCCTAAAAGCATGTTTGAGGCCATGGCGAATAATGAAATATTACAAATTGTTATTTTCAGTATCTTTTTTGGTGTAGCTGCAGCAGCCATTGGCGATGCGGCTAAAGGATTTATTAAAGCATTGGAAACAGTTTCGCATATTATTTTAAAAATGGTAGGCTATGTGATGAATTTTGCACCCTTGGGCGTGTTTGGTGCAATAGCCGCAGTGATTGCTACCAAAGGGTTGGCCATTTTTATATTTTACGGCAAATATTTAATGTACTTTTTATTGGGTATCGGTACTTTGTGGGTGGTATTATTAGGGGTTGGGTTTATCATATTAGGCAAACGCGTACCCTCTTTATTAAAACATATCACCTCGCCACTCGTCATTGCATTTAGTACAACGAGTAGTGAGGCCGTGTTCCCAAAATTAACAGAAGAATTAGAAAAGTTTGGCTGCAAGGATAAAATTGTTTCTTTTATTTTACCATTAGGTTACTCTTTTAATTTAGATGGCAGCATGATGTATATGACTTTTGCAAGTTTAGCAATTGCACAAGCTTATGGCATTCATATTGATATTGCAACACAGTTAACCATGTTGTTGGTGTTGATGCTTACGAGTAAGGGGATTGCGGGTGTACCTCGTGCATCCTTAGTCGTTGTTACTGCTACATGTGCCATGTTTAATATTCCACCGGAGGGTATCGCATTAATTTTACCTATTGATCACTTTTGCGATATGTTCCGATCAGCCACCAATGTATTAGGCAATAGTCTTGCGACCACCGTAGTCAGTAAATGGGAAGGTGCATTAGAAAATCCAACACAAGCTTAAAAATATTTTAATGATTACTTTACTTGAACTTTTTCATTGGAGCCAACTTTTACAACCGCAATTTTATATTGAGCATGGGGGATTATGGTTGTTGTTGTTTGTGGTTTTTGCGGAAACAGGATTATTTTTTGGCTTTTTTTTACCAGGGGATAGTTTACTTTTTGTTGCAGGCATTTATAGTGTCCCCTTGGCCTCGCAAATTTTTGTAACCAATAGTGAGTGGCTTAATTTAGGTATTTTATTTGCTTTTATTTCAGTAGCGGGGATATTAGGTAATTATGTGGGCTATCAAATTGGGAAAAAGGTAGGGCCTGCCATGTATGATTGGAAAGATAATTTATTGTTTAAGAAGAAATATTTAGTGCAAGCGCAGGAGTTTTATGATAAGCATGGCGGACGTGCAATCGTAATCGCTAGGTTCATACCAATTGTTCGAACATTTGCGCCGATTGTTGCGGGGATTGTTGCGATGGATAAAAAAAAGTTTGTTTATTTTAATGTGGTTGGTTGTTTGACTTGGGTAGCGAGTATGTTATGTGCCGGACATTTTTTACAATCCTGGATTTTAAATCAATTTCAGTTTGATTTAAAAAATCATTTAGAGGTTATTGTTTTAGGCATTGTTTTAGTCACCACTTTGCCTGTAATTATTAATGTAATTACACATCGTTCCAATAAATCTTAATTTTAAAAATATAATAAAGTAATAATAATTAATTTTATTAAACATGAATACAAATAAACAAATTGGACTATTGTCATTGCCAGTATTTGTGGCCGCTTTGGGATACTTTGTAGATGTATATGACTTGTTATTGTTTACGATAGTTAGGCAAACCAGTGTAATGAGTATTGGATCTACTGCGGAAACTATAATTGTGGATAGTGCACATATAATCAACTGGCAAATGTCTGGCTTATTAATTGGCGGTATATTATGGGGGGTGTTGGGCGATAAAAAAGGGAGATTAAAAGTTTTATTTGGTTCCATCTTATTATACTCAGTAGCGAATATCCTAACCTCCTTTGTTCAAAATGTAGATCAATATGCCTACTGCCGTTTTGTTGGCGGTATTGGTTTGGCAGGGGAGCTGGGTGCAGGGATCACTTTAGTGTCAGAGATGCTTCCAAAAAACAAAAGAGGTATTGGTACTTCGATGGTTGCAGGAATTGGTTTGTTTGGTGCTGTATTTGCTTATTTCACTTTTAAATTTACCAATGATTGGCGTTTGTGCTATCAAATAGGTGGGGTACTTGGATTTTTTCTTTTGGTGTTGCGCGTAAAAGTTGCAGAATCGTTTATGTTTGAATCTGCTAAATTATCCCAATTTGAAAAAGGAAATTTTTTGATGTTCTTTAAGAATAAAAAAAGATTTGTAAAATATATTACTGCAATTTTAATTGGACTTCCAACCTGGTTTGTGATTGGGGTATTAATTAACTACAGTAACAAATTTGCAAGTTCCTTGTATGGCATTAATTTAATTGATTCAGGAAGATCAATCATGTTGGCTTATATCGGTATTGCTTCGGGTGATTTATTGATTGGATATGTAAGTCAATATTTCAAAAGCCGTAAAAAAGCCTTAATGCTTTTTTATATTTTAAGTATTATTGGCATGGTTTTATTTTTTAGCCCTTTCAATAATAATGATAGTCGCATGTATCTTATATGTGCTTTCTTGGGCTTTAGTACAGGCTACTGGGCCATCTTTAATCAAATGGCTGCTGAGCAGTTTGGCACTAATTTACGCGCGACTGCTGCAACGACCATACCCAATATGGTGCGCGGTGCATTGCCGTTAATTAATTTTTTGTTTTTAGATATTTTACAAAAAAAATTAGGGTGGGATATATTACAAAGTGGCATGTTTACTGGGGCTATCGTAATGATGATTACTTTAATTGCTTATTTCTTTACAGAGGAAACTTATCATAAGGATTTGGATTATATGGAAAACGACCATCCACTTCCTTAGTTAAAAACCCATATGCGTTTATTATTTATTCGTTTTTCGTCCATTGGTGATATCGTATTAACTACGCCTGTAATTCGTTGTGTTAAGCAACAAATCCCTGGGGTTGAAATACATTTTTTGACCAAACTTTCCATGAAGGAAGTGACTGAGTCGAATCCGTATATTGCTCATTTTCATTATTTGGATCAGGATATCAATGAGGTTATTCCGACTTTAAAAAAGCAGTCCTTTGATGCAGTGATCGATTTACATCACAATCAACGTACCTGGCGTATTAAGCGGGCCTTGGGGGTAAAAGCGTTTAGTTATAAAAAATTGAGCGTTCAAAAAATTATCCTCACTACTTTAGGTATTGATTTGCTAAAAAAAGAACATATCACCAAGCGTTATATGGATACTGTTAAATCATTGGGCGTTGTAGACGATGGAAAGGGGTTGGATTATTTTATTCCAAGTCATATCCAATCAGTTATCAATGACTTGCCTGAAAATTTTAAATCAGGTTATGTTGGTTTGGTGATTGGCGCCTCGTATTTTAATAAAAAAATGCCCCTTGAAAAATTAAGCGCATTAATTGCATCCATTAAATTACCCATAGTCTTAATTGGGGGTCCCGATGACAAGGAAGTAGGAGTGGCCTTGCAACAAGTATTTGGGGATCGCGTTTTTAATGCATGTGGAAATTACAATATCAATGAATCAGCGCTTTTTGTGAAGCAGTCAAATTATATTGTGTCGCATGATACTGGATTTTTACATATTGCCTGTGCTTTCAATAAACCAACGGTTACGATTTGGGGAGCTACTACGCCTGCCTTGCAGTTTTCTGCACTGTATCCTTCAAATTCTGATAGCCCTCGCTATGATGCAATCGTACCTAATTTAAAATGTCAACCTTGTGCAAAGCAAGGATCAAATCATTGTCCCAAAGGACACTTTAATTGCATGCAACTTCAAAATACTGATTTGATTGCAGCGAAAGTAAACGGCTAGCTGTAAAATTAACAAAGCGCATAAATACCTATTTCTCGCCTCATCAATTATTTACCCGCGCATAAAAAAGCCTTCCAACCAGTAATCGGCGGAAGGCTTTTGAATAATTCTTGAACTATTATAAAGTTTTCAAAACGTCGTTCATATTACGCACTGCGTCTGCGCTTTTGTTGAATGCTGCTTGCTCGTCTGCAGATAAGTCCATGGCAACAATCTTTTCCCAACCATTCTTTCCAATCACGACAGGTACACCTAAGCAAATGTCTGATTGGCCATATTCGCCATCCAAGCTTACGCAACAAGTAAATAATTTCTTTTCGTCACGTACAATGCTTTCCACTAATGC
>CAIWBA010000159.1 GCA_903910765.1 uncultured Bacteroidota bacterium
AAGCTATATTTGTAATGCTTTTTTTAATGACCTCAAAGGTAAGGAATTGGGGCTTTTTTATGGCCATACTTGCCAAATAATCGGTGAATTCAAATGAAGAAAATTAAATATCACTTTAATACCCACACACTTAGGTTTGATAAAGTGGAAGTACCCCTTAAAGTAAGGCTGCTTCAACTTTTCGGATTTATTGCTGCGTCCATTGTTACAGGGGTGGTTATTGTTGCGATACTTTTTCAATATATCGATTCTCCTAAGGAAAAGTTACTCCGCCAACAAAATGAAAGCTACCGCGCAAGTTATAGTGTAATTCAGGATAGGGTTAGGCAATTGGAGTTGCAAATGACGGAATTAGAAAGTAGGGACAATGAGGTTTATCGTTCCATATTTGAGTCGAGTCCAATACCTGATAGTGCGCGCTTAAAGGACATGGAAGCTTTGAAGGAAGTACGTATGATTCAAAATTTATCCAGCTCGGCGCTGTTGTCTAATATGATTGCACAATTAAATAATTTGAGTGTGCGATCGGCTTTCCAGGATAAGTCCTTTGTGGAAGTAGGCACCATGGTAAAAAATAAAGAAAAACTATTAAGGGCTATTCCTGCTATACAGCCAGTCAGTAATAAAAATTTAAATCGGATTGCATCAGGCTATGGCTATAGAATTGATCCTTTATATAAGGACTATCGTTTACATGCAGGGCTTGATTTTACAGCGCCTTCTGGAACGCCCATTTATGCAACGGCAGATGGTGTGGTGCAGGCTGCAGGATTTAATAGTGATGGTTATGGAAACAAAGTGGTGATCAATCATGGTTATGGCTATCAAACTTTATACGGCCATATGGTGCGTGTAAAAGCAAAAGTTGGACAGACCGTGAAAAGGGGCGAAGTGATTGGTTATATTGGTAGTACCGGAAAAAGTACAGGACCGCATTGTCACTATGAAGTTATTAAGAGAGGGGCTAAAGTGGATCCGGTTTATTATTTTTATAATGATTTAACCCCTGCACAATTTGACAGAATATTGAAAGCTGCTGCAGCAAACAAACAAAGTTTAGATTAAAATTTTTGAATATTATTTCATTGTATTTTACATACCTATTACATTCAAATGGATCCACAAGTACTGGCATTTTTAAATAGAATAACCTATAGCATCGGCTTTACTTTGTTATGGATGTTTTCCAATTCCACCTTGGGTATCATGCTGGGCTATGCATTTATACAAGATCATTGGCGCGTAGGTAATATCTTATTTTACATTTACCTTATCGGAAGTTTTGTTGCCTTTATGTATGGCTTGTATCGACTATGGAAGACCCCCGTTAAATTTGATGAATATTAGTGAGTGGCGCTATGTTTTAATTGGTATTAACTACTATGGTCTGAAATAATTTTCCAACCAGTTTTGGTTTTTCTAAATACCAAAGTATATACCCCATTTACATCGCCAACACTTCGTTTTAAATACCATTTTCCGATAACAAAAAAGTGGTTCTTACTGAGGGGTTTAATACTTACAATGTCAAAGTGTAATTTTCCCATATAGTTGGAGTCGGGATAATTTTTTTTATAGTTCGCTAAGGTATTTTTATAACCATAAGTAGGCCCTGACTGCCCAATAAATACAAGGCTATCATTTTTCCAATAACCCGCCATAAAGGCCTCAAGGTCACCCTTATTCCAAGCGGCAGTTTGATTTTGTAAAATTGCTTGAATGGCTTTTATATTGTCTTGCTCATTTTCATAGGTAATCGTAACATCAATATTGGCTTCCTGTTTTGTCGTATTGGTATTTTGGGCAAATAAATTTTGCGACAATAAAATAGCGATTAAAATGATATAATTTTTCATATAGCTGTTTTGAATTCAGTCAAAAGTTAAGATAAATAAATAAATCTCCCTAATTTGTGGGCATGACCTACAAGGCGCACTTAAAAAAAGACATAAAATTAGCAACGCTTTTGGCGGCAGATACACATGCTTTACAAAAAAGGAAAAATACCCCCATTCGATTAATAGCTAGTATCATAAGCCAACAGTTAAGTACCAAGGTGGCGAAAATTATTTTTTTACGTTTTTTGGATTTGTATGCCGGTAAAGAACCTACTTGTGCGCAGGTATTGGCCACCGATCCATCTGTGTTAAGAGGGATCGGTTTAAGTAATTCAAAAGTAAGTTACGTTCAAAATGTAGCTACTTTTTTTATTGAAAATAAAGTGACTGACAAACAGTTATATACCATGCCACCGGAGCAAGTGATTGAATTACTGACACAAATAAATGGAGTAGGGAAGTGGACGGTTGAAATGCTACTTATGTTTAGCTTGGGGCAGGAAGATGTATTTGCTGTAGATGATTTAGGTATACAGCAAGCCATGATCAAATTATATAAAATTAAGTTTGATTCTAAAAAAGACTTGCAAATAAAAATGTTAAAAAAATCACTTCCCTGGGCACCTTATAGGACCTATGCCTGTTTGCATTTATGGCAATGGAAAGATAGTGTGGGTGCGGTTTAGTTATACTATTATGCTGAATTCCGAGCTGCATTTATTACGCCAAACATAGTTCGGGTTAATAATTTTTCGTAGGCCTCTTTTAAATTTGTTTCAATAATAGGATCCTGTAATTTACAAAGCGCATATTGTTGTATGGTAAGTAAAGGAAGTACAATGCGGTCTCTCAGTAGGATGGAGTGTTTTGCTAAGGTATCTTTTTCCATTAAACTATTACACTTGGTTAATTCCAAATATAACTGGGTGGTTAATGTAAATTCATCTTTTATCGTTTGACGAAATGTATTAAACCTTGGGTCGTTTTCCACATATTTAGTGATGGCAAAGTTGGACTTGACCATACTCATCATACTATTATCAATCAGGGTTCTAAAAAAGGAACTGGTGTTAAATAAGGAAACGACCTCATTCCAAAGTCCTTTTTCCTTTAGCACTTGTAATGCAGTACCTACCCCATAATAACCGGGTACATTTTGTTTGAGTTGACTCCAGCTACCTACAAATGGGATGGCCCTTAAATCGGAAAAACTTATTTCATTTTTCAATCCTCTTTTTGTAGGTCTGCTCGCAATATTACTTTTGCCATAATAGTTGAGTGGACTAAATTTTTGTAAGTAAGGAAGAAATAGTGGATTTTGTTTTAGTTGTTGATAGCTTACATAACTGATATGTCCAAGCTCATCTAATATTTCTCTATTTTTTTCACTTAATTGAAGTTTGGCATTGGCAAATATTTCATTACTAATCCCTGCACTCAACAATTGCTCAATATTAAATTGTGCTGATTGGATGGTTCCAAAATTTGAAGTAATTGTTTGGCCTTGTACCGTTAATTGAATTTCTTCATTTTCAATTTGATTACCCATGGATGCATAAAATTGATGCGTTTTACCGCCACCTCTTGAAGGAGGCCCACCGCGACCATCAAAAAACTTCACCACAATATTATGGGCCCTTGAAATTTTAGTCAATGTTTCCTTTGCTTGGTAGATACTCCAATTCGCTTGCAAGTAACCGCCATCTTTGGTGCCATCGCTAAATCCAAGCATGATGGGTTGTTGCGCTTGTCTATTTTGTAAATGTATTTTGAATAATGGGTTGTTATATAAAATAGACATGATTTCCTCTGCGTTTGTTAAATCATCAATCGTTTCAAATAATGGCACAATATCTAAGTTAGATAAATGGGGATCCCATCCACAAAGCCTGCATAATGCATATAATTCCATTACATTAATTGCGGATTGACAATTGCTAATAATATAACGGTGACAACCGGAAACGCCGTTTATTTTTTGTACAGTAGTAATGGCATATATACTTTCAAGGGTATCCTTGGTGATGGTTTCCTTAAAATCAGTAGGGTTTATTTGTCCAACTATATTCGCTAACACAATCATTTGTTCCTCGCTACCTAATTCATTATAATCAATTGGCAATATCCCTTTTCCATCCTGTTGTAATAGGGTCTGATGCACATCCATTAAAACAGAATGGTGAATTCTACTATCCTGTCTAATATCTAGTGAAGCAAAATGGGTGCCAAATAGTTTTACTTTATGCATTAAGCTTTCTAACCTTGATAAGTATAAGGAATAATTACCTTCAATAATTATATTTTTAATTTTTGTAAGGCATTCGATGATTTCACTGGTTGTAATTGGCTTTGCAACATCAGGTCTGAAAACATTTTCATATAAGGTTGCTTCCAATTCATTAACTAAAACATCTACACCAGAAAAAGTGAGTTTTCTTTTTAGTTTTCTAACATCTCTATAGTAACATACAATAATACTACTTCGCAAAGCCTTGGCAACATTAAGCGTTGTTTCCGCATTTACAAATGGATTACCGTCCCGATCACCTCCAGGCCAAAAGCCTAATTCAATAAATGGATTTTCGCCGTCATATTTATTATCAAAAACATCTCGAACAAGTGTGCTATAAATATTACCTACGGAATGATAAAAAATATTTTCTAAGTACCACATTAATGTCAAAGCCTCATCGGTAGGTGTGGGTTGCTTCTTGTTAAAAAACGGGGTAAGTCCTAACTGTTGTATATACTGATTAATGATATTAAAATCATTTTTACCAATGGCTTCCCCCATATCATGTATGATGCCTAATACATTTGCCGGATAAAATTGTGTGGGATGTGCTGTTAATACAAGACGTACTTTGAATTTTTCCAACTTCTTTTTTAAGGCATCTGTATGGTCTAAAAATTCAGCATCTCGAATGAGTGCCTTTAAGCTTCCAATACCATCGACCTCATTGACGCTAGTGAATGCTGCATCTTCAATTGCATCAAAAAGTACCACCTGCCTTTCCATGTATTGAACATATTTAAAAAGGTGGTCTAATTTTTCTTGTTCACTTTCAACATAAGTATGTTGTTTGAAAAAATAGTCAACAATTTCGATCGGCGATTTGTCTTTACTAAAACCTTCCTCACAGGTTTGCAATAAAATGGGTAATAATGCACCTACATTGGCTACGCCAGAATAAGGGAGTGCTGCAAATAAACTATTATAAATAATGTATTTGTCAGAAACATTTTTTCTGAATTGAATTGCGTAATTATGTGAGCTGGTTGGCATATTATTGTACTATAAAGGTAGTACAAATTAAGTTAGATTCCCTGAAACCCTTGTCAGTACTGATTCCTAATGAATGTTCGTTTTAAGCAGCTACATTGCTTTGTAAGTAGGAACTTTGATATCATGATAAAAAGCAAAGTTCCAATTCTCTTGTTGTCCCTTTTCCCACCATTGTTGTCGCCATTCCATGGACAATTTACCATCCAAGTCATACTTAGCAACAAACCTTGATTTCATCTGTTGTAGTTGTGGTGCCACATCTGCGCCAAAAAATAGGATATCGCCCTGTTCTTTAATCCAACACACTTGATGATACAAACTATGCCCACCCGTAATTTTGTAATGTATCAAATTGTCAATCACCCCTTCTTCCTGCGTTAGCCATTGGACCTTGCTAAATGCTTCTAAGATTTGTATTTGCTCCGAAATATAGGAAGCGCTTTTTGATTGTAACGCCAAATCATATTCGTTTTTTTGTATATAATAAGTGGCATAGGGGAAGCTAATAAAACGTTCTTGATGTTGGGGGTGTAGGTAACTAATACCGCCGGAATGATCCTTGTGTAAATGACTCATGAAAACTTTGGTTACACTGGAAGGGTCAATTCCAATGGCCATTAAATTAGCATGTATTTGAAGAATGTCTTGGTTATTAAAATAGCCGAGACCCGTATCCAATAAAATGATGTCCTTTTCGGTTACGACCACAAAGGGTTGGACTTGTACTAATATACTACCTGGAGGTCTATTTTGAATATCCCCATCAAAAGGAATAAACACTTTTGTACTATCAATTGAAAAATTGCCCTCAGATAAAGGATAAATACGCATAGGATAAAAATAGGGATTAACGCAGTACCATTTGTCTGTCAGCATCTAATCTTAATAATATAAAAACAAGTACCGTAAATGTTAACAAGGAGGATCCACCATAACTAATTAAAGGTAAAGGAATACCTACCACTGGAAATAAGCCAATGGTCATACTTATATTAACGGCGATATGGAAAAAAAAGATGCCCACCACACTATAAGCGTATACTCTTGAGAAAGTACTTCTTTGTCTTTCTGCGATTCTTATAAGTCGAAACAGAAAAAACAAATACAAACCTAGGAATGTAAAAGTGCCCACAAATCCAAATGCTTCTCCTAAGGAAGTAAATATAAAATCAGTATGTTGTTCAGGAACATATTTTCCTCTGGTTTGGGTTCCTTTCAAAAACCCTCTTCCCCAAAATCCACCGGAACCAATGGCAATTTTACTTTGCTTTACATTGTAATCATCTGGCTTGCGCGCTGCTTTTTTATTAACAGAAGTTTTGTTGGCAGATTTTACATTTTGGCCACAATCATATTCCTTACCCATCATGCTATATATACGTGTGCTTTGATAACACTCTAATACATTATTGAAAATATAAGGCACAATGTATTTAATGGTCCCGAAACAAATTGCCCAAATGGATATAATAACTAATATTGAATTTTTATTCCTTTTGAATTTTTTTATTAGGTTGATGATAAAAAGCCCAGCTATTACTGAAATGATAATGGATAAAACAGTGGGGTCCAATAATAGGGTCGCAATCACTAAGATGGCGAAGGAAAGTAAAACCACTAAAATCACAGGAGGAAGCCCTTCGCGGTACATGGCAAAAATAAACGCACTATACACTAAAGCCAAGCCCAGTTCATGTTGCATCACAGATAAAATTGCAGGTAGCATAATCATGGCGCCAGCAATCAAATGCGATTTTAATTTAGAAAAGTCGGTTTCTGGTTTTGAAATAAACTTTGCTAATATTAACGCAGTAAATATTTTACATAATTCAGCAGGTTGTAAATTAAAGCCGCCTGCAATCGGTATCCAGCTTTTAGATCCATTGGTATCTTTTCCTAAAACAAAAGTAGCCAGCATTAATAATATTCCTAAAGCATACAAAATATTAGAGAGTGCAGTAAATACCTTGCTATCCATGAGTAAGATAAAAATGGCAATGAAAGCGCAAAAAATTGCAAAATAAATTTGCTTACTGTAATTGGTCTTCGCTGTTAAAAAAGAATTACTCCAATTTAAATTGGGGTTATACTCCACCATGAAAATGCATAAAATTCCAACTGCAACCATTATTACATATAATAATATCACCGCAAAGTCGGTCCCTTTAGAAAAATTATTATTATTATAGTTTACCATTTTTTTTCGCAGTTGCTTTTTTCTTTTTTTGTAAAGGGTCTAATGCAGTTTCCTTGTTCACCTTGCGCAAAGGTACTGGTTTGGAAGGGGGTGCTACAGGGAGGGTATCTAATTTTTTTGATGTGTCTATGACTGGCTTTACGGGGGCGATTTCAGATAACATTTCCATATCCCATACATCAGCGAGTTCATCATTGTTATATTCAAACGGAGTTAGCATTTCTGTTTTGTTGTTGCGTACATACCAGCTTTTAATCGCAGCAGGCATTAAGTCCACATTAGATAAGTTTTCTGCTTTCAATTTACTTTCAGTGGTTAAAGTATCATTCAAATACTTTTCCATCATGAGTCCTGCAATAGGTCCCGCCCAAGTTGCACCATATCCCGCATTTTCAACTACGACTGCAACCGCAATTTTAGGATTATCCTTCGGGGCAAAACATACAAATAGGGAGTGGTTTTTTCCGTGCGGGTTTTGCGCAGTTCCAGTTTTAGCACAAAATTCATGTCCAGGTACTTTGATAAATGCAGCAGTACCAATAACAGTTACATCATGCATTCCTTCTTTGATAACATCAAAGTATTGTTTTGCAATTTTAGTGACTTCAATTTTGGTTCTATATTTTTCAAGCATCACCTTATCTTCTTCGTCTTCGTTTTCGATACTATCTACAAAATGGGGTGTGTAATAAAATCCTTCATTGGCAAGGAAGGCCATTGCATTCGCTAATTGAAGTGGGGTAGCGGTCATTCGATCCTGCCCAATTCCTAAGGTTAACATGTAACAACTGTTCCAATATTTGGCACCACCAAAATCACGATTGTATTGTGCCGTATCGGGTATGCTGGCTCTGTTTTCACTTGGCAAATCAATACCTAATTTTTTTCCAAGGCCAAATGCATTTACATATTCTTTCCATTTTAAATATCCTTTTTTTGCATTGTGGTATTGTGGATTATCAATGGCCATTCTGAATACTTGTAAAAAATAGGAGTTACAAGAGTAGGCCAATGCTAATTGTAAATTTGCCGCATGACCAGGATTGTGGTGTTCACATTTGCGCGGATCACCGCAAGCGCCATAAGATCCACGGCAATTATATCCATAAGCTGGTGTAATTAAACCTTCATCAAGTGCGATCAAAGCACCTAATGGCTTAAACGTGGAGCCTGGTGGATATTGTCCTTTAATGGCGCGGTTATATATAGGGCGTGCAGTATCTAATAATAATCGACCAATGGTTTTTCTACGTTGATTTCCAGTTAACAAATTTGGATTATATCCAGGGCTTGAAGCCATGGCAATAACGCCGCCTGTTTTTGGATTGATGGCAACAGCACTACCAATTTTATGCTGTAATAATTTTTCTGCTAATTGTTGTACTTCTACATCCATGCTGGTGAAAATATTTCTACCAGCAATTGCTAGGGTATCATAAATACCTTTTTCATAGGCACCTTGAATTTTTCCTTTATTGTCTCGCAAAAATCGAGTAACCCCTCGTTGTCCCATTAAAATAGGTTCATAAAACCGCTCTAGTCCGGTCATGCCTGCATAATCCCCCATTTCATATCCTTCCGCGGCATGTTTTTGCAAAAAGTTTACATCCACTTCGGCAACATATCCTAAAACATGCGCTGCTGTATTATAAGGGTAGGATCGGATACTACGTTCAGATAAAGTAAAACCAGGAAAGCGATATAGGTTTTCATTTAATTGCGCATAGGTCTCGGCAGATAAAAAAGGCTCAAAGGCGCTCGCCTTAACCCTTGTATTTTTTATAATCGCTTCAATAATTCTTTTTGAATATTCTGCTTTGTCAATCTTTAATATTTGGCAAAGCATATTAGTATCAACGCCCTTGGCTTCATTGGGGATCACCACCAGGTCGTAACTAATGGTGTTTTCTAATAATGCTTTTTTTCGACGATCGTAAATGATACCACGATCGGGGTAAATGATTTTTCGATATATCGCGTTGTTGTCTGCCGCTAATTTATATTTTGATGAAAAAATTTGTAGACTAATAAGTTGCGCAATAAGAATGGTAAATATGATCCCAATAATAATTTGAATAATACCACCCCTATTTTGATTATATACGGACATGCATTATCTTTTTAGTTTGCGACGATTCATTATAAGTTCGACTAAAAAAATTAATACAACACTCATGATACTTGTGGCAATTACTTTGCCTAAAAAATATCCGAAGCTTCCAAATTGCAACCATTCCAGCAGCACCAAATAAAAATGGTGAATAAAAGTTAAAACAAATACATAAAACAAATACGGTCCCCATCCCATTGTGCCAATACTCGGTTCTTTATTCACTTCCTCTGAGGCTTCTTGTGCTAATAATAAATTTAATATGCTTGGTCGCACATAGGCCATAAGTCCGCATGCCGCAGCATGAAGGCCTGGCGTGTTTGAAAACAAATCCAAAATAAATCCAATCAAAAAACCTAAAAATGTAATGGACAATCGACTTATACCAAAGGGCAACCATAAAATAAATAAAAAGTATAAGTAAGGCGTGATGAATTGATGAATCGGGGGCACTTCCTTAAGTACGACTACTTGTACGAGTAGAAATAATATAAAACGAATACTATTTTTAATAAAACTATTCATTGGGTGTTTTATTTTTTTCCAAATCTAATTGCTCGTTCATTCTTTTATTTTCAACCAAGTAAATAAATTCTAAATTGTAAAAATTTGTCGCTGATTTTAATTCTAGTGTTAAAAAATTACTTGCAGGATCAACCACTACTTTTGCAACACGACCAATCATTAATTGTGCAGGGAAACTTGCCGAATAAGGGCTGGTTAATACCGAATCTCCTATTTTAGGCGCAGCACTTTTTGAAATATTTTTCAAGGTCAAAATATCAGGGTCACTTCCATCCCATTCCACAGTACCTGCCACCTTATCTCGTTTTAACATGGCACTCACTTTGCTATTGCGATGAAGTAAACTCATTATCTTACTGTAGTTATCATTTACTTCAACCACAATACCCACAATACTTCCGTCAGGACTAATGGCGGCCATATCTTTCTTAACACCTTGTAAAGCACCGCGTTCAATAGTAATGTAATTTTTTTGCAGTGTAAATGTATTGCCTACCACTTTTGCTGGGTAGTAATAAAATTTTCTAGTTTTTTCAAGACTGTCCTTTCGCAATATCAGCGTACCCAATTTTTTTGTGGTATCAATAGGGACAAAATTTTGCGCTAATTGATTACGTAGTGCAACGTTTTCGGCAGTCAATAAAGCGTTTGTCTTTTTCAATCTGAAAAAGTAAGACCAATTATTATATCTAGTATTAATATCGCCAATCACTTGATTGGTCATGCCACCAAAAAATGTTTGGTGTGATTTGCTATTGGAAGACAATATCACTAATGACACAATTTGCAGTATCAAAAAACTAAAAAAAGTAAAATTCTGTCTTATGAACCCAATGATATTCTTCAATGGTGATCGCCTTTATATAAATTGATTAAATAAATCTTTTATCTCATGATGAAAGGGAATCGTTGGTAGTTCTTCAATGCAATTCCTGTTCCACGCACCACACTTTTAAGTGGATCTTCAGCAATGTGTACAGGTAATTTAATTTTAGAACTTAAACGCTTATCCAAACCACGCAATAATGCACCACCACCCGTTAAGTACAATCCACGACGATAAATATCTGCTGCTAATTCAGGCGGTGTTGTTTCCAATGCTTTCAAAATTGCTTCTTCAATTTTAAAAATACTTTTATCTAATGCTTCAGCTACTTCTTGGTAGGAAACCATGATCTGTTTTGGTATACCCGTTACTAAGTCACGACCATTTACTGGCATATCATCTGGGGGATTGTCTAAATCTTTTAAAGCAGCACCCACATGAATTTTAATTTGTTCCGCAGTACGCTCACCAATTAATAAACTATGATATCTTCTTAATGCTTCCATAATATCTGCAGTAAATTCATCTCCTGCAATACGAATACTTTGATCACAAACAATACCTGCTAATGCAATCACTGTTATACCAGTTGTACCACCTCCAATATCAATAATCATATTTCCTACAGGTTCTTCCACATCAATACCAATTCCTAATGCAGCAGCCATTGGTTCATGAATCATATAAACTTCCTTAGCACCTGCTTGTTCTGCACTATCACGCACCGCTCTTTTTTCAACCTCAGTAATGGAAGAAGGAATACAAATAACCATTCTCCAACTTGGAGGGAATAAAGGTTTCTTTGGATAAATCATTTTCATCAACTCGCGTATCATTAATTCAGCAGCGTTGAAGTCGGCAATTACACCATCTTTTAATGGGCGCACTGTTTTTATACTTTCATGCGTTTTTTCATGCATCAGCAATGCTTTTTTGCCTACGCCTAAAACTTCCTTCATATTATTTCTGTTCAAAGCAATAATAGAAGGTTCATTCACTACAACTTCATCATTGTGAATGATAAGGGTATTAGCAGTACCTAAGTCCATTGCTATTTCCTGTGTAAAAAAGTTAAATATGCCCATTGTAAATCGTTATTTGAATGATACTAGTTGAATGAAGCAAAATTCAACTAAAATTACCGAAATACAAAGCTTTTTACAAATGATTCAGAAAAGATTTTCATTGTAAATTTTTATGGAAATTCAAACCCAATATCTTTCCTGAAATAGATGCCATCGAAATGGATCATAGACAAACCATTTTTTGCTTTTGAAACAGCATCTTGTAAGTTAGTTCCTTGTGCAGTGACTGTTAAAACACGACCACCACTTGTCACAACGACGTTCTCTTGAAAGGCAGTGCCAGCTTGAAATACATGGATATCTGGTAACGCTTTTGCTTGTTCAATACCAGTAATGATAAAATTATTTTTGTAGGCCCCTGGATAACCACCACTTACTGCCATAACGGTTGCAAAACTTGCATTATGGTATTCAATATTGACATCTTCTAAAGTGCCATTGTCCGCTGCAGCTAATAAGCTCACTAAATCGGTTTGTAATCGGGGTAGAATTACTTCAGTTTCTGGGTCCCCTAATCGGCAATTATATTCTATCACAAAGGGGTCGCCTCCTTGATTCATTAGCCCAAAGAATACGAAACCCTTGTAAGTCATACCTTCTTGGTGAATACCATGTATCGTAGGTTTTATAATTCGCTCCTCCACTTTTTGCATAAATGCATCATCCATAAAAGGAACTGGACTTACGCAACCCATTCCACCTGTATTCAATCCTGTATCGCCTTCCCCTATTCGTTTGTAGTCCTTGGCATGCCCTATAATTTTGTAATTTTTACCATCAGTTAACGCAAAAACACTGACTTCAATTCCAGTTAAAAATTCTTCAATGACTACTTTAGCGCTGGCATCCCCAAATTGTTTGTTAAGGATCATTTCTTCGAAACTTTCAATGGCTTCTTTGTGTGTAAACGCAATAATGACGCCCTTTCCAGCGGCCAAGCCATCGGCTTTTAAGACAACGGGTAAAGTATGCTTAGTGAT
>CAIWBA010000160.1 GCA_903910765.1 uncultured Bacteroidota bacterium
AGAAAAAGATGGCATTTTAACATACAATGTTGGCGAAAGCCCATTAAGCAATGGCGCGAGCACCGCTGAAATGTTAAAAAATATGCCGATGGTAAACGCAAATCCAGACGGTAGTATTTCGGTAAAAGGAAAGGCCCCACTAATTTTAATTGATGAAAAACCATCTAATTTAAATGCACAACAATTAGCAGAATTACTCGAAAGCTTGCCTGCTAATATGGTGGAGAAAGTAGAGTTGATGCAAACACCCCCTGCCGAATATGCAACTTACGATGGTAGTGTGATAAATATAGTAACCAAGAAAGGTCGTGTAGGCTACTATCAAAAGCTCTGGTTAAGTGCGGGCACCAATGGACAAAAGACAGGAGGTACTTATTTAAGTTATAAATCAAAAAAAATAACATTTAATGGGCACGTAAATATGAGTAATTATAATGTTATTGGCAATTCGAGGTCTACGAGACAAAATCTATATGCTGATTCAAGTAACTACCTATATACCAAAAGCAATTATGATAATAAAACAGCTAGTCCAACTTTAAGACTGGAGTCCAATATTGATATTAATAAACAAAAAAATATTGAGCTTGTTTACCAAGGTATAATAAGTAATATGGATAATGTGACTCATTCCGAATATACCAACTTGAATAATAATTTACAGGTATGGAAAGCGAATAAGAGAAACGTGAATTATATTGGGAATACATATAATCATGGGTTTTCTGGTACGTATAACTGGAAAGGTGCAAAACAAAAAAGTGAAAAATTAAATATTTATACAGGATTAAATTTTGGCAAAGGGGTGAATGACAAAGAATTTTATCAACAATTTTTATTAAATGACTTAACACCTAGTGGTCAAGATTCTTCACAAAATCAATTTATTGATAATTATACTACCTCGTATTATATTAGAACAAATTATAGTAAACCATTAATGAAAAATGAAAAGATTCTCCTAAATACCGGAGTTAATTTTACCAATGATGATGATCACACCATCTTAGATGCATCCTATTTTAATAAAACCACGAATAGCTTAAACTACAATGACCTATTGAGTAGTAATTTTAAATTTAATCAAAGTTTAGCAACAAGCCGTATGGGTATTACTTTTCTTTTAAATAAAGGATGGAGAATATCATTTGGGGAGCAAGCAGAATATGCGATAACTAGTTTTCATTTTTTAAAAGGGGCAACACAAAATACAAGTAATGACTATTGGCGCTTTTTGCCCAACATATCATTCAGGAAAGAATTTAGCCCTAAACTAAACAATACATTTACTTATAGAGAAACAATAAGAAGGCCTACGATTATTGAGTTAAACCCGAATATCGACTACACAGACGCTTACAATGTTCGCTTTGGCAACCCATTAATCAAACCCACATTAACGCAAAATTTTGAGTATAATTTGGGTTATAACAGTAATAAATTAAATATCAATTGGAGTTTAGGTTATAATAAAGTAAAAGAAGTATTTACAACAGTGCGAACATTAGTAGCTACTGGCAAAACGCAAACCACTTACCAAAACATTTCTGATCAGGAAGAATATCATGTTAATTTATGGTCAGGTATTACAATCACTAAAAAGTTTAAAGTTAATTTGAGTACTGGCGTTCATTACAACAAATACAGCCCAATTGATAAAATAAAGTTTAAGTATATGGATGGCGGCTCCTATTACACGGGACTCAACTATAGCTTTATGCCCAATAGCCTTACCACCATCGAGGCAAGTAATAAATACAACAGCTATGCAACCCCACAAGGAATATCAAGAAGTAATATCAGTATGTATTTAAGTGTGCAACGAAAATTAATGAATAAAAAGTTTAATGTAACCATTGCTGCGAGCGATCCATTTGGATTAACGAAATATAAAGGACATACAGAAGGAACCAATTTTATCATTGACAGCTACAGTATAAACAATATTAGAAATTTTAAACTTACCGTAAGTTATCAATTCAATAAAACTTACATACAAAAGCTAACACCTGGAAAATCGTAGTGTTAATTTTTATATTTCCCATAAATATCAACATCAAAAATATTGAATACATTGTATTGGTCTAAAATTGCGGCTAATTCATAGCGCAAAATAGGTCTTTGTAAATCATAATTTTTTAGCCCAATCATTTCCCATTTTTGTTCAAAGCTACTTTTTGTTTTTTCTAGGGAAGTATTCGATAATTTAGCCGCAACAAATAATGCATCGTTAATTATTAACTCATTTTTATTTTCGATTTGTGTAGATGCGAACTTTTTATTCCAAGCAATTGAAAATTCATTAAATTTTACTTTTTCGTTGGGATTAAAATAAGTTGCATTTGCCCATCCAGTTGGCACCCCCACCCCACGTAATAAGCCGGTAGCGCCTATTTTCTGTATCGCTTTAAAATAGGGATCCTTTTGGATCACATCCTTATAGGGCATGATATATCCGTTCGCATCCAATAAAGCTTGTTGTAATTGACGTACTGAAATATTTTTTGGAGCTATATTATTCTTACTACTTAATGCAGCCAATAATCCTGCAGCTTGCCCTATTTGCATAACACAGGGTTGAAGCCTTGTAGTCCCATTCACAATATTTGAAACACTGATTGATTTTTCAGCTACTATAAAATTACTTACCGCTTTTGGAATTAAAGCCCCCAATGGAATATTAAAAGAAGGCACCGGGAAAAATTCTAAATGTTGTGGTGCAGCACTATTTTTTTTATGGTGATGGTCAACGGGATAATCTCCTACTGCAATACCAGTGGTATACAAAGGCTGTGGCGTATCAAATGGTTTAGAAATATGTTGTACCAGCATACGTACCATACCATGCATTCTTCGAGATTCTCGATGATAAGGATATAACGCCAATTTATCCTTGGTCGGAAATTCATCATCCGCTAATGACAAATTTTTAAAACCTAAATCCTTTTGAATAAAATAAACAAACCTTAGTGTTTGTTGCTTTGCTTGTTCAAGTAATTGCTCCCTTTGCTTTGGCGTTTTCTCCACTACATTCAAATAAATATCATTACCATAAATGGGCCAATTTAACATGTATTTATTATTGGGTAGCTTCCCGTATTCTAACATTTTTTTTGCATCTACCGAAGGACGTTTCCGGTTGGTATCTTTATAAAAAGAGGTATTACTCCCATCAAATTCGGTAGAATCATAATTTATCGGCCTGGCAATCAATGGTTGCGGAGAACCGTAATCTTTTAAAATACCCACATAAGTAATATCCTGTATAATATCATTGGCGCCGGCTAAATTTACCTGCTCACCGGTAACATCATTAGATTCCATACCAAGGTCATAAGGGACTTTGGCTGAAGCCAAGCCATCTCCTAACTCGGTAGCATCAATAACCCTTTTGGCTTTTACGATTAATTTAGCACCCGTATTTATTTCATAGAATTCTGCCCCAATAATTGTATACCCATTTTTAATAACGCTTTTAAATTGGTATTGATATTTAACTATTAGATACTTTTCTTTATGCGCCATTGATTTAAAGATGCTGTCCCCAATATGTGGTTCAAATAAGGTGTTACTTACCCAGCCCGTTGAAACTGCATTTGCGCCCCCATAATAATCATATAAGTGTTGGCGAAATTCACCAAATAATCCAGCAGGCATCGCATTGTTTCCATCAAATGCAGGCACCCCTGCCGAGGTTAACATACCGCCGAGCCAAGGGGTAGCTTCAACCACCAAAGTATTTACACCTAATCTTGCGGATTGAATACCAGCAGAAATACCACTAGCAGATCCACCAATGACCAACACCTCAGTTTGCAAATTTTCAACTGACGGTTGGCTTTGTGTAAACTGGAATGACAAAAGGCAAATAAGCGATAAAATGAGGTGCTTTTTCATAAGTACTAATTTAAAACAAAAAAATTAAAAGCCATACATACCCTTTAATAAAAATTCAAGCAAGCTTGATTTACTCTTTAATAAAAAATCCTTTCAACTTCGTTGAAAGGATTTGTGGCCTCGCCAAGGATCGAACTTGGATTTGGAGTTTCGGAAACTCATGTACTATCCGTTATACTACAAGGCCATAGCGCAAAATTAGTAAAATAATAATGAAAAAGGAGGATGCTATCACCGCCGACACAAAACTGTAATCGCTGCGGGTAAAAATATACGGGTGGGCAGGGAGCGCATTATTTGAATATCCTCCCATAAGCTAGACGTATTGGAAAGGAATTTAAAAACCGTAGCCGCATTATTTTTGGCAAAAATTCTTTTAAATATTTCAGCCCCTTCCATTTTGTGATAAAATAAGATATGTAATAAAACAGCATCATAAAAACGATGTCTGGTGTTATGGACATTCGTATTTATCGCAGCCCCATGTTCTAATTGCGCAACAATACTTTTACATTGTTCCTGAATAAACTGAAATGCATATCCAGTGCTTGCTTTAATAGCTAAACCTAAAGCGCCTATAGGATATATAGGTGCTTTATAATTTGAAAAAACTTGTTGGGTCATCGGGATTGCACCTATCTCCTCATGTTGAATCGTATATGTATAATCAGGATAATGATTGGCTAAATATTCATTTAACACTTTATCATACTCGGAGGTTTCTAATATTTGATCAGAGAATAAGGTATATTCTACCAATGCCTGCATCTCGTTTATAGGTAATAAATACATAAATGCGGTGGCCCCATGTTGCGGCACATTAAAATCCATTAACCTCGCTGTTTTTGGATCAAATACCGGTTGATTAAAAGTAACAGTTCTTCCTTTGAAGTGTTGCCATAAAAAAGGTAATTTAGTAGCTGACTTATTGTTTGAATCAAACTTAGTCGCACTTGCTAAATTATTCATTTGAAAAGGAAGGATGCTTGTAAATACCATCTTCCCTTTAGCAAATCCACCCTCCCATTCGAGTAACACTTCCTTATGTGTATGGTCAACATTAGTTTCCGTAATGTTTGAAATTGCTGCTTCCACCCAATGAACGTTTGGCTTTAATTTGGCAGCAGTCATTACATAATTATAAAAATCAATCCCTTGTATCATTTTGTATAAAAAAGGGGATGTAGGTAATGCTTTTGAAAAGGATTGTGCATGAATTGAAATAGCCTCCCAACGGTGATGCACTAATGATTCAAACTCGTGATCACCCATCTCCCAAAAACACCAGGTACGATCATTGGTTTTTTGCAATGACTGATCAATCACTAAAATTTGTTGATTAGATAAAACAGGAGAAGCTAGTAAGTAATGTAATAATGATAATCCAGCACCTCCGGCACCTGCGATAATATAATCATAGGTTGGTGCAGAAGAGATTGATGAATTTGCATTACTCATAAATAATTATCCATTATTTTGTATTGCTTCATCGCGCTTAACTTTATCCCAATATTTTTTTGATACATATAACATGCCAAAGCTTTCCCCTTCATGCTTGTCTAAATGCTTATGATGCATTTTATGTGCCCAACGCAAAACCTTGATATAACGAATATTGGAACGTGTAAACCATTTGATCCTTTGATGAATGATCACTTCATGTACTACAAAATACGCAAAACCATACATGGCAACGCCAGTACCCAAACCCGCTAACCATGGCATGTTTTTAAATGTGCCAAAAAATATACAAAGCATGCTTGGGATAGCAAAAATTAAAAAAAATGCATCATTTTTTTCAAATATATGACCTGTTGGTTGGTGATGATCCTCATGCAATACCCATAAAAATCCATGCATAACATACTTATGCGTTAACCATGTAATTCCTTCCATTACTAAAAATGTCAAAAACATTACAAACAAAAAACTCATAAAAATATATTTTAACTTAATGAAGAATTAGATTGATACCATTCGACCACTTTTGGAAAAGCAATTTTAAACCATACAGTGTACTTTTCAGGGTGTGATTGTAAATTAGCTTCAATCTCTTCTATACTTTGGTATACAAAATTAGCTACTTCTAAATGATTAGGGCGCACTTCGGCGTCATAATTTCCTATAAAAACATGATCAAATTCGTGTTCGTTTAAATTATCAGGCAATTCTGCCTGATATATGAAATCGAATGCCTTTGAAACTTTTGCGGCAATCCCCATCTCTTCTATTAACCTTCTTGTAACCGCAGTTTCCAGTGTCTCCCCTGGTCGTGGATGGCTACAACAGGTATTGGTCCATAAGCCAGCACTATGGTATTTGGTTAACGCCCTTTGTTGTAATAACATTTTGCCCTGTGGATTAAATAAAAAAACACTAAAAGCGCGATGTAAAACAGCTTGCTTGTGCGCTTCCATTTTTTCCATGACACCAATCTCAGAATCATCCTTATCTACTAATATAACTTGCTCCACTTATTTAATTTTTTAAAATAAATTTAATTGACTACGAATACTTGCCTTGGCTAAAATGAAAATTTTCCCATAATCAGGAATCCTAATTCTTGTTTTCAAAATTGAATGTGGATGAACTTTTTTTATTTTTTTAAATAAAGAATAGTAATATTTAAAAGCAACATATACCCCAAAACGCGCCTTTAATGGCAAGTGCTTAATGCCTGCAAGTGCCATTGAAAAATCATTTTGTATGTCTTCCTCAATCTTATCCTTGTCTGCTTGAGAAAAATTAGAAAAATCACAGTTAGGAAAATACATTCTATCCAAACCTTCAAAATCTGCTTTGATATCTCTTAAAAAATTAACTTTTTGGAATGCTGCTCCCAAACTTTTCGCAGATGGTTTCAACTCCTCAAACTGCGCTTGATTGCCCTCGCAAAATATATACAAACACATTAAACCAACCACTTCAGCACTACCATAGATATAGGTGTTATAGGTTTGATCATCATAATGTTGCTTAGACAAATCCATCTCCATACTCAATAAAAATGCATCTAACAACGCAGGATCAATTTTATATTTATTGAAAGTTAATTGAAACCTATGTAAAATAGGATTCATACTGATTCCTTGTGATAAAGCCTGATAGGTATCCAATTTAAATTGTTGCAATAGCGCAACTTTGTCATAGTCATGAAAAGTGTCTACAATTTCATCTGCAAATCGCACAAAACCATATATATCAAATATAGGTTGTCTCAAATCCTTATGCAATAACTTGATCGCAGAAGAAAAGCTTGAACTATACATTAAGGTTGTATACTTACTACTATAGGCCGTAGCTTCATCATACAAGTTTAAAGTTGACATAATTGTTATAGTTTATTAAATTGTTTGCATATTAAATTCGCCACTACTTCCCCACTTATTAAACTTGGCGGCACACCTGGACCAGGCACCGTTAATTGACCAGTGTAATATAAATTATTTATTTTTTTACTTTTACAACTTGGCTTTAAAAATGCGGTTTGAAGTAATGTATTTGCTAATCCGTATGCATTCCCTTTAAATGAATGGTAATCATTCTTAAAATCAGCTACTGCGTATGAACGCTTATATACAATCGCATCCATAATTGTTTGACCCCATTTTTTTTCTAATCGCTCAATAATTAAATTGAAATATTTTTCCCGTACTTCGGTTGTATCTCCTTCCAATCCTGCTGCTATTGGTATCAGTAAAAATAAATTTTCACATCCAACTGGCGCCACGTTAGGATCAGTAACAGATGGCACACTGGCATAAAATAGCGGATTGGATGGCCACATTGGATTACTATAAATTTCATTGCCATGCACTGAAAAATCAGAATCAAAAAATAATGAATGATGCGTAACCCCCTTCAATTTTTTATTTAGCCCTACATAATACAACAGCGAACTTGGAGCCAAAACGCGACTGTCCCAATATTTTTCAGAATAACTTTGGTATTTTTTTTCCAACAACTTGGTTTCTATATGATGATAATCGCCGGCACCAATTAATACATCAAATGAATAATTTTCCTGCATCCCTGTTTCATTCACTTTTGAAATAACCTTGGTTGCAATTCCGTTTTCTACCACAATTTGCATTACCTCCTCTCCTAGTTTAAATTGCACACCCAATGACTTAGCAACTTTAACCATCGCTTCCACAATACTATACATACCATGCTGCGGATACCAAGTACCACCCTTGATATCAGCATAGTTCATTAAACTATATAATGCTGGCGTATTTTCGGGTAAGGCCCCTAAAAACAAGACAGGAAACTCCATTAAAAACTGAATATAAGGGTGCTTAAAGTATCGGGCAATATGCGTTTTCATGGACTGAAAAACATCCAACTTAAATACGCCTTTAATTAATTCAAAATCAATAAACTCAGTAATGGATAAACTTGGTTGATAAACTAATTTGCCTACACCCACTTCATATTTATACTTTGCTTCAGCTAAAAATAAGTCTAAAGCATTAGCCGCACCAGGCTCAATGGATTCAAACAAATTTTTCAGTGCCTCATAATTCGCAGGCAAATCCCAAGTTGCTTTTTCAAAATAAACACGATAGGAAGGATCTAATCTTTGTAATTCATAGAAATCTGAAACTTTTTTTCCAAAGGAACCAAAATATTTTTCAAATACATCTGGCATCCAATACCAACTGGGGCCCATGTCAAATGTAAATCCTTCCGCTTCAAATTTTCTTGCGCGCCCACCAGGCATTTCATTTTTTTCAACGATTGTTACGGCCCAACCTTTTTTTGCTAAAAAAGAAGCAGCAGATAAGCCAGCAAAACCGGCACCGATCACTAATGCTTTATTGGAATTTGTAGTCATTGATTAATATCGCTCTATTTTTTGTTTCAATATCTTTCGCGCAAAGTGAATTCGACTTTTTATAGTACCAAGCGGTTCATTTAACGCATCTGATATTTCATTGTATTTATAGCCTTCAAAATACAAAATAAATGGGGTTCTAAACAAATCTGGTAATTCATATATCATTTTATTTACCTCTTTTAAATTCAAATTTGTAACACCATCATTTAATACCTTGACCCTTGTTTGATCTATCAAAAAATCATTGGGACTATTATCCAAAACAGTTGCTTGCTTGGCCTTACGACGATAATCATTGATAAAAATATTACGCATGATCGTATATAACCAAGCCTTAATATTCGTACCTACATTATACTTGTCCTTATTGGACAAAGCCCTAAATAAAGTATCCTGAAATAAATCCTTTGCAGATTCATGATCCTTCGTCAAATTAATAGCAAAAGGCTTTAAAAAATCAGCATTTTCAGTTAGTAAGAGTGTAAATTCTGCGGTTGACATATTATTATGTTTAACATTTAATGATTAAAGTTAAACAAAAA
>CAIWBA010000161.1 GCA_903910765.1 uncultured Bacteroidota bacterium
ATGGCCTATTTGGAACCCCAATAACAAAAGCATGTGGTTGCCTTGGATGGATCGTGGCCAAAACAACTTAAAAATTTACGAATTGGATATGACTTCTGGAGCAAAGAAAGAAGTGTACAAAGAATATCAAAAAACTTGGATTGATTTGGAGGACAGGGTAAGTGGGCGTATAAATTTTATAGCCAACAACGAAGGTTATATTGCGCAATCGGATGCATCGGGTTGGAATCAGTTGTATTTGTATAATATGAATGGGCAATTAATCAATCCAATCACGAACGGAAAGTTTACTGTTACAGGGATTAAATTGATTGATGAAAAAACAAGGTCCATTTATTTTACCGCACGCGGATTAGAAAATTCAGCACGTGGTGATTTTTATGTTGTCAATTTTGATGGTAAAAATTTAAAGAGACTTTCTATTGGTGACTATAATTATACACAAGTATATTTATCACCGAATGCAAAACGATTTGTTTCTGTTTATAGCAATGTAAACACACCAACCACGATTGCATTGGTGGATCGTAAAGAAAAAAATCCAATTGTTACCGTTTTAGGAACTGCGGTTGATTCTGGTTTTAAGGCTGAAAATTTTGCAAAAACAGAATTGATAAGAATTAAAAGTGCGGATGGTTTATTCGAATTGCCCGCGCTAGTTACCTGGCCTAAAAACATGGATCCAAATAAAAAATATCCGATGTTAGTAAGCATATATGGTGGTCCAAATGCAGGAACAGTCATGGATAGTTGGAACAATCCTGAAATGAAAGAAAATTGGGCGAAGGAAGGGATGATACAGGTGGCATTTGATCACCGCGCGAGTGGACATTTTGGAAAGGAAGGTGTGAACTACATGTATCGTAATTTAGGTTATTGGGAAATGCAGGATTACATGACCATGGCTAAGTGGTTTATCGCCAATGGAAGTGCGGATCCTAAAAAAATTGCCATCACAGGATTTAGTTATGGTGGTTATATGAGCTGCTATGCTTTAACTTATGGTGCAGATGTATTTACGCATGCAATGGCGGGTGGAAGTGTTACCGCTTGGGAGCTATATGACAGCCACTACACAGAAAGATTCATGGATACACCCAAGGAAAATCCAGAAGGGTACAAGTCAAGTAGTGTTATGACGCATGTTAAAAACTTTAAAGGGGTATTGCAATTGGTACATGGCACCATGGATGATAATGTGCATATGCAAAACTCTATTCAATTGTTAAGTGCGTTGGAAGACAATGGCAAGGAGGTAGAATTTATGTTGTATCCAGGTGGACGACATGGATGGGGTGGTGCCAAAGCAAAACATTTTACTGATTTGAAAAATAAATTTATTTATAAATACTTATTAGAAAAGCCAGTTCCTGCAACCAAATAAAAAAATATTCATGTCCAATCCAATTTTAGATAGTTCGAATCAAAGTTCAAACCCTTTAGACAAGGAGTTTGAAAATAGTATTCGTCCAAGGGAAATGGACGCTTTTGCAGGCCAGCCTCAGCTAATTGAAAACCTAAGCATATTTATCAAGGCTGCTAAAATGAGGGGCGAGGCCTTGGATCATATTTTATTTCATGGTCCTCCTGGTTTAGGTAAAACAACCTTAAGCCGAATTGTTGCCAATGAAATGGGTGTTCAAATAAAAGAAACATCCGGACCAGTGATTGAAAAACCCAGTGATTTGGCAGGATTATTAACCAGTTTGGAAGCGAATGATGTTTTGTTTATAGATGAGATACATCGTTTAAGTACAGTGGTGGAAGAATACTTATACGCTGCTATGGAGGATTATAAAATTGACATCATGATTGATACGGGCCCAAATGCACGTAGCATTCAAATCAATTTAAATCCGTTTACTTTAGTAGGTGCCACTACCCGTAGTGGTTTATTAACAGCACCTTTATTATCGAGGTTTGGTATCAAATCAAGATTGGAATATTATCCCGCCACCGTAATTGAAAAAATTATTTTAAGAAGTGCGCAAATATTGGATGTAAAAATTAATACGGATGCTGCAGGTGAAATTTCAAGAAGAAGTAGGGGCACACCGCGTATTGCAAACGGATTATTAAGACGTGTACGTGATTTTGCACAGGTTCTAAATGATGGCGCTGTAGATATTGGCATTACCAAACATGCATTAAAAGCGTTGAATGTAGATGAGCATGGCTTGGATGAAATGGATAATCGAATTTTATTAGCAATTATAGAAAAGTTCAAGGGAGGTCCCGTGGGAATTACAACGATTGCCACTGCAGTAGGCGAGGAGTCGGGTACCATTGAGGAAGTGTATGAGCCTTTTTTAATTCAGGAAGGTTTTTTGCAACGTACGCCCCGAGGTCGTGAGGTAACAGATAAAGCATATCGACATTTGGGCAAACAAAAAGCCCGAGGCCATTTAGATAACCCCGAGCTTTTCCGTTAATGTATTGGTTGCGATTTTGAACCGATGCGATTTTTTGTTATTGCACCACTAATCGGAAACCATTCCCGTGAATGTTTACGATTTCAATTTTTTCATCTTCTTTTAAGTACTTTCTTAATTTGGCAATATACACATCCATACTTCTACCATTAAAGTAGGTGTCGCTACCCCATATTTTTTTAAGTGCTTTTTCGCGGGTCAACAAGTCATTTTTATTTTCAGCCAACATTTTAAGTAACTCGTTTTCCTTAGGAGATAATACTTGTGTTTTTTGGTTGAATTTTAATTCACGCAACTTGGGATTAAAATGGTACCCAGCCAAATCATATTCTAAGTTGTCTGTAACCTTATTGTCATCTTCATTGCGCTTAATAATTGCCTTTATCTTTAATAATAATACTTCGCTG
>CAIWBA010000162.1 GCA_903910765.1 uncultured Bacteroidota bacterium
CTTACAAATTGCAGGGTATGTTTTTAATTCCAAGGAACTTGTGAATACCTATATTTTCGTAGTGTTTATGATTAATAAAGTATTGGGTGTTTTATTAGTGCCATTTATCTTGATATTGGCCTTTGCAAAACCCATCTTTCATCCCTATGCAATAGGAGGTGCCGCTTTAATTACTGTCCTTTTAATATTATATAGGTATTTGTTTTCCCTCACCTCAGTTAGGAATAAATTACATATCTCGTCTTTTCATTTTTTTCTATACCTTTGTGCCTTCGAGATATTGCCACTCACTATATTGTATAAATTTATAGTACAATATTTTGGCGGCATTTATTAATAGGATACGAAAATAAAAATGGAAGTGAAATGAGTGGAGCAAAAAAATCGACTACAACAAAGACCATTAAAAAAATTCTAGTTTCCCAAGCAAGGCCAGAAAGTGAAAAATCGCCTTATTTCGAATTAGAGCGAAAACACGCAGTCGCATTGCATTTTCAGCCATTAATTCAATTGGTACCCATTTCAGGGAAAGATTTCAGAAAAACAAAGATTGATATTTCTGAATATACTGCTGTTATTTTTACGAGTAAAAACGCCATCGATCATTTTTTCAGAACCTGCGATGAATTAAAAGTAAGTATAAGTCAGGACACAAAATATTTCTGCATTACGGAATCAGTTGCTTTGTATTTGCAAAAGTTTATCATGTATCGAAAAAGAAAAGTATTTTTTGGTACGGATGGTTCTAATAAAAAAATGTTTGATGTTTTGAACAAACATAAATTAAACGAAAAGTTTTTATATGTGTGTAGTGAAAATCAACAGGACAATGAAATTGTCAATTGGTTAAAGGACCATGCAACCAAATTTGAATTAGGATATATGTATCGCTCTGTAAGCAGCGATATTTCTGCACTCTTAAAATCCACCGAATTTGATATCATTTGTTTGTTTACACCTAGTGGCTTAAAGAGTTTATTTGATAACAAACCTGACTTTAAACAAAATGGTACCATCATTGGTGCTTTTGGTTCCAATACTTGCAAAGCGGTTGAAGATGCAGGTTTAACATTACATATTAGAGTACCTAGCCCACAAACAACCAGTATGATGTCTGGGTTGGATCAATATCTTTCCTTAAGTAGTAAAAAGAAATAAGAAGGAAGTACCTAAAATTTTTCTTCTTCAATTAAATTGCATTTAAATGAATGCAAATCCTAAGTTTACCAATCGGCTTATTAAAGAAACGAGTCCTTATTTATTACAGCATGCGCATAATCCAGTCGATTGGGTGGCTTGGTCAACTACTATATTTACCGAGGCACAAAATCAAAACAAACCCATCCTATTAAGCATTGGCTATGCTGCTTGTCATTGGTGTCATGTGATGGAGCGTGAAAGTTTTGAAGATGAATCTATTGCGGCATATATGAATGCCAATTTTATCAATGTTAAAGTTGATCGCGAAGAACGGCCCGATGTGGATCATATTTATATGGATGCGCTTCAAGCAATGACTGGTTCTGGCGGCTGGCCTTTAAATATTTTTTTACTTCCTAATGGTAAACCTTTTTTTGGTGGCACTTATTTTCCACCAAGGACGATACCACAACGTGCTTCCTGGTTGGATGTTTTAAAAGGTGTGCAGGAAGCTTATACCAATAATTACGAAAAAATAAATGAGCAAGCAGAACAACTTACGCAGCATTTATTAAACAAAAATATAACACACAAGCAGCAATCGGCAATAAGTGCGCGCGGATCTGAAAGTGTTGAAAATAATTTACCCACCAAAGAAGATTTGGAAATTATTGGGAATAGAATATTGCAAAATGCCGATACTCTGTGGGGCGGATTTGGGGCAGCTCCAAAATTTCCGCAAACATTTTGTTTACAAATGTTATTTAGAAATTTCAAAATTAATGGCAACGAAAGTTGTATGGTTCATGCAATAAGGTCCATTGATAAAATGATTCAGGGAGGATTATATGATCATTTGGGTGGTGGCTTTGCTAGATACAGTACTGATGCCCAGTGGCAGGCACCTCATTTTGAAAAAATGTTGTATGATAATGCATTGTTAATTGGTGTAATGGCGGAAGCTTATCAAATAACACAAAAGGAAGCTTATGCATCAATTATAAAACAAACGGTATCATTTTTAAAAAGAGAATTAGCTAACCAGCAAGGTGCTTATTTTGCTGCCTTAGATGCGGACAGTGAAGGGGTAGAAGGGAAATTTTATACCTGGTCCTATGATGAAATTGAACAACTATTGGACCCATCTTTATTTACGGAATTTTGTAATTATTATCAGGTAACAAAAAATGGAAATTGGGAACATACTAATATTTTATGGACGACAGCGCCGATTGAAAAAAGTTTAGATGATGATTTCACAAAAGCAAAAAATATTTTATTTAACCATCGTTCCAAAAGAATCAGACCTGCGCTTGATTATAAAATAATTTTATCTTGGAATTGTTTACTTATCACTGCATTGTGTAAAGCCTATGCTGCTATTGGGGATGAGGAATACAAAACAAGTGCAATAGATGCAATTGTGTGGGTAGAGAAAAATTTTTCCGAAATTGATCAGGACCATTTATTCCACACCAATACCAATGGTATAAAAAAATCATTTGCATTTTTAGATGATTATGGTGCTTTAATTCAATCCTATATTCATTTGCAAGAAATAACAGGGGATACCCAATATTTGCATAAAGCAGAAAAGTGGATGGAATATGTGCAGACCCATTTTTTAGATGAGGAGGGGGTATTCTTTTATTACACGGCGCAATACCAAACTGATGTAATTGTGCGACAAAAGGATACCTATGATGGCGCGCAGCCAAGTGGAAATGCCCTGGTTTGTATGAGTTTATACTACCTAGGTCATGTTTTTGAAAAGGGGAACTGGATCCGCCAATCGGAGCAAATGATTCATCAAATGCACAAACTAATTATTCAATATCCGAGTTCATTTAGTTATTGGGGGCAATGTTTTAGTTGGATGGCTGCCGATGCAATTGAACTTGTCGCCGTTGGGCCAAAAGTTCACAATTCCTTAAAAAAGGTATTATCTAGGTTTCAACCGCATAAAATCCTTATTTTTTCAGCCGAGGAGGACCTGCGCTTATTAAGTACTAATGGTAAATATTCACCTGATAATCAATACTATATATGTATAAATAAAACCTGTTTACCTGCAAATGGCGAATTGAACGATATTTTAGCTTTATTCTAACAAATCCTCCAATTTATTTTACTATTTTGCAAAGCTTATAAAAGCCCTGACTATCAGTTAATTGGTTAGACAAAAGCAGGTATTTTATATATTTTTTTGTAATTTGAAGCACTAAAAGCAAACGCCCTTTTAAACAATATAAAAGGGCTGGTCTAAAACTAGATTATGATAAAAAATTTTACAATAAGGCAGTTTAAATTTCCTTTTTTGTTTTTAACAGTACTATTTGCACTTGTTTTTATTCAAGCAAGAAAGCCTAAAAAAGCGGTTTGGAAACCTGACCCGAATACCATCGAAATTAAAGGAGGTGCTTTTTATTTAGGTGCCAGCGATGAAGAAGTGGATATGGCCATGATTAATAGAAAAAAGTTGGTTTCAATTCCTAGTTTTTGGATGGACCGAACAGAAATTACCAATGCACAATATCGTCAGTTTGTAAATTATGTAAGGGATTCTTTATGTTATTTGGCTTTATACGGCGGCGGTATTAATCAAACAGAAGATACCGTGTTGAAAGTGGATTGGACCAAAGTGAGAAGAATTAATTATTCAAGTAAAGCAGTCATTGAAAAGTTAAATGAGTTGTTGCTTTCGCCTGATAATCGCATTCAAGGCCGCATTGAAATTGACCCTAACAAATTAATTTACAAAACAGTTTATATTGATTTAAAAGCGGCAGCTAGAGCTTCAAAAGGTTTAGAGCAGTCCATTGGTAAATTTATTGTAAAACAAAATCAGCCTGTTTATCCAGACAGTTTAGTGTGGATGCGTGATTATTCCTATTCCTATAACGAACCATTAACTAGATTATATTTTTCACATAGATCTTTTAATGATTATCCTGCAGTAGGTATTACTTGGAAACAAGCCAATGCTTTTTGCTATTGGAGAACCAATAACAGCGATTACTATGGCGGACACCCTGGTCGTCCTGATTTAAAAGTAGATGCAATATATCGCTTACCAACAGAAGCGGAGTGGGAGTATGCTGCAAGAGGTGGTTTGCAAACAAATGCGATGTATCCTTGGGGTAGTCCTAATTCAAGAACGAAACAAGGTTGGTTGTTAGCAAATTTCAAACCTGGTCGTGGTGATTATTATGGCGGTAGTCCAAGCAAGGATAATATTTACACAATGAAAGTAGAAAGCTTTCCATTGAATGGATATGGTTTAGCTGATATGGCAGGTAATGTGGCAGAGTGGACTGGGTCTGTTTATTATGAAGGCGGCTATAACTTCTTAGGTGACTTAAGTCCAGATTTACAATATAACGCTAAAGATGATGATCCAATTTCAATGAAGCGTAAAGTAGTACGAGGTGGATCATGGAAAGATATTGCCTACAATTGTCAAGTGAGTACACGCAATTATGAATACCAAGATACTGCGAAATCCTATATTGGATTTAGATGTGCTTTATCTATGTCGCCTAAGACAAAGTAATTATTTAAATAAATATTAATTTTTAATCAAACAAAATAGAAGAATGTCAAATTCCATTTCACCCAGAACAAATAAAATTGTCAATGTTGTAATCTCATTAGGTGCAGCTGTTGTAATTATTGGGGCATTAGCTAAAATTATTCACCTCTCTTGGGCTGACTATGCATTAATAGTTGGTTTGAGTACTGAGGCACTCATATTTGTTATTTATGCTTTTTTGCCGCCACCAGAAATTGGAGGCGTGTCTTCTGATTCTTCATCAGGCACCACAGATGTTGTTTTAGCAAAGTTAGAATCAGCTAAAATTGACCAAGCTGCATTTGATAAATTAAGTACTAGTTTTCAAAGATTAAATGATACTGCCATGTATTTGGGAGATATTGCAGATATTGCAAAATCAAGCAAAGAATTTGCGCAAAATACAAGCACCGCTGCTACATCTATGGGTGGCGTCAACGAAGCTATCTTAGGGGTATCCAATAATTTAGCTGGATTTTCAACTGCAACAAGCGGCGTAAAAGATTTAAGCAATCAGTTTGAAATGATGGCAAAATCAATGGAAGCAATGAATCAGTATTATAGCAAATTGACTGAAGCTTCAGCAGCAATGTCAAGTTCAGCGAATGATGCAGTTCGTGCGAAAGAACAAATAGGAATATTGGCAGATAATTTGACAAAGTTGAATCAAATTTATGGCAACATGATTGTAGCCATGCAAGGTCGCGCTTAATATTTTATAAATTACTACCACTAAAAAAAATTAGTATACATGTCGTTACCTAAAGAGCCTAGGCAGAAAATGATTAACATCATGTATTTGGTGTTGACCGCGCTTTTGGCATTAAATGTATCCAGTGAAATTTTAAATGCATTTAAAACAATTGATCAAAGTTTATCTAATGCGAATGTTATTATTCAAAAAAAGAATGATGAGATTTTAAAATCTTTACAAAAAAAATTAGCTGATCCTAAAACAGCAGAGAAGGCGGCAATTTGGGCGCCTAAAGCCGATAAGGCGCATGCAATTTCAGATGCATTGTATAATTATATTCAAACATTAAAGCATGATTTAAAAGTTGAATCAAGATTAAAGAATGTAGATGGTAAAGAAACGTTTAACGAGGATGATTTAGAAGCTTCAACCAGATTGTTTTTAAAAGGAACTGATCCCAAAGGAAAGGACTTATTAAATAAATTGACACAGTTTAAAAAAGAATTGGGTGATATTGATCCTGCTTTAGCGAAGGAAGTAATTCCTAATTTACCCTTAGACCTAAGCATTCCAAGTTCTAATAATATGGCAGCAAAGTCGGATTGGGCGTATGCATATTTTAATATGACGCCAACAGTTGCATCTATTGCCATCCTAACTAAATTTCAAAATGACATTCGCAATAGTGAGTCACAAGTAGTGGAGTATTGTCACAGACAGATTGGTGAAGTGGAATTGATTTATGATCAGTTTAATGCATTTGCTGCTTCTAATTCTCAATATTTAATGTCGGGTGAGGAATTAATTATTACAGCAGGTGTAGGTGCATTTAGCAGCGCAGCTAAACCTACTATTTCAGTGGACGGTACTGTGATTCCAATTACTGCAGATGGTTCTGCAACTTACAAATCAACAGCTGGTGCGCCAGGTCAAAATTCAAAAAGAGTTCGTATTTCATTTATAAAACCTGATGGAGAAACGGCGATCGTTGAAAAGATTGTCAACTATACCGTAGGCACGCCAACAGGGTTGGTGGTATCCACCGATAAAACAAGGGTATTTTATAAAGGCTTGGACAATCCATTAAGTATTACTGGTGGTGGCGGTGCTGAAAAAATTAGTGCTAGTGTTGAAGGCACTGGCGCAACCATTAAAAAATCAGGACCTGGACAATACATTGTGAACTGTACCCAGTTGGGCTCGGTAGTGGTAGATATCAATGATGGCAAACAAACACAAAAAGTATCCATACCTGTAAAACGCGTACCAAATCCATTGGCTTTAGTGGGAGAAAGTGCGGGTGGAAATATGGCAGCGAATGTATTTAGGGTGCAAGGTGGTGTAGTTGCTGAATTAAAAGATTTTATTTTTGACGGCATTAAATTTAATGTGACTTCATTCATTGTCATTGGAACTGGCAAAGGTTTCGATGAACCTGAATTTAGAGAAGTGGTAGGAAATAAATTTTCTGGTGGCGCACAGGATTTAGTCAAAAGATGCCAGCCAGGTAGTACGGTAACTATTGGCGAAATAAAAGTAACAGAACCAGGTGGCGGAACAAGAAAACTAGATCAAACAATCACGTTCATACTTCAATAATTTTTAAAAGTGTGGGGCGATTTAAAATATATCAAATGAAAAAGTATCAAATTTATAGCAGCCTTATTTTAGCAATCCTATTTGTTGCAAATACTTCTAGTGCGCAATTTAATTATGGTGCAAAAAAGAAACCTGCAACAGCGGGGAAAGATACAACAACTGCTCCTGCAGTAGCTGCAGTGGATACGGCAAAAAAAGTGGTTGCATTTGATCCAAATGTCAAGTCGGTAAAAACATTTGATACCACTTTGGTGGGCGGATTTAATGCTAAAGCAAAGAAAAGTTTAAGAAACAATTACGCCTTTTTTTCAGAAACCAGCAAGCGTACTGGAGTTCAACAACGCATTCCCTTGCCTTATGAAAATTTAAGAGAGGAGGATGCCTTGTTTAGTGAGTTTGTTTGGGAGGAAATTGATGGCCGTGAAAAATTAAATCGTCCTTTCGTATATCAAGCTTATGATGACAATGGTGACCAACGTTTTTTCGCCATCTTATTGCGGGCTATTGAGAAAGAGGAAGTATTGCCATTTTCAGCAGATGGTGGTGATGATCGATTTACAACACCTATCACTTATGATCAAGTTTCTGCAATGCTAAAGGGAAGCTTAGATACACAATTAGTGCAAAACGTGGACAATCCGAATGTATATGACACCAGTATTATATACAATACTAAATTAGCGCCAAGTCCTGACTCTATTTATACTTTCAGATTAAAAGAGCAATGGATTTTTGATAAAAAAACCAGTAGGATGTATTGTCGCATTATTGGTATTGCACCAGTTGCGACCATCGTGATTAACAATAAGCCCGTGAAGCGTACTTTATTTTGGTTGTATTATCCTGAATTAAGAACCAGCTTAGCTAAAAATGAAGTGTACAATCCAAAAAATATTTCCACTAGAATTACTTGGGAAGAATTATTTGAAAGCAGATATTTTAATAGTTATATCGTTAAGTCAAGTATTGATAACTATAACGATAAGCAATTGAATGCTATTTATAAGGATCCGTTAAGAAGACTGCAAGAAGGTGAAAAAATCAGACAAAAAATATTTGATTTCGAACAGGATCGATGGGTGTATTAATTTAACTTATTGAAAGCGGCTACTAAAATAGCCGCTTTTTTTGCACCTATAATTTCAGCCAATAGTTCGGGGCTGGCCGCTTTAATTTTATTGACTGATTTAAAATACAACAATAGCATCTCCTTTGTTTTGGGACCAATGCCAATGATATGATCTAAGCTATTTTCTAAAGCGCCTTTAGATCGCTTTAAACGGTGAAATTGAATCCCAAAACGGTGCACTTCATCTCTGATTTGACGAATTAATTTATGCGCTTCGCTATTCCAGTTGAGTTTGATGGAATCCTGGTCATTTACAAAAAATAATTCCTCTAAATTTTTAGCTAAGCCTACCATGGTTACTTTATCTTGAATTCCTAATGAGGTCATAGCCTCCAAGGCTGCATTAAGTTGTCCTTTACCACCATCGATGATAATAAGTTGCGGAAGCGGTAATTTTTTTTCAAGCACACTGGTATACCTTCTCAAAACGGATTCCTTCATACTAGCAAAGTCGTTAATACCTACTACTGTTTTTATATTAAAGTGTCGGTAATCTGATTTACTAGGTAATCCATTTTTAAAACAAACCATCGCGGATACCGGATAGGCGCCTTGAATATTTGAGTTATCGAAACATTCTATGTGTAATGGAATTTCGTTGAGGTATAAAACAGATTTTAGCTCCTGTAAGATGATATTGTCTGATGGCGCACCTGCTGTTTTTAATAGCAATTGCTTATGTTTCCAATCTTTTAAAGCGTAGTCGGCATTTTTTTGGGATAAGGCGAGTAGCTGTTCTTTGTCGCCTGCTTTTGGAATCGTATATTTTACATTGGGCTCTTTTTCGGCAATTTCAATGGGCACTACTATTTCTTGTGCGGTCGAATGCATATTGTTTCGGAAGTGGTGGATGGCAAAGGCGAGGATGGTTTCCTTAGCCTCTTCTAATGGAACACTGAGTGGTAAAATATGTGTTTGAATTATTTTACCATCCTTAATCATGAGATAGCTTACATAGGCCTGCTCTTGATCGTATGCAATACTAAAAACATCTATCGGCGCTAGGCTTTTGGTATATACCACCGATTTTGTTTGGTAGTTTTCTAGTTGTTCAATTTTTCGTTTGGTGAATTCAGCCTTTTCAAAATCCATTGCGCCTGCCTCCGTCTTCATCTTTTGCTTTAAGTCCTGCACCACTAATTTTACATTTCCTTTCAATAAATGCTGTACTTGTTGAATTGAATTATCATAGGATGTTTCATCTTGAAACCCTTGGCAGGGCCCCAAACAATTACCTAAATGATATTCTAAACAAACTTTAAACTTTCCTTGTGAAATATTTTTTTGAGTTAAGGGCAGGGTGCAAGTTCTTAATGGAATAGTTTGTTTGATATGGTTTATGAGTTCCCTTACAGCAAGCACATGCGTGAAGGGCCCAACATAGGTAGACCCATCTTTAATTTTTCGCCTCGTTAAAAATACCCTTGGGAATTTTTCATTTTTGATAACAATATATGGGTAGGATTTGTCATCCTTTAGATTGATATTATACTTGGGCTGATAATTTTTAATTAATTCATTCTCTAATATAAAGGCATCGTGTTCTGAATTGACAATGGTAAAACGGATATCCTTAATTTTTTGAACCAATTCCGTGGTTTTGGCATTTTGTTGTCCAGACAGAAAGTAGGAGCTTACCCTGTTTTTTATATTCTTAGCTTTACCCACATAGATCAACTTGCCTTTATCATCAAAGTATTGATAAATACCTGGCTCCTTTGGTAAACTGCCCTGAATTTGCTTAAAAATTGCTTTTTCCATATTGGGTGCTGAGTTCACAAAAATACTTTATATTTTTGTGGTATGGAATTATCTGTAAATATACCTGCCCTTCTTTTTCCTGCCATTAGTTTGATCATGTTGGCCTATACGAACCGATTTTTAGCACTATCGAATAGGGTTCGGATGTTACATGATAAATACCAGCTCATTGAGCAAAGGCATATTGTTTTTGCACAAATAAAGAACCTAAAATATAGGATTAAGTTGATACAAAATATGCAAACTTATGGGGTTGCTACTTTATTATCTTCCATTCTATGTATGTTTTTTATATTCATTGAATATCAAGCAGTGGCGAAGTTCATATTTGCGGTAAGCTTAATCACCTTTTCTATTTCCATATTTCTTTCCTTAATTGAAATTAGATTAAGTACCAAAGCCATTGAGCTTGAGTTAAGCGATATGGAAGGACTCGAGGATCCTTCGGTGATGGAATACCTTCGTAAAAAATTTGAAAGAGAGTAATTGCTAATTTTATATGGTAGCGCGTCTTTCACCAATTTGTTGTCGCCACATCGCATAGTACAATCCTTTTTCTAAGAGCAAGGATTCATGTGTTCCCTTTTCAATAATTTGGCCTTTTTCCAACACATATATTTTAGTTGCATGAATAATGGTACTTAGTCGATGTGCAATCATTATCGTGATTTGTGCGCGCTCTGCCGATAGTTTTCGGATCGTATCTGTAATAGATTCTTCCGTTAAACTATCTAAGCTGGAAGTAGCTTCATCAAATATTAATAAATGTGGGTGTCTTAATAATGCTCTTGCAATGGAGAGTCTTTGTTTTTCACCACCGCTCAATTTTAATCCACCTTCGCCAATCAAGGTTGCAAGTCCATCACCTCCTTTGTCTAAAATATTTTTACAACTTGCTTTTTCAAGGGCAATCAACATTTCTTCCTCGCTCGCATTTGGTGCTACAAACGCTAAATTTTCTTTAATGGTGCCTGCGAACAATTGCGTGTCTTGCGTAACAAAACTTATTTGATTACGAAGCACACCCATATCAATTTTGTTGGTGTTTACTTCATTCACTAATATTTCACCTTCCTGTGGCTGGTAAAGACCTACAAGTAGTTTCACCAAGGTGCTTTTACCAGCACCTGATGGGCCAACAAACGCGATTGTTTCTCCAATTTTTGCATCAAAGCTAATGTCATCAATCGCTTTAAAATTTGCGGTTTGATGCTGAAATCCAACACTTTTAAACGATAGATTATTTATTTCACCAATGGCAACTGGGTTTGCAGGAACCTGCTCAATTGGTTTTTGCATTAATGTATTAAAATTATTTAAAGAAGCCTCAGTTTCTCTATAGCTCATAATGATGCTTCCTATTTCCTGTAATGGTCCAAAAATAAAAAAGCTATAAAATTGCAATGATATTAATTGTCCAACGGTTAAAATTTGTTTAAAAATTAGCCACATCAAAGTAAATGTGATTACCTGTCTCAAAAAGTTCACCATGGTACCTTGAATAAAACTAAGGGACCTGATATTTTTTACTTTTCTAAGTTCAAGTGCTAATATTTTATAGGTATTATTATTTAATCTTTGAATTTCTTGATTCGTTAATCCTAAACTTTTTACAAGCTCAATATTTCTTAAACTTTCAGTGGTTGTCCCGGCAAGGGTAGTGGTTTCTTTAACAATATTTTTTTGAATTGACTTAATTTTCTTACTTAGCAAATTGGTCACATAAGCAATCATACTTGCACCGCCCATATAAATAGGTATGATGGACCAATGTAATCGGGTCGCGTAAATGGATACGAAAATCACACTAACAATGATGCCAAAAAGTACATTGACCACGTAGCCGATAAATTTTTCGCAATCTGTTCTTGCTTTGGTTAAAATAGATAAGGTTTCCCCACTGCGTAAATCCTCAAATGACTGGTAGGGTAATTGCATGGAATGTTTTAATCCATCTGTAAACAAAGCAGCCCCAAACTTTTGTATAATTACATTCACCACATAGTCCTGAAATGCTTTAGCAATACGACTTACCATTGCGGTGCCTACCAATAATAAAAGCATATTACTTACGCCCCACATAAATTGAGATTGACTTCGCGTGGCACCTGTATGATCAATAATAGGACTTTTTGCAAATTCATCAATTAACTTCCCAAAGATCATGGGGTCAAAAAGTGAAAAAGTTTGGTTGATCCCTGCAAGGATAAATGCCAATAAAACTAAGGGTTTGTAAGGCTTTAAATATTGTAATAAAATTTTCATAGAAGTCAAATTGTTCGAAGGGCAAAGGTAATTAAACTTAGTCGTTTTTAGTTAAAATCCCGGCTTATCCACTTGTTGTTGAAAACTGGGGCTTGCTAATATTGGGCAGACGCGATGAATAGGGTAATTTACTAGTGTACTTATTGATCAAAGAAGTAAAATATATATTATGCTTTGGAGAAAATTTAACGGTGAAAAAATAGCGCTTCCAATTAAGGAAGCAGTTAGGCAGGCAATTATTTCGGAGTCGCTTAAAAAAACGAAACTAAAAGTATGCATTGGCACAGATAGTCAAGTAAAAGCGAATGTAACAGAATTCGCCACCGTCATTGTTTTTTTAAGAGAACACAATGGAGGCTTTATGTACATTCATAATGATAAAACCACACAAAAATTTCATCTAAAGGAGCGCATGTTGGCCGAAGTAGCTAAGAGTATAGAAATTGCCTATGAGCTATGCGATTTGTTTATAGAATACAATGTGGAGATGGAAGTACATGCTGATATTAATACCAATCCACAATTTAAAAGTAATGATGCATTGCGGGAAGCAATGGGATATATATTGGGAATGGGTTTTGCATTTAAAGCAAAGCCGGAAGCATTTGCGAGTAGCTGCTGTGCGGACAAGGCGGTAAATTAGTTCATTACCCTTCTGCAACTAACTTATTGTATTGATCAATACAGGCCAATACCTCGTCAGTGCCTGTCTTTTTTTCAGCGCTAGTGACAAACCCTTGTGGTAAAAATTGTAATTTTTCGTTGAGTATTTCAAAAAAAGATTTTACATTTCTGGCAACCACGCCAGGCTTTTCCTTATCTGATTTTGTAAAAATTACGGTATAAGGAATTTCCCATTGCACCAATTGCTCAATGAATTCAATATCTATTTTTTGTGGACTATGCCTGCTATCAATCAAAACAAAAACTCGGTTTAAGTTTTCTCTTTTTCTTAAATAGTTTTCAATCATTTGTTCCCAACGGCGGCGACTACTTTGGGATACTTTTGCAAAGCCATAGCCAGGTAAATCAACAATATACCATTTGTCTTGTTTTCCTTTGGCTACACTGTTGCTAATAATTTCAAAATGATTTATTAACTGTGTTTTACCAGGGGTTCCTGATGTTTTAGCTAAATTCTTTTGTTGACACAATGCATTGATGATGGATGACTTTCCAACATTACTTCGCCCGATAAATGCGTATTCAGGCAAATTCAATTTGGGACATAGGTCAAAACTTGGACTTGATATTAAATAAGTCGCCTTTACAATTTTCATATTTTATCAAAACCTATTTAGCGGGAGTAGGATTTTTTTTGATCACCAAACTATCCGCTGGGTAGTTTGCTTTCAAGCTGTCCATGATGCTTTGACACCAATTGGTTAAGGTTGCTTTTTCAGCGTCCGTTAATATTGCCTCTTTGTGAATTAAAGTATAAGAATACAAAGGCATTTCTCCTTCCTTAATTTGTTCAATCACTTCCTCTAATTTATGATTTTGTTTTGCAATTCTATAACTCGCAAAATCATTAAAATTAAAGTGACGCTTTCCATCTTTTACATGATCCTCTAACCAATAAGCAATGGGTTGGATGTTTGCATAAAATGGATAGTTGGTATTATTCGTATGACAGTCTGCGCAAGCTTTATTTACGATCACTTTAACCTCCGCTGGCATAGGATACAAGGTGGAGATATCTTTTTGTGTATCGCCTGAATTATTTTTTGTTGGTCGGACCACTTGTATTACTGCGAACATAACAATAAGTGCAAGGACAATTTTCTTTATCATAGTAGTAGTTTTATACTGTTAAGTTAACACATTTCCAGTCATTTCCGATGGAATGCTTACGCCCATTAAGCTAAGTATCGTTGGAGCGATATCGCCTAATTTTCCTGACTTCAATGGGCCCTTCCAGTTTTGGTCAACTAAAAATAAAGGCACCAAGTTTAAAGTGTGTGCTGTATTGGGTGAGCCATCTTCGTTGATCATGAAATCGGCATTCCCATGATCCGCAGTTACGAGTAAAGTATATCCGTTTTGTAAACCAGCCGTTACAATTTTTTCAACACAACTGTCTACGGTTTCTACTGCTTTTACCACTGCGCTAAAAATACCCGTATGACCAACCATATCCGCATTGGCAAAGTTTAAACAAATGAAATCCGCTTCCCCTTTATTTATTTCAGGTAATAATTTTTCTGTTAGTTCATTCGCACTCATTTCAGGTTGCAAATCATAAGTGGCTACTTTTGGTGAGGATGCCATGATGCGCGTTTCTCCTTCAAAAGGAATTTCGCGCCCGCCATTAAAAAAGAAAGTCACATGCGGGTATTTTTCAGTTTCAGCAATTCGAATTTGTTTTTTATTATTTTGTGCTAGAACATCACCCAACGTATTTACTAAATTATCATTTTCAAAAATCACCTGCACATTTTTAAATGTTTCATCATACTTCGTTAAAGTAGTATAATGCAATGCCAATTGCTTCATCCCGAATTCAGGAAAATCTTTTTGAGATAAAACTTCTGTTATTTCTCTACAACGATCAGTTCTGAAATTAAAACACAAAACAGCATCTCCTTCCTTAATGGTGGCTATAGGTTGTCCATTTTGGGTAATGATGGTAGGTTTGATAAATTCATCAGTAATATTGTTTTCATAATTTTCTTGGATGGCTTCC
>CAIWBA010000163.1 GCA_903910765.1 uncultured Bacteroidota bacterium
AAAAAGACAAAAGCGGGGAACTGTTTATTAGCGATAGATATTAATAGTCAATTTGAAACAGCGCCAGGAACAAAAAATATAGAATTAATTAAAACTTTTATAAATGCAAGCATTTAACACACAAGTAAATTATCAAAATCCCAGTATCGAGGGGTATTATGGTGAATTTGGTGGTGCATACATCCCTGAGATGTTATTTAAAAACGTAGAAACACTCAAGGCAGAGTATTTGAAAATTATGGAGGATCCTACCTTTATTGCCGAAGTGGATGCCTTATTAAAAGATTATGTTGGCAGACCCACGCCGCTTTTTTATGCTGAAAGGTTAAGTAAAGAAATAGGAGCAAACATATATTTAAAGCGAGAGGATTTGTGTCATACAGGCGCACATAAAATTAATAACACAATTGGTCAAATTGTGTTAGCCAAAAGATTAGGGAAAACAAAAATTATTGCTGAAACAGGTGCTGGACAACATGGTGTAGCCACTGCAACAGTTTGTGCATTGAAGGGTATGGAATGTGTGGTGTACATGGGGGAAAAAGATATCGAAAGACAAGCGCCCAATGTAGCAAGAATGAAAATGCTAGGTGCAACAGTGGTGCCCGCCACAAGCGGAAGTAAAACATTGAAGGATGCGACCAATGAAGCAATACGTGCTTGGATTAATGAGCCTAATGAAACGCATTATATTATTGGTAGCGTTGTAGGGCCACATCCTTATCCGGATATGGTTGCTCGTTTTCAAAGTGTGATTAGTAAAGAAATGCGCTTACAGTTAAAGGAAAAATTAGGCAATGAATTACCTACGCATGTGGTTGCCTGTGTTGGGGGTGGTAGTAATGCTGCTGGTGCATTTTATCATTTTTTAAATGAACCTACTGTTGCATTGGTCGCTGTTGAAGCAGCTGGGCATGGGGTTCATTCAGGATTAAGTGCTGCTACTACACAGTTAGGAACGCATGGTATTTTGCATGGCAGTAAAAGTATTGTGATGCAAACCAGTGATGGCCAGGTGGTAGAGCCACATAGTATTTCAGCAGGATTGGATTACCCAGGTATTGGTCCATTGCATGCATTTTTGTATGAAAGTAAGCGAGGTACTTTTTTAAGTGCAACAGATGAAGAAGCGTTGGCTTCCGCGTTTCACATTTCACAAATTGAAGGCATTATACCTGCATTGGAGACTGCGCATGCCTTTTCGGTATTGCCTAAATTAGGTTTAAAACCAACTGATGTGGTAGTTGTTTGTTTAAGTGGAAGAGGTGATAAGGATTTGGCAACCTATATGGAGCATTTGTAATTACTCATTTAATTATACTAGTAATTGAATAAGGGTTTTAATAAAATAAAAAATAGGAAATTTTTAGAACAGAAATTGAACTAAGAAAATCTTAAATGAAAATATAAAGTATGTCAAGATTAGAAAATTTATTTAAAGCGCAATCAAAGCGCATATTGAATGTATATTGTACGGCAGGATATCCTAATTTGAATAGTACATTACAGATCATGGAAAGCTTGCAAGAAAATGGTGCAAATATCATTGAGCTGGGGATGCCCTATAGTGATCCATTGGCCGACGGAGAAGTGATTCAAACAAG
>CAIWBA010000164.1 GCA_903910765.1 uncultured Bacteroidota bacterium
ACTAACGTCCAAAATTGAAAATTGATTGTCTTCTATTTTATAGGGCGCAGGACCATTGTCATTAGGATCATTAACAATAACACGTTTGGGTCCCATTACCCCCATATGCAACCACATAGAGGAAGATCCTGGACCCCCATTATAAGAAAAAGTAATGGTTCGTTTACTTAAGTCAGCGGTTCCATCTTTTGTATAAGCTGTATAACCATAAAATGCAATAGGTTCGTCTTGGTCATTTCTTAAAATGAGCGCTCCTGCTGTTGCGGTGTAGTTTATTATCTTACCATCAATGGTAACTGAATGATGGGTAACCGACTTTTCCTCTTTAGGAATTGATAATGAGTCCTTTGCATTAGGTTGTGCCATTAATGGCGCAAAAGAAATTAGTAAAGCAAAAAAGAAAACAGGGAGTAATAAAGTTTTTTTCATACTATTTATTTTAGCAATATAAATATACTATAATTGTAACTTAAAGTTTATTAAAAATTTAAAAGTATGTTTGGGGTTGAATGGTTAATTTATTTCAATTAAAATAATTTAATGAAAGCTAAATTTATAATTACTACGATTGGGGTTTTTTTTGGAGTTACTTTATTTGTTCATGGACAACAAACACCATCACCACTTATAAATTCATTTCGAACCTATAAAGAAATGAAAGAAGAAAGTAAATTCAATTTAAATTGGATATCATTAGGCCCTACTTTAAATAGTGCAAGAGCAGATGTAGTACAAGTAGATACAGCACATCCGGGAACCATGTATGTTGGTTTTGGTTCGGGCGGATTATGGAAAACAGAGAATAATGGAATAAGTTGGAAATCAATTTTTGAAGATCAAGCGGGTTTTAGCATTGGTGATTTTGCGATTGCACCCTCTAATCCGAATATACTTTATCTGGGAACGGGGGAACATCTTAAGAAACCAAGAAACTATACATTACCTGGAACAGGTATGTATCGATCTAAGGATGCCGGAAAAACATGGGAACATATAGGGCTAGAAGATTCTTGGTCGATTGCCGAGATTGCAGTTGATCCAACCAATCCAAATATTGTTGTAGTTTCTGTATTAGGTCACTTATGGACTAAAAATAAAAATAGAGGAATTTATAGAACGATTGATGGAGGAAAAACATGGGAGCATGTATTATATAAAAATGAATTAACGGGCGCCAATGATATTGTGATATCACCAAGCAATCCAAAAATAATGTATGCTTCCCTATGGGAAGTTTATCCGGGTATTAGCGGTGAAAATAGTGGTATATATAAAAGTAAGGACGGTGGTAAAACTTGGACCCCTTGCAAGAATGGATTACCTACAGGGCCTAATGTTGGAAGAATTGGCGTGTCGGTTTCATTTACAAATCCAAATAAGGCATATGCATTGGTGGATAATCTTAATAATCCCAAAAACCAAGCTGCTGAACTTTATAAAACGGAAGACGGCGGACTCACCTGGAATAAAACACATACAAGCCCTTTTAAAATATTTTCTGCATATGGTTGGTACTTCACTAATGTATATGTGAATCCCAAAAACGATGAAGAAATTTTTTGCTTAGGTATTAGATTAGCGCATAGTATGGATGGTGGTAAAACATTTACATTTATTGGCGGCAACGTAAATCGTATGACACCCAGCATAGCACAGGGTTTACATTTAGATCAAAGTGAACTTTGGATCAATCCGAATAACCCGAATCATCTTGCCCTTGGTAATGATGGCGGATTATATGTTTCCATGGACAAGGGGCTAACCTGGATGCATTATAATAATATACCTACTGGGGAATTTTATGATATTACTATTGATGCATCTAATTACACGATATATGGTGGAACACAGGACGATGCAACGGTATATGGACCTGCAAAAGAATTAAATACCAAATTTAGTGACCCTTGGAAATATGTATGGATTGATCCATGGGATGGAGGTGATGGCTGTGTTTCGCAAGTTGATCCAGAAAATAAAAATATTGTATACTATAGTCAGCAACATGGTGACGCCACTAGATTAGATAAAAGTGCAGACACCGCAGTTGCAATAAAACCAAGATTACCAAAATCCATTCATGACACTTTGATTTTTAATTATATTACTCCTTACTTTAT
>CAIWBA010000165.1 GCA_903910765.1 uncultured Bacteroidota bacterium
ATGGTTGATAGGTATGTATATGCTACACACTTTTGGGGAGCTTTGTTTGTCACCGATTGGCTTGTCCTTGGTGAATAAATTAGCACCATTGAAATTCGGCTCTTTACTAATGGCAGTATGGTTTACAGCAAATGCCTTTGCTAATAAATTAGCAGGTGTATTTAGTGCACTGTATCCTGAAAATGGAAAAATAACTTCCTTTATTGGTTATCAAATTACCAACCTACACGAATTCTTTATGTTTTTTGTTGGGATGGCCGGTGTTGCTTCCATCATCTTATTCTTCCTGTCAAAAAAATTAAAAAACTTAATGGAGCAATAATTTTATTGCCAAATAAATTAATTGAATTGCAGCTTATAAATAGGGCTTGAAAAAAATATGCTAGTCGCGAACATTTGTGAATAGCGTAAAGAAAATAAGATTATACATCGTAAAAAAAATTGTGTGTTTGAGCGAAGCGAGTTCGCAATTTTTAGATGAATAATCTTGTTTTTAGCGTCATTCACAACGGAGAGCGATAGGATGTTTTTGCAAGCCTTGACATTTATCTGGCAAAAGCATTTGGTTATAACACCCCTTTTACTATTTCATCCACCACTGCTGGATCTAATAGTGTGGAAGTGTCTCCTAAACTTTTCAATTCACCTTCGGCAACCTTGCGAAGAATGCGACGCATAATTTTTCCGGAACGTGTTTTAGGAAGTCCTGATACAAATTGAATTTTATCTGGCTTTGCAATAGGCCCAATGATTCTCGTCACTGTTTGTAAAATATCTTTTCTTACCATATCCGCCGTGCCATGGGTGTCCTGTCCATGTGAGCCTGTATAAATTACATAAGCGTAAATTCCTTGTCCTTTAATATCATGCGGATAACCCACTACTGCACTTTCTACAACACCTGCGTGCATATTAATTGCATTCTCCACTTCGGCAGTTCCTATCCTGTGCCCACTTACATTTAATACATCATCCACACGACCTGTGATTCTAATTTGGCCTAGTTCGTTTTTTAATGCGCCGTCTCCTGTGAAATATAAATTTTCATAGGTAGCAAAATAATTGGTTCTGCATCTTTCATGATCGCCATAAGTGGTTCTCAAAGTGGCAGGCCATGGTTGTGTGATACATAAATTACCACGGTATAAACCATCTTCCAAATTTGTTACTTCTGCACCTTTATCATCGACCAATATTGTTTTTACACCTGGTAGTGGATAGGTTGCCCAGCCTGGTTTTCCTGGGGTAATGCCTGCCATATTGGAAATCATAATACCGCCAGTTTCTGTTTGCCACCAAGTGTCAACAATGGGACATTTTTTCTTTCCGATATGTTCGTCATACCAATGCCATGCTTCCTCGTTGATAGGTTCGCCAACGGTACCTAATACTTTCAAGCTACTTAAATCATGTCCTTGCACAGGACCTAATCCAAATCCCATTAAGGAACGAATTGCTGTGGGCGCGGTATACAAAATATTTACTTTGAACTTATCAATGATATCCCAGAATCTTCCAGCATCTGGGAAAGTAGGAATCCCTTCAAACATTAAGGAAGTACCCCCTGCACTTAACGGCGCATAAACAATATAGCTATGTCCCGTAATCCATCCGATATCTGCAGTACAAAAGAAGATATCGTTGGGTTGGTATTGAAAAACATTTACAAAAGTATAATTAGTGTACACCATATATCCAGCAACACTATGCACTACGCCTTTTGGTTTTCCAGTGGAACCAGAAGTGTATAAAATAAACAAAGGATCTTCTGCATCCATCTCAGCAGCATCCACATGAGTGATGCCTTGTGACTCTACTTTTTTAATTTCATCCTCCCACCAAACATCACGTCCTTTTAACATGGACACTGCTGTTCGAGTACGTGTGCAAACAATGACGCGTTTCATTGTTTTATTTCCGATTAACGCATCATCAATAACGGACTTTAATGGAATATCTTTTGCACCGCGATAAGCGCCGTCGCAGGTGATAATAAATTCAGCTTGTGCATCTTCTAATCTGTCCGCAATACTTTGCGCCGAAAAACCACCAAAAATAACACTATGAATAGCGCCAATCCGCGCGCAAGCCAATACGGCAATGGCTAGTTCAGGGATCATGCCCATGTAAATACAAACACGGTCGCCTTTTTTTACACCATTATTATAAAGAACTTGTGCAAATTGGCAAACCTTTAAATGTAGTTGCTTGTAAGTAATAATGCGGTGGTGTTCCTCTGGATCATTTGGTTCCCAAATTAATGCAGGTGTATCTCCCTTTTTTTCAAGATGCCGATCAATACAATTTTCGGTAATATTTAATTTCCCGCCTTTGAACCATTCAATTTTTGGCTCCTTAAAATTCCATTCAGAAACGGTATCCCATTTTTTTCGCCAGGTAAAATGTTCGGCAATTTCACCCCAAAATTTTTCAGGTTGTTCGATACTTTTTTTATAGGCTTCGTGGTAGTCGTCTAAATTTTTAATTTGGTAAGGGTAGCTCATAGCGAATCGTTGAATAAATAATGATACCCAAATTTACATTTTTCAGTTTAAATTATTAACTTGAATATTCACTCGAAAACAACTTAATTTATGATTCAAGATAAAAAGCAAAGTAGTATCGCTTTTGTGATTGGCGCATCCTCGGTAGGGACCTTAATTGAATGGTATGATTTTTACATATTTGGGATGTTGGCTACCATCATTTCAAAACAATTTTTCCCTGCAGATGCAGGAACCGCAGCATTATTAAGCACTTTGGCCATATTTGCAGCCGGTTTTATTGTTCGACCCTTTGGGGCATTGGTTTTTGGAAGATTAGGTGATTTGATTGGGCGTAAACACACTTTTTTATTGACCTTAGTGATCATGGGTGGGTCCACTTTTGCCATTGGACTCGTTCCAGGCTATGCAACTATTGGATGGGCTGCGCCTATTTTAGTATTAATTCTACGTTTGTTACAAGG
>CAIWBA010000166.1 GCA_903910765.1 uncultured Bacteroidota bacterium
AGCTTGGTCGGTTATGACACTAAAACCAACCTTTTAAGTGGGGTGATTTTAGGTATGGCAGCCGAAATTGATGGAATAATTGCCGCATATGCCGATAAATATGGGAACTTTAACGTGCTATTAACCGGCGGCGATATTAGTTATTTTGTACCTCACATAAAAAAGAGGATATTTGCCGACCAAAATTTAATATTTAAAGGACTTTATGCTATCTGCGAAAAAAATAATTAGGTTAATCCCTATCCTAGGTTTAGTGTGTTTCTTAACCCCCACTCAGGCTCAAATTAATTCTCCCTTTTCCAGATATGGATTAGGAAATGAGGTATTCAATAACCAAAATGCGGCTAGTCAAGGAATGGGTGGTTTTACAACTGCATATACCAGCAGTATGAACGGCAACTATGGTCAAAGTGTAAATTTTAGTAACCCAGCCAGCTATGGAAGTATTTATTTAACCACTTTTGATTTAGGGATTAATATCAATAGTTATACTTTAAAAAGAGCAAACCCAGTTGGGAGAGAAAAGTCAAACTATATGTCACCTAATTACTTGGCAATTGGGGTGCCCATCAATAAAGCAAAAAAAATAGGGATGGCATTTGGATTAAGGCCCCTTTCCCAAATCAATTATTCTGTAAATGAGATTAGTCATTTAGCTACAACAGGGGATTCAATTCTTAATAATTATAAAGGGGATGGCGGTTTAAACCAAATATTTTTGGGAATAGGTAAGTCATGGAAGCATATCAGTTTTGGCTTTAACACTGGTGTTAATTTTGGACGTAAAAATATTGAAACCAGAAAATCATTTTTATATAATATCGATTCAACCCATTATTATCAATCTTTGTCTAGTACCAATACCATTTATTCAGGCTTATTTTTAAATACGGGTATACAAGGTGAGTTTGCAATTAAAACGATTGCACATAAAATTCCAAGCGAGAAAACCGAATACAGCATTAGCTTTGGTGCCACCTATAATTTAGATCAAAAATTGTATGGCAAACAAGATATCCTTAGATCAACCGGGGTATATACTTCCACTTCTGATTCGCCTTTAGATACTGTATCATCGCAAGCCAACTTAGGTGGAAATATAAAAGTTCCTGGTGTTTACAGTATTGGTATTGCATTTCATAAAAAAGAACTTAGCCCTAGAGCTATTTATGATAATTGGGTAATTGGACTTGAATACAGCGGAGCTGCATGGAAAGATAATTATTCATTTTATGGACAAAAAGATATTCTTTCAAACTCATGGATGATGCGACTAGGCGGTCAGTATTGTCCTAATCCGAATAATTATGAAAGTTATTGGTCAACAGTTACTTATCGTGTGGGATTTTTTAATGGTAAGGATTATGCCAACATTGACAATAACGGTTTAAAAGTTTCAGGCGTTACTTTAGGTATGGGATTACCCATTAGAAAATATCGCTCCTATGACTATCAATTTACTTTGATCAACTTAGCAATGCAGTTTGGTAAAAGAGGAACAAGCGTGAATAATTTTAATGAAAGTTTTATACAATTTACTTTGGGATATAGCTTAAGTGATATTTGGTTCAACAAAAGAAAATATGACTAATCTTACTGCACATATCTATTTAAAAATAGCAGTTGCTTGTGTAAGTAGCTGCATTTTTTTTACTGCTTGCGAAAACAATGTAAATGAAGTAAAGGCTTTGGGTTCAAAAGCAGGAGGCATTGATGTTGGGAAAGATGTAGCGATTTATATTAGCAATGATGGAAAAGTTACTGCAAAATTAATGGCGCCGCTGATGAATAAATATTTATTAGATAGTGGTAAAATGATTGAATTCCCCGCGACTTTAAAAGTTGATTTTTACAAAGACAGCCTAGTTGTCGAAAGCAAGCTAACTGCCAATTATGCCAATTACATTGAAACCGAAAATAAAGTTTTTTTACGTGACCATGTAGTGGTTTATAATATTTTAGGCGACACTTTATGGTCTGAGGAAATGTATTGGGACCAAAACACCAACTCCTTTCATACCGATAAGGATGTGATTGTTAAACAACACAACCCAATTGCAAAAATTTATGGTAAGGGATTTGAAGCCAACCAAAATTTAACCGATATTCACATATTCAAGCCACAATCCAACAGTTTTGCCATCATTAGTGATAGCAGTGGAATAAACCCTAAATAAATAAAAGATGGAATACAGATACATGGGTAAAACCGGGTTACAATTAAGTACATTAAGCTTTGGTAGCTGGGTAACCTTTCACAAACAAATTGACGATAAAGTAGCCGACGAGCTCATGGGTATTGCTTACGAACAAGGCATTAATTTTTTTGATAATGCAGAAGTGTATGCTGCAGGAGAAAGTGAAAAAATGATGGGGCGCGTTTTAAGTAAAAAAAACTGGGATCGAACCTCAATCGTACTTTCATCCAAAGCATACTTTGGTTGGAGAGGAAAGGAAAATAAACCGAATCAAACAGGTTTAAGTAGAAAGCATTTAACCGAGGCTTGTCATGAAGCATTACAAAGATTACAAACCGATTATTTGGATTTATACTTTTGTCATCGCCCAGATAAAAAAATGCCGATTGCCGAAGTCGTTCAAACTATGAACACTTTAATACAACAAGGTAAAATTTTATATTGGGGAACCAGTGAATGGAGCGGTGTTGAAATTATGGAAGCACACCGAATTGCCGAAGCCTATCGATTAATTGGACCAGCAATGGAACAACCACAGTATAATTTATTTGAGCGTAACAAAGTGGACGCAGAATATCTGGAAATATATAAAAATGTAGGATTAGGTACTACCATTTGGAGCCCATTAGCAGCAGGATTACTAACAGGCAAATACAACGATGGCATACCCGAAGGATCCAGATTTCAAATAGAAGGTTTTGAGTGGTTAAGAGACCGTTGGTTGATGCAAGAAAAAATTAATAAAGTGCAACAATTGGGCGCCATTGCCAAAGCACTTAAGGTAAGCACAGCATCATTAAGTATTGCATGGTGTATCAAAAATCCAAATGTTACCACCGCTATTTTAGGGGCAACAAGTAAGGCGCAACTTTTAGATAATTTAACTGCACTGGATACAGCCGCATTATTGACGCCAGAAATCATGGAACAAATTGAAGGTATTGTGGAAACCAAACCAAAATTACCAGAGTACTAGTAAACAAATTTGTTATGTTATTCGCTATTATCGCTTCCCTTGCACTCATTGGATTCTTTTCAGGATATGAAATAGGATTTGTAAGCGCGAATCGTTTAAGCTTAGAACTTAAGAAAAAACAAGGCGGCCGATCTGGTAAAATTATTGCCAAATTTTTGGAGGAACCTACCCAATTTATAGGTACTTGTTTGGTAGGGTTGAATATTTCCTTAGTTGTGTTCGGAATATTATTTGAAGAATTACTCGATGAACTTATATGGAATCATGTTGCCATTGGCAAATATTCTGTTTTATTAGGGAACACCATACTATCAACACTTGTCATTTTATTGATTGGCGAGTTGGGTCCAAAGGCAATATTTAAAGCAAGGGCAGCCGCTATGATCAATACATTTGCACCCCTTGCTAATTTTTTTCATATTTTATTCAGACCCCTTACTCTATTGCTTGTAAACCTAGCACAATGGGTTTTACGTAATTTATTTCAAGTAAGATTGGTCAATAAAAAAGAAGCATTCACGAAAGTTGATTTGGCGCATTTCGTACAACAATCAAAGGACCAAAAAGAACAACAGGAATTAAATACCGATTTGTTTGAAAACGCACTAAGTCTGCCTGATATAAAAATTAGAGAATGTTTGGTACCTCGTACAGAAATTGTAGGTGTTGATTTACAAACCAGCATCGAATCACTTACTGAAATTTTTATGGAAACAAAATTAAGTAAGTTGATTGTATACGATGATACTTTAGATACGATTGTGGGATATGTGCACCAGTTAGACTTATTTAAAAAGCCGACCACCATTGCAAGCATCATTCACACCATACCCTTGGTTCCGGAAAGTATGAATGCCGCAGATTTAATCAACTTATTTTCCAAAAAGCGCAAAAGCATAGCGTGGGTGGTGGATGAATTTGGGGGTACTGCAGGTATTGTTACTATGGAGGATGTATTAGAAGAGATATTTGGAGAAATTGATGACGAATATGATGAGCAAGAATTTTTAGAGAAAAAATTATCAGATACCGAATATGTTTTTAGTGGCCGCCTGGAACTTGACTACCTATATGAAAAATATGGTATAGACTTCTCGGCAGACAGCGCCGAAACCCTAAGCGGTTATTTGATCCACAAAAACGAGGCCATTCCCAAGCTAAGGCAGGTGATACATTTAAGCCATTTTGATGCTGAAATATTGGCGGTAAGCGATACCCGAATAGAAAAGGTAAAAATTAAAATACACTAGTATTATTTTTCAGTTTTGGCCTTCCATTTTCCCTATTAAACCTTAACTTTAGCCCTCATTGTAATTGACCTATGGCACTATTTGACCGTTTTAGCAACAGCGATAATTCAGAGATGACTTTCATTGATCATCTGGAAGTTTTAAGAGGTACGATTGTTCGCTCTTTATCTGCCATATTGATTGCCTCCTTGGTATTATTTTTTTACCGGGACTGGATCATGGACAATGTGATTACAGGGCCCATTAATCCTGATTTTATTACTTACCGTGCATTTTGCAACTTAAGCCACTTTTTACATTTAGGTGATTCCCTATGTATGCCTCCCGTAAAAGTTTCCATGCAAAGCACCACGTTTGGCGGACAATTTTTAAGTAGTATTAGCATGGCCTTTGTTGGGGGTATCATTATTGCATTCCCCTTTGTTTTTTATCAAATTTGGGCTTTCATAAAACCAGCATTGAAGGAAAAGGAATTGAAGAATACAAGGTTCATGATTTTCTGGGTTTCCTTCTTTTTCTTTTTGGGTGCCGCATTTGGTTTTTTTGTGTTAGGTCCATTTACTTTTAATTTTTTAGCCAGCTTCCAATTAGGGACCAGAGGTGTCATCACCACGATTCCTACTTTTGCTGACTACCTCGATAATTTAACCAACTTAATATTGGGATGTGGTATTGCATTTGAGTTACCCGTCATTGTGTTTTTATTAACTAAGATTGGTATTATTACGCCTAAATTTTTATCAACCACACGTAAATACGCAGCAGTCATCATTTTAATTGTTGCTGCATTTATTACACCAAGTCCTGATTGGTATAGTCAATTGATTGTTTTCATACCATTATATACCCTTTTTGAGTTTAGTATTTTTGTTTCAAGATGGGCACATAAGTCAGTAAAAAAATCGGAAGACGAGGAGTGGGATTAAAATAAGCAATCCAATAATTTAAAATAATTAAATAAGTTTTATGCCATACATGTTTGATGCTTCAAAACCTATTGCATTAGGCGCTGACCATGCAGGGGTGCAATATAAAAATGAAATTATTACTTGGTTGCAGGAAAAAGGATACACGACAAAGGATTTTGGGACCTATACCACGGATTCCGTTGATTATCCTGACTTTGCACATCCAACAGCCACAAGTGTTGAAACCGGAGAAGCAGCATTTGGCATCTTGTTCTGTGGCACAGCGAATGGCGTTGCAATGACAGCCAATAAACATGAAGGGATTAGAGCGGGTTTGTGTTGGAGAGCCGAGGTAACCGAATTTACACGATCTCACAATGATGCGAATGTAATTTGTATCCCTGCGAGATATGTGCCCATTGAATTAGCAAAGGAAATGCTTGAAATTTTTATGACCACTGCA
>CAIWBA010000167.1 GCA_903910765.1 uncultured Bacteroidota bacterium
AAAAGGTATGAGTCACGAAGCAGCATTACATGAAGGTCACGGACATGATGATCACGGTCATCACGAACACCATGATACATTCTTAACTAAATATGTATTTAGTCAAGACCATAAAATGATCGCGAAGCAATTCTTGATCACGGGTATGGTTTGGGCGGTACTAGGTGGTTTAATGAGCGTACTTTTCCGTTTGCAGTTAGGATATCCTGATGCTAGTTTTCCTTGGTTAGAATCTATCTTAGGTAAATGGGCAAAAGGTGGTCAAATTACACCTGAAGCTTATTATGCTTTAGTAACTACACACGGTACGGTATTGGTATTCTTTGTATTAACTGCGGGCTTGAGTGGTACTTTTGCAAACTTCTTAATTCCATTACAAGTAGGTGCACGTGATATGGCTTCCCCATTCATGAACATGTTATCTTACTGGTTCTTTTTTATAGCGAGTATTGTGATGTTGTCATCCTTGTTTGTAGAAACAGGGCCATTCAGTGGTGGTTGGACAGCATATCCTCCTTTGTCTGCATTGCATGATGCTTCCCCTGGTTCTAAAACGGGTATGGACTTATGGATTATCGCAATGGCTTTATTCGTTGTGTCTTCTTTATTGGGTGGTTTAAATTATATCACGACTATATTAAACATGCGTACCAAAGGAATGAGCATGACGCGTTTGCCGTTAACCATCTGGGCTTTATTCTTCACCGCAGTATTAGGGGTATTATCATTTCCTGTATTATTGTCTGGTATGATTTTATTAATTTTTGACAGAAACTTCGGTACTAGTTTTTACTTGTCTGATATTTATGTAAATGGCGTAGGTGCATTATCAAACGAAGGTGGATCTGCTATTTTATTCCAACACTTATTCTGGTTCTTAGGTCACCCTGAGGTATACATTATCTTATTACCAGCCATGGGTATGGTTTCTGAAATCATGTCCGTAAATTCACGCAAGCCAATTTTTGGTTACATGGCGATGTTGGGTTCTTTATTTGCAATTGCAATTTTGGCCTTCTTGGTTTGGGCGCACCATATGTTCGTAACAGGATTAAATCCATTGTTGGGATCGGTGTTTGTATTATTAACTTTATTAATTGCGGTACCTTCTGCGATCAAAGTATTTAACTGGTTAACTACTTTATGGAGAGGAAATATTCGTTTCACACCAGCGATGTTATTTGCGATTGGTTTTGTGAGCTTATTTATCTCTGGTGGTTTAACAGGTATTTGGTTGGGTAACGCTGCATTAGATATTTATTTACACGATAGTTATTTTGTAGTTGCGCATTTCCATATTGTAATGGGTGTGGCAAGTATGTTTGGAATGTTTGCTGGTGTGTACCACTGGTTCCCTAAAATGTATGGTCGCTATTTAAATAATTCATTGGGGTATATTCACTTTTGGATTACTATGGCCGGCGCTTATTTAATTTTCTGGCCAATGCATTACCAAGGTTTAGCAGGTATGCCACGTCGTTATTTTGATTTTAGCATTTGGGAAAGTTTTAAACAATTTGCTGAATTAAATCGTTTCATTAGTACCATCGCGATGATTGTATTTGCAACGCAAATTTTATTCTTGATTAATTTCTTCTACTCCATATTCAAAGGTCGCAAAGTGACTGTATTAAATCCTTGGGAGTCGAATACT
>CAIWBA010000168.1 GCA_903910765.1 uncultured Bacteroidota bacterium
AATCTAGCCCCAGTTTCATCAAGTAATACGTCCAATAAAACCTCTTCCCCTTCTTTTGTCGCAACCAAATCAGCAATTGATTTTGATTGATACCCTACATAAGATAATGTAAGTGTGTATTTTTTATTTACATCTATTGTAAAGCTATATCTACCTTCTACATCTGTCTTTGATACTTGCGTTTTGTCAGATTTTAAGGTTAACGAAACCCCGATTAGGGATTCATTTTTTACACTAGTAATTTTACCAGTGATTTTAGCTTTTTGCGCTTGAGATATAATTGCAAATCCTACGAAACAAATTAAGAGTAATAACCTTTTCACGATGTAATTATTTATTGTGCAAATATTACATTTCAATGTTACCAGAATGTTACCACAAAGTGAACTTAATATTAACTATTCCAAAACAGAGGTAAAAATTTATAAACAATTGTTTATCAAATAATTATGAAAATATTTTAACCTTACTCTATTTGCTTATTTTTTAGTCAAAGCATGCTTATCCTATAAATGATGGCTTGAAAATTAAAACTAAAGGGCGCTCCGATAAATCGGAGCGCCCTTTAGTTTTAATCTAATAAATAAGATTAATCTAAATGGAAAACACTGTGTAAATCATTGGTGCCTTTAAAATTAACATCTAGGTCTTTGATGATACCATCTTTCACATCATACACCCAACCATGTAAATGTAAAGGCTGTTCTCGTTTCCAGGCATTTTGAACGATAGATGTTTTACCTAAATCTTGTACCTGTTCAATCACATTTAATTCAACCAATCGGTCGGCTCTAAGTTTTTTATCTGTTAAAGCATCTAGTTCTTTAAAATGTAAGCGGTAAACATCCTTGATATGTCTAAGCCAATTATCAATTAAGCCAAACTGTTTATTTTCCATCGCCGCCAATACGCCGCCGCAACCATAGTGTCCGCAAACAATGACGTGTTTCACTTTTAAAACTTCCACCGCATAGGACAAAACACTTAACATATTCATATCGCTATGAATGACCATGTTCGCAATATTGCGGTGAACAAAGATATCTCCAGGTAGCGTACCGGTAATTTGATTTGCAGGAACGCGACTATCAGAACAACCTATCCATAAGTATTCCGGATTTTGGCTGTTGGCTAATTTTTCGAAATAGTTGGGTTCTATGGCCAATTGATCTGCTACCCATTTCTTATTATTCTCTAATAATTTTTTATAAGATTTTTCCATACAAGATTAAAATTAGACAATATTTTGGATTTAGTAGGAAGTTTCAACAGCAATTAATACCCCCATTTAAGGCTATTTGACTTATTTTTATTACATGAACATACTTATTGAAATGATGGGTTGGATTGCCTCGGTCCTAATTGTCGGCTCCTATGCCCTAAATATCACTGGAAGATTATCAGCCTCCAGTGTTATATACGTATCAGCCAACATTATAGGGGGGATATTTTTTGTGGTAAACACCTATTATCACAAAGCCTACCCTTCTATGTTTGTGAATGTGATTTGGGTGATCATCGCGATATATATGTTAAGTAAAAAAAGGGTGAATAAAAAAACGGAGTAATAGTGCACAGCTGCTATAGCAGTAATTAAATTTTATAAAGATTCTTTTTGAAAATGATGCTAACTAATTTTAAAAACAATACAATCAAATTACTTAAATGGATCGCCATTTATATTCTTGTTGGCGGTATCGTAGGATCGGCTACTGCATTTTTTTTACAATCTTTAGATTATGTAACCCTGTTTCGAATGAAACATATTTGGGTCGTAAACTTTTTACCAATTGCAGGTTTGATGATTGGCCTAGTATATTACTATTATGGAGAAGCAGCGAATAAAGGAAATAACTTAATCATTGAAACGCACCAGTCATTAGAAAAAGATGGGGCATCAAAAAGCATTCCTTTTAAAATGGCGCCAATGGTTTTTTTGAGTACCCTGCTAACACATATAGCAGGCGGATCTGCAGGCAGGGAAGGTACTGCTGTACAAATGGGTGGGACGATTGCAGATCAGTTTACTGGATTATTTAAGTTAAATGCAGCGGAACGAAAAACAATATTAATCATTGGCATTAGTAGTGGATTTGCTGCGGTGTTTGGAACACCCTTGGCTGGCGCCATTTTTGCGTTCGAAATACTAA
>CAIWBA010000169.1 GCA_903910765.1 uncultured Bacteroidota bacterium
CACCAAACGGAGGCAAATCTTCGAGACCGTTATAAAAAGTAAGTGTTGATCTGCCTGCAGGATTATAATCGCCAAATAAAACATCAGCGACGGCAGTGCCTCCTTCCTGGCCGGAATACCAGGCATCTATAATACCGGGCACATGTTCATTGATCCAATTGATTGCAAGTGAATTGCCATCAACCAATACCACCACAGTTTTAGGATTAGCTGCATAAATTTGTTGAATAAATACTTCTTGGTCTTTAGATAATTTAATACTCTCCCCATCCTGACCTTCACGTGCAAAGAATTTATTTACGCCAATAACTGCAACGGTGACATCTGATTTTTTTGCGCATGCAATAGATTCTGCAAATAGGTCTGTATAATTTTTTTCTTCGTTGGGCGTTTTCCAGAAAAGTTTGGCAACAATAGGTTTGCGGTAATTAAAATATTCGGCTTGTATGTCGTATTCCTTTCCTGCTTCCAATGTTACCTCAACAAAATCTGAAACCAATGATTTTCTTCTCCATGAATCAATAAGTATTTTTCCATTTAAGTATAATCGAGATCCATCTTTTGTCAAAAATCCAAGACTGTATTTTCCTGAAACTGTAGGACGTAATTTACCCTTCCATCTAACAGAAACAGGGGTTGTAGGTGCAAATGCATCAGGTGCCTGATTGGAAGGTTCAAAATTAATCACTTCCTCCATGCGTTTTTTTGATTCGCCGAGTAAATTAAGATTCGTGAAATATTCTGCTTGTAAACCGCCGGGTAAAAAATCTTTTGAGATGAGTTGATATCCTTCTAATCCATTCACTGCTTTCCATGGCGCATAATTGACCTTAACTGTTGCACCTAGTTTTTTTTGAATACCTTCTAAAATTGAAACGGGTTTACCAATGGGTTCTCCGCTATAATCACCAAACTCATTATTGGCAGCATCGATACCAACCACTGCAATAGATTTTATTTTTTTAGGATCTATCGGCAAAATATTATTTTTATTTTTAAGCAACACGATACTTTGTCTTGCAGATTCTTCTGCCAATGCCTTGTGTTTTGCAGAACCAACCACAGTGGGGGCGATTGTATTATAAGGATTGTGTGATGGGTCATCAAATAAACCCAATTGCATTCTTGCGCGAATTACATGATAGGCGGCACTGTCAATATCTGCTTCAGTGATCATTCCCATTTTAAAAGCATTCAATAAAGGCTGAGTATAAATATCATCTCCGCATTCCAAATCCAAACCTGCTTTAATTGCTACCGTGGCAGCGAGTTCTTTTGTTTTTACATATTGATGCGCATCCACCAAATGTGCAGGTGCGCCGCAATCAGATACAACGTATCCCTGAAAACCCCATTCGGCACGAAGTAATTTTGTAAGCAACCAGTTATTGGCTGTGCTCGGCACTCCATTGATTGCATTATAGGAAGTCATAATAGCAGCCGCTTTCCCTTCCTTGATACTTGTTTCAAAAGCAGGCAGATAATATTCTCTGAGTATACGCATAGAGACAATCGAGTTATTCAAGAATCTATTCCCCTCCTGGTTATATACTGCAAAATGTTTGGGGGTTGATACCACTTTCAAATATTTTGAATGATCACCCTGCAACCCTTTTATGAATTGTACAGATAAAACGCCTGTGAGATAAGGATCTTCACCATAGGTTTCAGGCGTTCGGCCCCATCGTGGATCGCGCGCCATATTAATAGTTGGAGACCAAAAACTCAGGAGGTCATTGAATTTCAGCAATTGTTTTTTACCCAGATCTAGTTCATTCCAACGCGCACGCGCCTCGTCAGAAATAGCATTAGCCACCTGGTGCATTAATTCGGGATTCCAAGTACTTGCTAGTGCAATTGCTTGCGGGAAGACGGTAAATTTTCCTGGACGTACCACACCATGTAAAGCTTCATTGCCATGATAATATTTATCAATATTCAATCTAGGTATTCCCGGAGAACTAGCTATTAGTAAGCTTGCTTTTTCTTCCAGCGTGATTTTGGAAAGCAGATCATTAATTCGATCATGCATGGGTGCATTTTCATTTTGGAACAGCGGCATTGTTTGCGCATATGAAAACTGGGTACAAATAACTATTCCAACTATCAATATAAATAGGTTCCGTATTATTTTTATTTGCTTCATTTGATCCTTTGTATTTTTATGCACTAAAAAAATCCGTAAAGTGAAATCCTACTATCGAAAATCATTCTACTCCAATTTTTATTTCGTAATTTACTACTTGTAATTGATTGAAAACAAACCTTTATGATAGTTTTCATTTATTCCACCTCATGACCTTGATTTACCCCCTGTTTTCCTTTAGAAAACACAAAATCTGCTTCAAAATTAGCCTAGGCTTACCCCCAATAAAAAGGGTCTATGAATTTTACTTCATAAACCCTTACTAAAATATTTGATGTTGAATTATTTCGTCGCTAAAGGAAGATCAGAGTTTGATAAATCTCTATGTAGTTTCCATTTGCCATCTTCTTTTTTCCAAAGAACGATATATTTACCCTTGTCTATTTGTACATCATCCTTTGTTTTAATTTCAAATACACCTTCTTCAGTAATGTAGTTTTCGTCGCCCCACACTTCTAAGGTAGTCAAGTCAATTTTACTAAGCCCGGCGCGGAAATAAC
>CAIWBA010000170.1 GCA_903910765.1 uncultured Bacteroidota bacterium
CCAAACCATCGGAAGTGATGAATTGAGAGAAAGGAATAAATCCAACACCTATTGCACATGCAGTTAATATAAGTAATGGGAGTTTCATGGTCCAAGTGCCTTCCCCATGACTTTCTTTGTCATGGGCATGTGCACCATTATGACCATCAATATGGTGCGCTTTTGCTGCGGCATCCTTGCTCCAGAAAATATTAAAATACAAACGGAACATATAAAAGCTTGTCAATGCAGCAGTAAATAGCGCTACACCATAAATCAATTTATTCTCATGGAAGGCAGCCGTTAAAATTTCTTCCTTACTAAAAAATCCTGCAAAAGGAGGGATACCTGCAATCGCTAAGCAAGCAATTAAAAAAGCAGCATGTGTAATGGGCATTAATTTTCTTAAGCCACCCATATCTTTCATTTCATTGCTGTGTACCATATGAATTACCGAACCTGCACCTAAGAATAATAAACTCTTGAAAAAAGCATGGGTAAATAAATGAAACATGGAAGCCATATATCCCAATCCTGCTTCACCGCCATTTTTTGAAATGCCTAAAGCAAACATCATGTAACCAATTTGCGACATCGTGGAATAAGCCAGAACACGTTTAATATCTGTTTGTGTACAAGCAATCACTGCTGCAAGTAAGGCAGAAAATGCGCCTACATATGTGACAATCGTTAAAGCAGCTTCGTCCATGGAAAACACAGGAAATAAACGAGCCACTAAATAAACACCCGCAACCACCATGGTGGCTGCATGGATTAATGCAGATACTGGTGTTGGCCCTTCCATCGCATCTGGTAACCAAATATGCAAAGGGAACATCGCCGATTTTCCTGCGCCACCCATAAATATTAAAGTTAAACCCCAAGTAAGCATACTTGCACCTAAAAAGCTAGCACTTGTGATGCTTAAAAATTCAGGGGACTGCGCCGAGGTTAATTTTTCAATCAATAATCCAATGTCTAAAGTACCTCCATAAAAGCCCATAATTAAAATACCAATCAAAAATCCTAAATCAGCAAAGCGGGTTACAATAAATGCTTTTTTGGAAGCAGCCACTGCAGATGGTTTATTAAAGTAATACCCAATTAATAAAAAGCTGGATACACCCACTAACTCCCAGAACATATATACTTGGAAAATATTAACCGATAATATTAAACCCAACATAGAGAAGGTAAATAAAGATAAGAATGCATAATAAGTAGCAAATCTTTCTTCGCCTTTCATATAACCCAAGCTAAATACATGCACCATTAAGGAAACCGATGTAACTACAATCAACATCATGACTGAAATAGGATCCACGATGATGCCCATATCAATGGATACATTGGGGCTGAACTGCAACCAGGTATATTTTAAAGCAATTATTTTTTGATACACCCCATTTACTTTTCCATCCACAAAAAAGTATTGTTTCGCCGCAACAAAAGATAAGATGGTTGATGTAAGTAAGGAGGCAGTTCCAATTATACCTGCAGTTTTTGCAAAGTACTTGCGTCCAAATAAGCCCAATAACACAAATGTGGCAAGGGGTAATAATGGAATCCAAAGTATATATAAGTAGTTTGACATAGTAATTAAAATTTCATTTCAGTGGCATCGTCAACATCAATCGATTGGTGACTACGATATAAATTAATAATAATGGCAATCGCCACAGCCGCTTCTGCAGCAGCAATGGTGATGATAAATAAAGAAAAAAACAAACCATCTAATTTATCAGGGAACAAGTATTTGTTAAATGCTACAAAATTAATATTCACGCTATTCAACATGAGCTCAATAGACATGAGCATGGTAATTAAATTTCTTCTCGTAAACAATCCATACATGCCAATGAAAAATAAAGCGGTACTAACGAAAAGAATATGGGTTAAGGGTACTTCGTTCATGGTTTAATCCTCCTTTTTGTTTAAGTGAACAATATTTGCTTCTGTTGGTTTCATCGCAATAACAATACAACCCACCATTGCGGCTAACAATAGCATACTTACCACTTCAAACGGCAAAATAAAACCATGTGAAGTAGTACTTAACATTTGCATGCCTATTTCATTCACACTGGGATTAAAAGGGGCTGCTGAAATATTATTGAATCCGTAATGACTGATTAAATTAAAAGTGAATGCTGTTCCGAATAAAGCAGCTAAAGCTGAAAATATCATTTTACCATTGGCGGGCTTATCCATTTCTTTACCAGATTGCTGCGTTAAGAAAATAGAGAAGATAATTAATACCACGATTCCACCCACATAAACTACAATTTGAATGGCTGCTATAAACTCCACCTGCATCCAAAAATAAAGTGCGGCAATACCCACCAATGAAAATAATAACCAGATGGCGGAACGAAATATTTTAAGTGTGGTCACTGCTAAAATTGCGGCGCCCAAAATGAGTGCGGCAATTGCGTAAAATATAATAGTTGATGTATTCATTATTCTATTCCCTCCCTTATTTTAGATCCTGGTTGATTTAATACTTTGGTTAATTTGGTTCTGTCAAATACACTGTGCTCAAAATTGGGCGCCATTTTAATGGCATCACTTGGACAAGCAACGATACATAAATTACACATCGTACATAATTCAAGTCGATATACTAATGTGTCAATTGCTTTTTTCTTTTTTCCTTCAGGCGAGGTTTCAAATTTGGTCACCACTTTAATGGTTCCATTCGGGCAAGCCAACTCACAAGCAGTACAGCCTGTACAAGTATGTTCGTTGTTGGCATCATGTGGCATCACTACTTCACCCTTAAATCGATCCGACATTAATAAGGTCGCACGGTTGTCCGGGTATTGCTCAGTAATTATTTCTTTGGGATGCGTAAAGTAATAACCTGTTTTGCGCATACCTTTTAATAAGGAGGTTACGCCTGTTACAACATCTGTTATATATTCTTTCAAAAACATATTTCTAATTCATTTTATGTTAAAAATGCCAACCTAAAATTGCAATCACTGCAACTAATAAAAGGTTGAACAAACTTATCGGTAATAAATATTTCCATTCTAAATTCAATAATTGATCCACACGTAATCTTGGAAAGGTCCATCTAAACCACATAATTAAAAAGATGAGGAAAAATGTTTTTCCCATAAACCAAACCGAAGAGGGGATATAATCCATGATGTGGTTGAAGGCTTCCCAGTTGCCAATATGCAGAGGCATCCATCCGCCAAAGAATAAAGTAGCACCAATGGCACAAACAATAAATATGTTGATGTATTCTGCTAAAAAGAATAAGGCAAAACGCATACCTGAATATTCTGTATGAAAACCTGCGGTTAATTCTGATTCTGCTTCTGCTAAATCGAAGGGGGCACGATTGGTTTCGGCAGTAACAGCAATAATGTAAAGTACAAATGCAATGACTGCAGGAATATGACCTTTGAAAATCCACCAGCCGTTTTGTTGCGCATTTACAATTTCAGAAATTTGCAAACTACCTGTTAAAACCACAATGGTTAACACGGCAAAGCCTGCAGATAATTCATAACTCACAATTTGTGCGCCGCTGCGCATGGCACCTAGTAAAGAATATTTATTATTACTCGCCCAACCCGCCATTAAAATTCCAATTACGGATAAAGAGGAAACGGAACTTATATAAAGTACCCCAATATTAATATCCCAAATTTGAAAGTTTTTTGCAAAAGCAATTGGCGCTAATAATAACATACCCACCATCATTACGACAAAAGGAGCGAGGTTAAATAAAAATTTATCTGCCTTGTCGGGGGTTAACCCTTCCTTCATAATTAATTTTAAAGTATCTGCCACTGTTTGAAACATACCACCGGGTCCAACACGGTTCGGTCCAAGGCGTATTTGTATATGCGCTGCAACTTTTCGCTCCATTAATACCAGTACTAAACCTAATATGGCAAATAAACTAATGGACAATAAAATTACAATCACACATTCGATAGCCAATGCCATCGTGGGATTAAACTTCATCAATAACCAATCTTGAACATTGGTTGTAATTCCTTCTAAACTAAACATGCGTTACTGTTTTTATATAACAAACAATTCTATCTTTCTATTATCTATCAATATCTGGTATCACTAAATCCAACGTACCCATGCTCGCCATTAAATCACCAATCTTACTTCCAACAGAAATATGATTTAATACGGATAAATTTGAAAACCCAGGGGATCTAAATTTAATTCTGTGTGGGGTGGTTCCACCTTCACTCACAACATACACACCAAATTCACCTCGGGCAGTTTCCACCCTTGTATAAAATTCACCCTTCGGTAATTTCAACACATTTTTTGTTTTACCTACAAAATCGCCTTCTGGAATATTGTCAATTAATTGTTCAATGATGCGAATAGATTGATTCATTTCTTTTACACGCACCATATAACGTGCAAAGGAATCACCAGCGGTTTCTAATACTTCATCAAATTCTACTTTATCATACACTTCATAGGGATAAATTTTTCGAATATCGCAGCTTACCCCACTAGCACGTGCAACTGGTCCAGTGCAACCATAAGAAATTGCATCTTCCGCACTTAATATACCCACGCCTTTTGTTCTGCTTTGGAATATGACATTGTTAGTCACTAAATCTTCGTACTCTGTTACCTTGGATTTGAATTGGGTAATGAATGCTTTTACCTTTTTTTGAAAATCAGGATGCAGGTCATACATTAATCCGCCTGGAACAATATAATTCATGGTCAATCTTGCGCCGCAAGTATCTTCCATAATATCCGTAATCATTTCTCTTTCTCTAAATGCGTAAAAGAAAGGCGTAAAAGCACCTAAGTCCATCGCCATAGCTCCCAACCATAATTCATGGGATGCAATACGCGTTAATTCACTTAAAATAACACGTACATATTTTGCGCGATCTGGAACTTCAATTTGCATTCCTTTTTCCACTAATAAAGCGCAGCCTAAATTATTTATATGTGAGGACAAGTAATCCATTCGGCTTGTCACATATATAAATTGACGATAAGTTAAACTCTCGCACATTTTTTCAATGGAGCGGTGGATATAACCTAAGTGCGGCTCAATTTTTTTGATCGTCTCTCCATTTAAGGTAACCACCAAGTGAAGTACACCATGCGTTGCAGGATGTTGCGGTCCCATATTGATGACTAATTCTCCATCCGCACCTAACTCACTGGTATCTTTTATTATTTCGGTTTGATTATACATGTGCCTATTATAATTTTATCATGTTGATAGGATCTTCAAAATCTTTTCTTAATGGATATCCTTTAAAGTCGTCCTCCAATATTAATTTTCTTAAATCAGGATGATTGCTAAAATGTACGCCAAACATTTCAAAAACTTCACGTTCTAAAAATTCAGCGGTTCTCCAAATGTCACAAATAGTTTCAACGACTGGTTGTTCGCGATTCAAATTTGCTTTGATCACGATACTTTGACGATGTGTTGTAGCAGATAAGTGATACACCATGGTTAAATGTGTTTTGAAATCAACACAGGTTAAGCAAAACAAATAATTCATTTGCATTTTGCCATTGCGCAATGCTAACATCAAAGGTTTTAATTCTTCAGCAGTCACCAATATGTTCAACCATTCGCCTGTTTCATCAAAGGTGGCTGCAGGGGCAAGGGTAGTGATGTATTCTTTTATTTCTTCGTTGGTCATTGTTATAAATTAAGTGCTGTTTAAAACTTTTCTACGCTTGAAAGATTTACATTTTTAAAATCATCTTTCAAATGCGGTATCCTATTTCTTAGCCTTTAAATTCTCCTCTGATTTGTTCACGGGTCATGCCTAATTTAATTTTTTCTTGTAAAGAAATTAAAGAGTGCAATAAAGCTTCGGGGCGTGGCGGACATCCAGGAATGTAAACATCTACAGGAATAATATGATCCGCGCCTTTTACAACGGAGTAAGTGTTGTAAAAAAATGGACCACCACTAATCGCACAGGCACCCATCGCAATTACATACTTGGGATCGGCCATTTGATCATATAATCTTTTTAATACAGGGGCCATCTTATTTACAATGGTACCTGCAATAATAATTACATCGGCTTGACGCGGCGAAGCCCTGGCTACTTCAAAACCAAAGCGCGAAAAGTCGTACTTGGCTGAAGCGGTGGACATCATTTCGATACCGCAACAACTTGTTGCAAAAGATAATGGCCATAAGGAATTGGAGCGTGCCCAATTGATAATACTATCAAATGTACTTACCACAATGCCACCACCTGGTGTGTCATGAACG
>CAIWBA010000171.1 GCA_903910765.1 uncultured Bacteroidota bacterium
ATTTGTTGCACTCGCATATCTTACTAAGCCATATTGGTCATTGCTTAAGAAGTAAGTACGACCCCAAACTCTGTTCAACATATTTGAGAAGTTGAAGATGTCATAAGTTAATTGGAATTGGTATTTTTTACCGCTTACTTTAACAAAGAAATCTTGCATCACTTTTAAGTCAACCACATTTTGGAATGGTAATCTTCCACCATTTCTTTCAGCATATTGACCTCTGTGCTTGCTTAAGTAATTATCTTGACTGATATAAGCTTCGAATGCAGCTTTTTGTGCGTCACCGCTTAAGCTATAACCTGTTTGTGTAATGAAAGTCATTGCAGTTAATTGATCCTTTGTAGGGATAAATAACAAGTCATTAGTTTCAGTAGCACCTTGGTCTCTAACTGGACCATTGCTATAAACATAGCTAAATGCACTTCCTGATTGACCATTATACACTACACTTAAAGTAGTAGCCATATTTCCTTTCAAGTAAGTAAATTTCTTAGCAGCGAACATGCTTACTCTGTGACCTAAATCAAAATCAGATCTTGATCTGTTCACATAGTTACGACCATTTACAGTCTCCATGTATCTCCATTGGCTATTGTTTTGACTTGAAGTAGGCTCATTCGTTACAAATGCAGTTCCATAAGTATAGAATGCGTTGAATGAGAATCCATCAGCCCAAGCTTTATCCACTGAAGCTGTAAAGTTTGCAGCGAATCCTTTTTTACTATCGTAAGGTTGGTTTTTCATTACATAAACACCAGTGTATGGTTTACCTGCAGGTAATCCACCATAAGCAGGTAATACTATTTGAGATCCAGCATTATATATGAAACGATTATCTGGACCTACTAAATTACCTACTGGAGGTAAAATGTCCACTCTTTGGTAGTAAATCTCATTGATATTTTTGCTCACACTTCCTTCAAAAGTTACTGACCAGTTATTATCAAATTTCTTATCCACCGCTAATGAAGCGCGTAATAATTTAGGTAAACGGAAATCTTTTGCAATTAAATCAACCTGACCTTTTGCAAAAGCAGTACTGATACCTAAATCACTTGCAGTGTATTGTTGCGTAGGGCTAGGTCTAAATTTGATGGTAGCTAATGCTGCAGCAGATGAAGTTGATGAAAGAGAAACACCACCTACACTTCCGCCTGTGTTATTGTAAACACCACCTGGCCATACCAATGGAACACGTCCAGTGAATAAACCGATACCACCACGAATGGTGATTCTATCAGCTGGCATTTTATAAGTAAAACCTAAACGCGGAGAGATAGAAAGTTTTGGATCACTAATTTGACCACTTTTAGCACCCGCTAAATCATAGTTGTAAAGTTGGAAAGTAGGGAGTGCATTATTGTTAAAATAATCATCTTGGAATGGCGTAGATAAAAACTTAGTATAATCACCTCTGATACCATAGTTGATGGTTAAATTATCTGTTACTTTTACTTCGTCATTGATAAAGGCACTTCCACGACCTGTGTAAAAACTTGCAGCCGCTTTTGTATTATCACCATAAGTATTATCCAATAAAGAGAAAGATCTTGAGTAGAATAAAGGTGCTTTATCATTTAAGAAATCAGGTAAAGAGTTGTAGGTATAAGTACCAAAGTTATCACGAATAAACACGTTATATGATTTGCTCAACTCGTAATCAATACCTAAAGTAAGGCTGTGTTTGTTAACGTTAAATTTGATATAGTCTAAGAAATTTTTATTCGTTTGCTTTAATAAGTTAGCTGCTGAAAAGTTTTCAGAACCAAAAGTGATTTGGTTTGAACTACTTCCATCATAAATGATAACACGAGGGAAAGCAGCGCCAATTTGACTTCTGTCATCAGTAACATCAGTAAGGGTCAATAACATTTTATTGCTAACACCATTTTTGAAAGTGCTTCTTAACTCCGCAGATACTGAATTTGTTTTATTAGGGTACAAAACACCATTGTTATAAAAGTTAACTCTTGTTGAACTTGATGCAGTGGTATTATAATCCTTTGCTTCAGAGTGACGATATGAAACACTTAAGCGGTGATTTGCATTGATATTCCAATCCAATTTAGTTGCTAATCTTTTTGAGCTAATTGTTTCAGGGTTATCAGCATAACCTCCCATATCATAACCATATTTTGATTTTACAGTAGAAATTAAAGCGTCAATATCAGCTTTAGTGCTAGGGCCTTTATAACCTGCAAGATCAAATGGTTGTGGACGATTACTTTCAATACTTTCGTAGTTAACGAAAAAGAATAATTTATTTTTTACAATTGCACCACCAACGCTCGCACCTTTGGTGATTGCGCTGAAAGGATTCAATTTTGTTGCCAAAGCTTTATCACCATTTGGTGTTTTACCAGTTAAGTTTTGGTTTTGAGTAAAATTATAAACCGTTCCACTTAAATTGTTAGTTCCACCTTTTGTTGTAGCGTTGATACCACCACCAGTGAAATTACCAATAGAAGCGTCGAATGGAGAAACCATTACTTGAATTTGATCAACCGCATCCATTGAAATAGGACCTACTGCAGTTTGACCACCATTCGTTCCACTTGCACTTAAACCGAATTGGTCATTGTTTACAGCGCCATCAATATAGAAAGAGTTGAAACGGTTGTTTTGACCAGCGATTGAGATACCAGTTAATCCACCAGTACCACCTATTAATTTAACAGAAGGCGTAAAGCGTAAATAATCTTGTATGTTACGACCTACGGTTGGTAAGTTTTCAATTTTATCACGACCAATAGTCGTTTGTGTACCACCTCTTACTGCTAAGTCAGATGCATTACGCGTTCCTCTAACAGTAACGTCCGCTAATTTTGCAGCTTTGTTGTATAAAACAACATCTACACGAGCAGCATCGCCTAAGTTGATATAAATGTCATCTCTTTTTTCAGTTTGATAGTTTACATAAGAAACCGAAATAGTGTAAGGTCCACCAGGTTGCATGTTGCTAATATCAAAAGCACCTGTTTTTCTTGATTGTACTTTGTATACAGTTCCAGTAGGTACATGTAATACACTTACTGTTGCGCCTACAAGGATTTCACCATTGTCGGCTTTTACAATTCCAGTTAAGCTACCAGTGGTGTTTTGCGCAAAAGTCAAAACAGGTAATACAAGCATAGCGACTAGAAAATGTAGTAATTTTTTACTTGACATATAATTGTTTGTTTAAGTGATGCAAAGAAACAAATAAATTGATTACTTAATTTATGTTTTTGTTAACAAATTATTAGATTATTAAAAATAAGTGCCATATATATTATTAAATAATATAATGTATGTAAAAATTAGGCCTAATTTCCTCAATTATTAGCGGTGGTAGGAGTTTTCTGTTTCATTTTCTCTTTCCTTATCATACGCCTTAATAATTGCTTTTACTAATTTATGCCTTACCACATCCTCTTCATCCAATTGAATATGCGCTATCCCATCAATGTTTTGTAAAATGCGAGATGCTTTTTCTAAACCACTTTTTTGATTACGCGGTAAATCCACTTGGGTAGGATCGCCAGTGATAATTGCTTTTGCATTAGAACCAATACGCGTTAAAAACATTTTAATTTGTAAATCATTGGCGTTTTGTGATTCATCTAAAATGATAAATGCATTATCCAAAGTTCTTCCACGCATGTAGGCAAGTGGTGCAATTTCAATAGTGCGCGTGGTCATGTAGTAGCCTAATTTATCTGCGGGAATCATGTCATCTAATGCATCGTACAATGGGCGTAAATAAGGATCAATTTTTTCTTTTAAATCACCAGGTAAAAATCCCAAACTTTCTCCGGCTTCAACAGCGGGTCTGGTTAGGATAATTTTTTTTACCAATTTATTTTTTAAAGCACGCACTGCAAGTGCAACTGCAGTATAGGTTTTACCGGTACCGGCAGGTCCAATGGCAAATACGATATCATTTTTGTCAGCAGCTTGCACCATCTTTTTTTGATTCGCTGTCCGTGCGCGCACTGTTTTTCCATTAGGTCCAAATACCAATACTTCATTCGGATTTTGTTCTACAAAATTGTCAATAATTTCGGCATCATCTCCGCCTAAAATTTGTTCAAAATAATTTTCACTTAAATGACCATTGCGTTCCATGTATTGAATGATGAGTTCAATTTTTTCTTTCGCCGAATCAATTTGTTCTGGGGCGCCACTTAGTTTTATTTGGGTGCCTCTTGATAAAATTTTTAATAAGGGGAATTTCTTTTTTAAAATGTCAAACTTGTTGTTGTTCACGCCGAAAAACTCAATAGGGTTAACGGTTTCTAGGTTGATGATTGCTTCACTCAATGGGATTAGTTTTAAAGGGTTAGTAGTATAAAATAATCTGCCTAACACAATTTATAAAAAGGCGATATAAAAAACAATAAATAAATACGCACAATTGTGCATTACTAAAATAATAATATTCTGTTCATTTTAGTATATTAAAAGGGGAAGCGTCCTTTATAAATAAATGAGTATACGCGTTTAATAAAAACTAAGAAAGCGGTTAATTAGTACAACAGAATAGGGCGCAATTGGAGATGCGCATTAATAATTGTGCAATGCGGAGATCGTCTTGATAGGATCAGCTGCTTTAAAAACAGTGGTGCCTGCAACCAACACGTCGGCGCCCGCTTTCACTAAAGCTTCCGCATTAGTTTCGGTAACACCGCCATCAATTTCAATTAAAGTTTTTGCGCCTGCATTTTGTATGATTAATTTTAATGCGATCACTTTTTCATAAGTGCCTTCAATAAATTTTTGTCCACCGAAACCAGGGAATACACTCATTACGCAAACGAGGTCAATTTCGGAAATAAATTCTTTTAAAACTTGAATGTCAGTGTCTGGATTGATGGCAACACCCGCTTTCATGCCATGGGCTTTTATTTGCGCAAGGGTGTCTAATAAATTAGGGCAGGCTTCATAATGCACAGTTAAAATATCTGCCCCAGCTTTTTTAAAAGCTTCAATGTATTTTTCAGGATGCACAATCATTAAATGTACATCGCAAACCTTAGTAGTTGCTTTTCTTATTTGTTCGATGATGGGTAAGCCAAAACTTATATTAGGGACAAAGCTGCCATCCATCACGTCCAAATGATACCATTCCGCTTCACTCTTATTTAACATTTCACAAGTATTACCTAAATGTAAAAAGTCGGCAGCTAATAGTGATGGGGCAATAATGGTCATTATTTAAATTTGAAACAAAGGTCTTGATTTTTTTACACTCTGTCATTTTTTTGTCATTTTTTTTATAAAATCAAATTCACTGACAAAAGTCAGTTGTTTTAAAAAACTTGCAATTACTTTTGCGGATATTATAAATCTATATGAATAAGTTAATCCTCTTTGTAGCAGCATTATTTAGTTTTATGACTGCATTTAGTCAACAAGATTCTATTTTATTTGCGGGCGAGCCCCATTTTAAAAATGTAATTCAATTAACCAATAGTGGTGACAATGCCGAAGCCTATTGGAGCTTTGACAATAAGCGTATTACATTCCAAAGAACGAATCCAAAGGAAGGAATTAATTGTGATCAAATTTTTATGGGGGTCGTTCCTGATAATAATGCAGCGCCATTTACTTATAAATCAATTAGTGGGGGCAAGGGGCGCACTACCTGTAGTTATTTTACAAAGGATGGTGCACATATTATTTATGCAACCACAAAAGGCGGTGGTGACGAATGTCCGCCAACAGTGGATCGTGCGAAGTATGGCAACAAATACATTTGGCCTTTATATAATACCTATGATATTTTCATGGCCGATACCAATGGGGTAGTGGTGAAACAATTAACCAATGCAAAAGGATATGATGCAGAGGGTACCTTATCCTATGATGGAAAGCGCATGATTTATTGTAGTGATAAAGATGGCGACTTGGATTTATATGTCATGAACTTAGCTACAGGTAAAGAAAAAAAAGTGACCCATACTTTAGG
>CAIWBA010000172.1 GCA_903910765.1 uncultured Bacteroidota bacterium
CCCTACATCAAGATCGCCCATCAAAAGAACTAGCATGGAAATGGATCATGAAATAAAATCGGTGACAGATTTTTCGGATGTCAAGGGGCAGGAAAATGTGAAACGGGCCTTAGAAATTGCGAGTGCAGGTAGTCATAATATTATTATGATTGGGCCACCAGGCGCCGGAAAAACAATGTTGGCTAAAAGTATTGTTTCCATTCTACCCCCATTAAATCAAATGGAGGCATTAGAAACAAGTAAAATATATAGTATCACCGGAAAATTGGATGCGGTAAATAAATTATTACGAAATAGGCCATTTAGACACCCCCATCATAGTTTATCGGCTATCGCGCTTATAGGTGGCGGAAGCCATCCCCAACCAGGTGAAATTTCATTAGCGCATAATGGTATTTTGTTTTTAGATGAACTACCCGAATTTAATAGATCGGTCATTGAAGTGCTTCGGCAACCCATGGAAGAAGGTATTGTATGTATCGCCCGAGCCAAAATGAGTGTCACTTTCCCCGCTAGATTTATGTTGATGGCAGCTATGAACCCATGCCCTTGCGGCTATTATAACCATCCGAAAAAGGAATGTCACTGCAGTCCAGCTACAATTCAAAAATATATGCATAAAATTTCAGGACCCTTATTAGATCGCATTGATATGCATATTGAGGTGGTACCCGTACTTTATAATGAATTAAGGGCTTCAAAAAAGGAAGAAACTTCCGCAATGATCGCTAATAGGGTCAAAAATGCAAGAGAAATTCAAAGTCATCGGTTTAAAAACGAAGTCGGGACCTATACCAATGCACAAATGAATAGTAGTCAGCTAAAAAAATATTGCACCATTACTAGCGAGGGCGAAGCTATTTTAAAAATGGCAATGGAAAAATTTCAGCTGAGTGCGCGGGCTTTTGACCGAATTATAAAAGTGAGTCGAAGTATTGCCGATTTAGATAACAGCAATACTATTCAAATAAACCATATTAGCGAGGCACTTCAATACCGAAATTTGGATAAATCCAATTGGGGGCAGTATAAAAATTAATATTGTCCCGTTTTTAATAAAACAAGTGTGCAAGCTTCTAATGTTTCAACGCCATTTTTAGCTGCAAGTGCTGCTAACATTGGGTTTTCAGTACCTGGATTAAAAATAATACGACGGGGCTTTAAGGCTAAAATCGGGTCAATATATTCAGCTTGGGCAGGGGAACCAAGGTATAAAGTAACCGTATCAATAGGAATTTGGCTTGGCCATTCATTCAAAATTGGGATATCGTTGATCATTCCCTTTTTAATTCCATAAGGGTATACTGATATTCCATGTTCATTTAACAAACTGGTCGCTAAAAAACTGTAGCGTTCGGAATTGGGCGATGCCCCTACAACTAAGGTGACAGGTGATTTCATATTACAAATCTATTATTAAATAGATGAATAGAATTTATTTTGTTTAAATAAAAGAATGTAATTTTATCAAAATCAACTTTACTAACTAAATTAAATAATCATTATGGCAAAGTCAAGCAAGAAAAAAGTAGCAAAAAAAGCAGCTCCTAAGAAAAAAGTAGCGCCTAAAAAAGCAGCTAAGAAAGCGGCTCCTAAAAAGGCAGCAAAAAAAGCAGCCCCTAAGAAAAAAGTAGCACCTAAAAAAGCAACTAAGAAAGCGGCTCCTAAAAAGGCAGCAAAAAAAGCAGCCCCTAAGAA
>CAIWBA010000173.1 GCA_903910765.1 uncultured Bacteroidota bacterium
AAAAATCCAGCTGCTGGAACAGGAGGTGCCTCAAGTGGTGCATTGTTAACCATGACTTCAACTGGAACTTATACATTTACAGCGACTGTTGCTGGAACTTATACGTATACGCTTCCAGTATGTGCGCCTGGACAAACAACGAATTGCCCAACAGAAACTATTGTATTTACAGTTCCAGTTAATACTTTGACAAATGATGCACAAACAGCATATGTAAATATTCCTATTGCAGGAAATATTTCAACGAATGATGTGGTGCCAACAGGAACCACTTATGGAACACCAATAGCAGATCCAAAAAATCCAGCTGCTGGAACAGGAGGTGCCTCAAGTGGTGCAGTGTTAACCATGACTTCAACTGGAACTTATACATTTACAGCGACTGTTGCAGGTACATATACTTATACAGTTCCAGTATGTGCACCAGGTCAAACACCGAATTGCCCAACAGAAACTTTAGTAATTACAGTAACAAATTTAACTAATCCAATAATTACACCTGACTTTTCAGTTACCAATGTAAAAGTTCCTGTAAGTGGAAATTTGTCAACAAATGATAATGTTCCTAATGGAACAACTTATGGATTGCCAAGCGCTAATATTAATAACCCTTCTGGCGCAACTATTACAATTAACGCTGATGGTACATATACATTTAATGCTTTATTACCAGGGAAGTATATTTATTATGTACCAACATGTGCAGCAGGTCAAACTGCTGGTTGCCCATTAACACCACTAGAAATAACTGTAATTGATCCTGCTTTAACAAATAATAAGCCAATTGTTAATAAGGATATTGCAGTTACACCATTCAATACAGCAACTATTGTAGACGTTTTAGCAAATGATAAAGCTGGTAATAAAGGTGCGGTATTAGTTCCTTCAAGTGTTAGTGTTGCAGTTCAACCGGCTCATGGTATAGTTATAATTGATCCTGTAACGGGAAAAATAACCTATACCCCAAATAATGGCTATACAGGAAATGATAGTGTGATTTATAATGTTTGTGATAATGCAATTCCAGCTAATTGTCAAAGTGGGGTAGTATATTTTACAGTTACTCCAAAAAATGCATCCCCAGTTACCATCGGTACTGATGACTTTGGTAGTGCTTTCGCTGGAAATCCAATATCAGGGAATGTATTAACAAATGATAAAAATACAGGAGGTGCAACATTAACGGCTAGTATTATTAGTGGACCAACTACTGCGCAAGGTTTATTTACATTAAATGCAAACGGATCTTATACATTTACGCCAGCACCTGGATTCGTAGGGCCTGTTAATATTGTTTATGCTGTTTGTGGTGGAACACCTGCGGTTTGTGCAAATGCAACAATTCATTTATTAATTGAACCAATAATTATTCCAAAAATATTTGAAATTACAAAAGTTGCTGGATCAGCAATCATGAATTTAGATGCGAGTTTTGATGTGTCATTTACGATTAAAGTACAAAACTTATCGAAAGAATATATTGATAGTGTAATATTAAAAGATGATTTGACAAAAGTATTTACTGATACTAAAGGAATAAGGGTAATATCTGTAACAACTTCTGGAGGGTTAGTGAGAAATATCGGTTATGATGGAATTAGTAATATTGATTTAATCACTTTAGCATCAACACTAGATGTAAATAAAACTGATTCTGTAATTTTAAGAATTAATGTTGCTAATAATACTACTGGTAACTTCTTAAATAATGCAGTGGTATCTGCACCAACGAGTTATGGATTAGTATCATATATTTCAACAGATCCAACAAGAATGACATTAACTGATACTACAAGGAAACCAACACCATTCTTAATTCCAAAAATTGAATTTAAAATACCAGAAGGTTTCTCACCTAACAATGACGGTGTAGATGACACCTGGAATATTATTAAACCATTTGGTTCTAAAGTAGCTGTGAAAGTATTTAACAGATGGGGTAATGAGGTGTTTAGAAGTGATGATTATAAAAATGACTGGAGAGGAAAAGGAGTTTCCAATTTCTTAGGCTCCGATGTACCTGAAGGAACCTATTATTACATCGTTGAAGGTGTTAACACAGATGGAGGAAATATAAGATTAGCTGGCCCATTAACTATTAAAAGATAAGTGATGAAATTCAGCTTTAATAACATATACATATCTAAAACTGTAAAATTAACGGTACTAATTTGCATGTGCTTTATTTTTACACTATTCCAAAATTCATTTGCTCAAACGGAGCCTATGTATTCTCAATACATGTATAATATGTTAGGAGTTAATCCAGCTTATGCAGGGAACAGAGAAGTTTTAGGTTTAAATTTTTTCCAACGGAATCAATGGGTGGGATTAAGGGGTGCGCCCAAAACAACTTCCTTAAGTATTGATCAATCTATCAAAGAAGGAAAAATAGGTTTGGGTATTCAAATGTACAGTGATCAGTTAGGTGTTGAAGATGCAAGTGGAGTAAATGGATTTTTATCTAGTCGTATTAAGGTATCTGATAAGGGGATATTATCTGCCGGATTAAGTGTGGGTTTAATGAATTACCAATTTAATTCATTAGATGTGCAAAATAGATTTACTCCTGGCGATAATACTTTTGTTACTGTTATACCATCACAATGGAACCCTTCTGTAGGATTTGGTTTGTATTATAATAAGGATCAATTTTATCTAGGAGTTTCTTCGCCAAGTGTGTTAAAATCAAGACTAGCCAAATACGAAAATTTCGCATCAGGTATACAAAAGTCGGATGATTTTCATTTGTTTACTACCATGGGATATGTCATTAAAATTAATGAAGAAGTCAATCTAAAACCTTCTACCATGATAAAGATGGTAAGTGGCGCTCCAATTGAATTTGACTTGAATACAAATGTATGGTTAAAAGATTTGTTAGGTTTAGGCGTTAGCTATCGAACAGGAGATGCTGTTTTAGGTATGGCTGAAGTACAAGCTAGCAGAAATTTAAGAATTGGATATGCTTATGATATGCCATTTTCTCCCTTAAAAGCTTATACAAGGGGATCGCATGAAATTATGATACGCTATGAGTGGGGTAGTAGCAAGTCGAAAATTAAATCTACTCGATACTTTTAATTAATTACTATGAAAATTGCACTATATATATTATTTCTGTTATTGTCAACCATAACAAATGCGCAAACAAAAAAAGAGCGTAATTTATTAAAGGTGGCTAATCAAGAATATAATAATTTAAGATATGCTTATAGTATTCCTTTTTATAAAAAATATTTGTCACTATATCCTAATGATACGCTAGCATTAAAAAATATTGCTACTGCATATAAAAATGTCAATCAATACGACAGTGCTTTAAAGTACTTAGAAAAAGCGGTATCCCTTGGTCATAAAAGCTTTTACTTATTGCCTGAATTATTGGCTACTGTCAAAAAGTATGATGAAGCAATTATCAATTATTCAGCTTTACCTGATTCGGTTAAAACAAAGATTATTGATTCAAGGATTTATGGATTCAAAAACTGGTCAAATTTTTATAATGACTCCATTGATTATAAGATATTTAATACGATACTAAGTACTCCTTTTAATGAATATAATGTAGTGCCATATAACAAAGGTTTGATTTTTGAGTCAAACAGATTACCCATTAAAAAAAGAAGATTTAACTTATTTAATCTTTTTAAGAAATACGAATTTGGATGGGATGGGGCAGGATACACCAAACTATATTTTAGATCAAATTTGGATAATATTCGAACAGATTCAGATGTTAATTTTACTTGGACTGATAAAAGATTACCAAGGTCGGTTGCTGATTATACTATACAAACAAGCAATGACAATAATAAGTTTTATGGTAATTATGATATAAAAAATTTGAAGTATAAGGATTCAATTGTTTTGTTATTCAATTTTCAACTTCGCTTAAAATATAATATTGGTTCAGTTAGCTTCACAAGTGATGGGTCAAGGGCATACTATACACGAAATCAATTGAAATCCAACGGAGTTAAAAAGTTAGAAATCTGGGAATCACGATTTGTGAATAACAAATGGACTAAAGGTCATAAAATGTTCTTTAATAACAAGAATTACAGTTATTTCCATCCAGCAATAACACCCGATGGCAAACGATTATATTATGTAAGTGATGAACCCACTGGACTAGGTGGTACTGATATATATTATATAGAAAAAAACAATGATGGTTCTTGGAAAGCAACAAATAATTTGGGTCAAATAGTAAATACAGAAGGCAATGAATTATTCCCGACATTTTATGATGGTTTATTCTGTTTTAGTTCAAATGGTCATCCGGGGCTAGGAGGATTGGATATATATAGGGTAGAGGCAAATGATAAGGATGAATTTGTAGTTAAAAATTTAGGGTATCCAATTAATAGTACTACTGATGATTTGGCATTTTATATTAGCGATAATGCAGGGTATTTTAGCTCCAACAGAAATGGCTCTGATGATATATTTGCTTTTGATTATAAAAAAGCCGTGGTTAAAATATCTGGTCAAATATTAACAGATTCTAAAATAATATCAAATACAATGGTGTATTTATATTCATATGATGATAATGGTAAGAAAATATTGGAGGATAGTACATATTTAGATGAAAAATCAAACTATACTTTTAATACTAGGCCTAATAAAAAGTATCTTATAACAGTATTAAATAAATTTGGAAATAAGCATGAAATAGAAATAACCTCAGATAATTACATCAAAACAAACCAGGAATACAAAAAGTCTATTGCAGTGTTAAATTTACCAGTTCCCGAACAGGAATTAAAAGAAATTAAATTAAAAGAAGAGGCAACAAGAAATGCAGAGTTAGCTAAGCAATCTAAGCAATTTATCAGAACAATTGATTCACTTAAGAGTTTAACAACAGATTATGTTGAATTACATCATCCATTTGATCAGGTATATATTATTAAAAAGGATTTAAATGACTATTATAAATTAATTGAGCGGGTTAAAAGTTTAAAAGGTAAAAAGATAGTGATTGTTTCAGCGGCAGATTGTAATGGAGCTTTAGAGTACAATGAAGATTTATCATTACGTAGAGCTAAGAGGATATATAAATCGCTAGCTAATTCAAATAATACTACAATGATTAAACAAGTAGGAGAGCGTGAATTATTAAAAGATTGTAGTGATGCAAGAAAAGATATTGAAGAACAAGTTATCAATAGATATAGTTACATATTTATTTTAAATAAATAATTTGAAAATTATGAGTAATAAAAATATAAATCATCCAATTGTAAGTTTAGCAACAAGAGAGCTAGAGGTATATCATATGTTGGCAAAAGGTATGAAAACGAGTGAAATTGCAAAGGCACTTTCATTAAAGGCAAATACCATATCTACCATTAAGAAGGTGATTTTTAAAAAACTGGGAATTGCCAGTATTTTTGAATTATACAAATTATCTGATAATGCAAATAACTAAATATATGAAAACACTTACACTGCTATCGTTCCTTTTTTTAGGAATATGCTCATTAAATGCACAATCGACGCCTCCCACAGAAAATGACATTTCTAAATACCTGAAGTTTACGAATGACAATTATGACATGGGTAAAATCACCAATGGCAAACCTGTTGAATACAATGTGGATGTTCAAAATATCAGTAATTCAAATATCACTTTGGATAACGTAATAGTTGGTTGTGGTTGTACGACGCCTAAATTCACTAAAAATATAGTATTGACACCAGGCGCGCATACAATAATTACTTTAGGTTTCAATGGCGCTGCTATTGGCCCTTTTTCAAAATCAGCTACACTATTTTTTAGTGGCAATCTAGTTAAGCCAGTTTCATTTCATGGGGAAGGGGTGCAGTAGACTAATAATTACCCAAATTACCCAAGGGATTGCTTTCGCTTTGCTCCGGCTTCCAATCAAAAATTTTACAAATTTTCCCCCACCAGGATTACCTCCCGTTGGTCGGTGATCTATGGTGCAATTAATTTTCAATTAATCCCCCAACTGGATTGCCGTCGCTTTGCTCCGGCAGCCCATCTAAAATTTTACAAATTTTCCCCCACCAGGATTACCTCCCGTTGGTCGGTGATCCTGGTGGGGGCGAGAATGACAAAAAAGGGGAAGCCGGTAGTTTTAATGCCCAAAACTAAATGGCTCCGCCATTTCCAAATGTATCGTTCACAGCAAAATCGAAGCAAGCTTCATTTTTCTGCTCCCGCTACATTTTCTCACTCCGTTCAGTTTTGGGCATTAAAAAAGGGGCTTTTAGCCCCTTTTTTGTCATTCTGCGGAGAGTTAGGGATTCGAACCCCAGGACCTGTTACAGTCAACAGTTTTCAAGACTGCCGCAATCGACCGCTCTGCCAACTCTCCGCGGCAAATGTAGGAAGGGAAACCGAATTTTGCAAAAATACTTGCAATTTATATGGTTAAACAATTGGTCTAATTTATTGACTACCATGTATCTTTACAAAAATGGGCTAAGTGAAAGAATTATCTGCTTTAAATGTGTTTTTTTGGAAATATCGGGCGCGATTCTTCATTGGAATTGTATTTGTCATTGCAACCAACTATTTAGCAGTTTTGGCTCCCCAAATCACCGGATATGTGGTCGGTCTCGTTCAAGCTAAATTACCTGGTACTAAGTTAGTTTCCCCTGTTCATAATGATATGGTCACTATTGGCATAGATCAAATTAGTGCACACTATAATTTTACTTTTGCTGGTTTAATTACTTTTTGTAGCCTTACCATTTTAATTTTAGCCATTATTAGAGGCGTATTCATGTTCGTCATGCGCCAAACCATAATTGTGATGAGTAGGCATATTGAGTTTGATCAAAAAAACCAAGTGTACGAACACTATCAAAAATTAGATACTGAATTTTATAAAACACATAGCACAGGTGATTTAATGAGTCGTATCACTGAAGATGTGAGTAGGGTGCGTATGTATACCGGCCCATCTTTAATGTATTTAATTAACCTAGTTTCTTTAATTGGTTTTTGCTTGTATAATATGTTTAGTAAGGATGTACTGCTTAGTTTATATGTTTTAGCACCGCTTCCAATATTAGCCATTACTATTTATTATGTGAATAGTATCATTAATAAAAAGAGTGAACAAATTCAAGGACAACTTTCTGATTTAACCACCAATGCACAGGAATCCTATTCTGGAATTAGAGTCATTAAATCATTTGTGCAAGAAAAAGCAATGCTGGGATTTTTTAAAAAAAATAGTGAATTGTATCGTGAAAATGCAGTGAGCTTGGCAAAAGTGGAAGCATTTTATGCGCCTACAATGGCTTTAATGATTGGCTTAAGTACATTAATTACTATTTACTTGGGTGGATTGCAAGCGCTACAAGATCCTTCCAAAGTGGCTACTGTCATTGAGTTTGTGATCTATATTAATATGCTTACGTTTCCTGTGAGTGCGATTGGTTGGACGGCAAGCATGATTCAAAGAGCAGCTGCGTCACAAAAAAGATTGAATGAATTTTTATCTATTCAACCAAATATTACCAATCCAATTTCCCCTGTCATAACACCATTAAAAGGTGATATTGTTTTTAAGGATGTTTCATTGGTTTTCCCGCATTCTGAAATTAAAGCTGTATCTGATTTTAATTTGAATATTAAAGCAGGTCAAAAAGTTTTAGTATTAGGAAAGACGGGTGCTGGAAAAACAACCATTGCGCAATTATTAACCAGGATGTATGAAACAACATCTGGTCAAATTTTGATGGATGGTGTAGATGTAAATAAATATCAAGTACAGCATTTAAGAAATGCTATTGGCTATGTACAACAAGATGTATTTTTATTCAGTGATACGATTCAGAATAATATTCAGTTTGGGTTAAAAGAAAAAGTAGCCTATGATGATTTAACACATGCAGCTAAAACGGCACATGTATTAA
>CAIWBA010000174.1 GCA_903910765.1 uncultured Bacteroidota bacterium
ATTGCAAGGTATTTTGCCTTACCCACTCTTCTGGGGTGAGTATGACCCATGCTTTTCGAAAAGGATCAAATATTTGATCCTTTTCGAAAAGCATGGGTCATACTCACCCCAGAAGAGTGGGTAAGGCAAAATACCTTGCAATATTTAGTACAAACCTGCAACTATCCAAATAGTTTAATTGCCGTTGAAAAAACCATTCAATTAGGAGAACTCAATAAACGTTTTGATATCGTCGTATATAAAGAGGATACCCCTTGGATGATTATAGAATGTAAGGAAGCAAGGGTGGAAATTGGCGAAAAAACATTGCAGCAAATATTACAATACCAACAGGTATTAAAAGCAACCTATCTAATTATCACCAATGGACATGAAACATTAGGTGCTAAAATAGAAACGGGGAAACTGCAACCATTGCAAAATTTCCCCGAGTATATATAATAAATATTAATTCAGGTTATGGGAAGATGCCTAATTCAGCATAAGAGGTTCCTACTTTATTAATGGCACAAACATAAGCAGCCGTTCTCATATCTGGAATGGCAGGATTTGCTTTCCAGATATCCATTATCTCTTTTGTTGCATTGATCATGGTTTCTTCCAAACCACTATGTACTAAATCAATTTCATCAGGACCATGTGCAATAATTTCTTTTTCAGATGGGGTAACTTTTTTCCCTGTTAATTCTTCTATTTGATCTAAAATATGAATATTGGCATTTTCTGTAAATCTTTTTTCCAAACGACCATATCTTACATGGCTTAAATTTTTTAACCACTCAAAATAAGATACCGTTACACCTCCTGCATTTAAATACATATCAGGGATAACAAGTATTCCATTATTAGTTAAAATATCATCTGCCTCTGGTGTTAATGGTCCATTTGCAGCCTCTCCAATTATTTTTGCTTTAATTCGAGGTGCATTATTTTTATCAATGACATTTTCCAATGCGGCTGGAATTAAAATATCACATTCCATTTCTAATGCATCTGCACTATTCGCAATATTAGTAGCTCCTGGAAAATTTAAAATGCTTCCTGTTTTTTTTCGATGTTGAAAAACATCTTCCTCATTTAATCCTTCTGCATGATAGATAGCACCTTCATATTCAGCAATAGCAATTACTTTGGCACCATTTTCTCTAAAGAATTTTGAAGTATAGTAACCAACATTACCCAATCCTTGTACAATTACATTTTTATCCTGTACACCCACTTTTAGTCCTAATTTTTTCATTTGATCTTCCATCAAACAAACTTCTCTGATGCCGAAAAACACACCTAACCCAGTTGCTTCTTTACGTCCTCTAACGCCCCCTAATGAAATAGGCTTACCAGTCACACAACCAGCTGCATCAATTTCTCCTGGCTTTAATGATTGATAGGTATCCACAATCCATGCCATTTCACGCTCCCCTGTTCCGTAATCCGGTGCTGGCACATCAATACCAGGACCGATAAAATTTTTCTTTACTAATTCCGAAGTATATCTTCTGGTTATTTTTTCTAATTCATACGCACTTAAACTTCGTGGGCTAATTTTAATTCCGCCCTTCGCACCTCCAAAAGGAACATTTACAATTGCACACTTATACGTCATCAACGCAGCCAATGCCATTACCTCATCCTGATTCACAGCCATACTAAAACGAATACCGCCTTTACAAGGTGACTTATGTTGTGAATGTTGTACGCGATATGCTTCAATGACTTCAATATGACCATCATCCATTTTAACAGGAAAACGCATGCTATAAATACTATTACATGCTTTAATTTGATCAAGTAACCCTTGCTCCCATGTTGTAAACTTGGAAGCCTTGTCGAAACTTTTTTCAACACTTTCAAAAAAACTGTATGGATTTACTTCGATCATATATTTGAATTTTATAATGGAAAATTAACTTTATTAAACTTAATTACCAATCAATTTACTTCAAAGACGCGGAAAATAATATTAATTTTTTGTTTCCTGTTCTAAACGACTTATTTTTTTATCAATGCTCGCCACATAAATAAATAAGCCCACTAATATGATGCTAACGACGGTCATTACTAAATAAATTTTACCATCGCGTAACATTAAGCTGTCTGCATTATTTGCGTTCATTGCTTGTAAAAGAGAAATCATATGGATTGATTTAAATTGTTAATATTTATAATAATTCTTCCTTCTTTAATTTTAATAATTGGTAACGGATATTTAAAGTACTAATCCATACCCCTAATAAAGTCCAACCGATGACTGCTGGATAAAATACAGTGCGCATATTTGCAGACATATCTTTCCCATTAATTCCTGGATTCCCTTCACTGCCTTGTCCACCGGGGTGTAAGGATTCCGTTAATCTTGGTAAAATCCATAAAGTGGGGAACAACATGAAGAAGGAAAATATATTATACACGGCAGATAATCTTGCACGTTTTTCAGTATCAATTAAACTTCCTCTTAAAACGAAATAGGCAAAATAGATAAGTAAAGCAATGGCTGCTCCATTTTGTTTTGGATCTCCAACCCAAGGACTACCCCATTGATAGTTGGCCCAAAAAGCACCCGTAATAATTCCTAAAACACCAAATACCAAACCCATGGATGCATAGGAATAGGAATAAACATCGTGTACTGGATTACCTGATCTTAAATATTTAATTGCATAAAATAAGGAGACAAAAAATAGAATCATCATCCCAAACCACATAGGCACATGAAAAAACATATTGCGGATAGATTCACGCATGCGATCATCCAACTTTGGTACTTTAACAATGAATCCATAGGTACAGGTGTACAACAAAAGAAAAAATGACAAAACTTTCCACCATTTAGCTTTCAACATAGAATAATTTGTTTTAAATCAACACCGGACCAAAACTAACAATTGTTTGCAAATCTAGTGATTTTGTATAAATTGCCCAATTTTAGATACAAATGTTGTGTCCGCAAAATTAGTGCTAAAGTCGTACATTTGCCTCCATAATTTTCATGCCGTAACATGAAGCGAACTGCCCCGTAAGGCTGTAGTAAACTTAATGTGGCTATCACCCAAAAATAGACACAAATGAAACTTTCCCAATTTAGGTACGACCTACCTTTGAATTTAATCGCCCAACACCCTACCAAGCGTAGAGAAGACAGTAGACTGATGGTCGTAAACCGTCAGAATGGTCACATGGAGAATCGAAATTTTTCCGATTTATTAGAGTACTACGATGACAAAGATGTTTTTGTCGTGAACAACACCAAAGTATTTCCTGCACGTATGTATGGTCGCAAGGAAAAAACAGGTGCTAAGATTGAAGTTTTCTTATTAAGAGAATTAAATAAGCCAAATCGTTTATGGGACGTAATTGTTGATCCCGCAAGAAAAATTCGTGTAGGAAACAAATTATATTTTGGCGAAAACGAAGAGTTGGTTGCCGAAGTCATTGACAACACCACTAGCCGTGGCCGTACCATTCGTTTTTTATGGGAAGGTGACGATGATGGATTTAGAAACATGCTAGAATTTTTAGGAGAAACCCCATTGCCTAAATACATTAAGCGCAAGCCTGACGAAGAAGACAAAGAAAGATATCAAACTGTATATGCAAAGCATGAGGGTGCAGTAGCTGCGCCAACAGCTGGATTACACTTTAGCAAGGAGTTAATTAAAAGATCAGAAATCTTAGGTATCCGTTTTGCGGAAGTTACCTTACATACTGGTTTAAGCACCTTCCGTCCTATTGAAGTGGAAGATTTAAGCAAACATAAAATGGATGCTGAATATTTTAAAATTGACGAAGATGCTTGTCGCATCATTAATACTGCAAAACAAAATGGTCGTCGTGTATGTTCCATTGGAACAACAGCCATGCGTGCAATGGAAAGCAGCGTTACTGCGCAACGCTTATTAAAACCAGCGGAAGGATGGACAAATCATTTTATTCACCCTCCTTATAATTTTAATATTGCAGATAGTTTGGTGACCAACTTTCATTTACCAAAAACTAGTTTGTTAATTATGTCTTGCGCTTTTGCAGGATATGAATTAGCAATGGAAGCATATAAAAAAGCAATTAAAGATAAGTATCGTTTCTTCTCTTACGGCGATGCGTTATTATTTATCTAAATTTTTTGAGAAAATAAATTTAGATAAATAATAGGTTTATGATTTTTTTACTATTTATTTAAGTCTTTTTTATAAAAATATAAAAGACTTAAATAAACCTCTATTATATTTTACTACTTATAATTATAAAAAAAGCCAAATGCAATATTTGGCTTTTTTTATTGGATCAATATGAAAGTTTTCAAACCTTTTTTTAATAACTACAAATTGAACAATCCCTTATTCACGAGTTGTAAAGTTTTGGTTTTGTATTCGCTTGGAATCAATAATGAAATATTATGATGACTTCCACCATAGCTTACCATAGTTACCGGTATTTCATTAATTGCATCAAATAATTTCGTAAGTACAGCATCTGTTTTAGCAATTTCGTTTCCAACAATCGAAATGATGGTTTGATTTTTTTCAACTTCAATGGATGCGATATTATTAAGCTCAGCAATAATTTCATCTAAATGCAAATCACTATCTATAGTAACAGATACGGCCACCTCTGAAGTGGTCACCATATCAATAGGTGTTTTATATTTTTCAAATACTTCAAATATCTTTCTTAAAAACCCATAGGCCAACAACATCCTACTGCTCTTGATTTTAATGGCGATAATGCCATCTTTCGCAGCTACCGCTTTTACGCCAGTACTCCCTGCTTCTTTTTTTATCACCGTACCAGCTGCCGACGGCTGCATGGTATTTAATAATTTCACAGGGATGTTTCCTTGCTGTGCAGGCCAAATACAAGTAGGATGTAATATTTTAGCACCGAAATAAGCCAACTCCGCAGCTTCATCAAAACTCAATTGCTCAATGGCAACAGTTTTATCCACGACTCTTGGATCATTGTTATGCATACCATCAATATCCGTCCAAATTTCACAAACACTTGCTTGCACCGCTGCCGCAATTAATGATGCTGTGTAATCACTTCCGCCTCTCTTTAAATTATCAACTTCGCCTTTTGCATTGCGACAAATATATCCTTGGGTAATAAATAATTTTTTTGTTGGATGTTGTGCCAACACAACTTTTATTTTTTGCTCAATCAAAGTTAAATCCGGCTCATCATTCATATCCAAACACATAAAATCCAAAGCTGGAATTAATGCATGTTCAATTTTTTCTTGCTCCAAATACAAAGCGAAAAGTTTGGTACTCATTAGTTCGCCTTGTGCTAAAATATCTTTGTTCAATGCATCACTTAAGGAGATGCGTTGTGTTATTCTTAAAAATTCAAAATGTTCTTTAATAATTGCTTCCGCCTTTGTTTTAAGTGATGCCTCTTTTATTAAATCATTTATAAATAATGCATAATGTTTTTCAAGTGCCTCAATCTTTTGCGTGGACCCCACTTTATCTTGTGCTGCCAAACTATTGCTTATTTCAACCAATGCATTTGTAGTTCCGCTCAATGCACTTAATACCACGATCGTAGGTTCCCCATCACGCGTAATTAATTGCGATACTTGGTGCATCCTTTCCGGCTTCCCTACACTTGTTCCTCCAAATTTCATTACCCTCATTAGAAAAATATTTATGTAATCAATTTTTGTATCGTCAAAGGTAATTATGTGCATTGAATTTTAGTTGAATTCGCGACACTTATTTAATCACATTAGGGAATTCAAGCTTATTACCAAACATATGTTAGCCAATAACAAAAAAAGGTATACCGTTAAGTATACCTTTTGAATATTGCCAACTGCTATATTAATTAAAATGGTAAATCATCCATTGCAGTGGTATCTGATCCACCTGCACTTTGATATCCCCCATTACCAGTATCGCCTCCATTAGAAGCATCCGATCCGCCACCTGCACTTGAACCAGCTGGTTTAGCCCCTAATAATTGAACAGATGAAATTCGAAGTGTTAATGAAGCACCATTACGTCCATCAGTTGTTGTGTAAGATCTTACATCCGGTGTTCCTTCCACATACACTTGCGTTCCCTTTTTTAAATAAGGTGCAACTGCAGTGCGGTCTGTCCAATACGAACAGTCCACCCATGTTGTACGATCTTTCTGATTTCCTTGTGCATCTTTAAAGCGCTCTGTATGAGCTACATTAAAGTTAATTACGGTTTTGCCATTTACATTGTTAACTAAAGCGTCTTTGCCTAAATTTCCAATAACTTGTAGTTTAATCATTTTCTTATATTTTGTCGTTTTATGGGAATGAAGATAGGGTTTTTCGGTTGTCGACATTAAAAATTAAGCCCACTTTTACCCCCAATGTGATAAAGTCGCTCAGGATCAATTACTTTTGTGGTAAGCCAACATTTAACTGGCCAAATACCATGAGTAAAAAAGGAAAGGTTTTAGTCGCCATGAGCGGCGGGATTGATAGCACGGTTGCCGCGCTTTTATTACACAACGAAGGTTATGAGGTTATTGGAATAACCATGAAAACCTGGGATTACTCTACTAGCAACACCAATGGAAAGGAAACAGGCTGTTGCAATATCGACTCCTTTAATGATGCCCGATTGGCTGCTGTTAACAACGGCTTCCCCCACTATATATTAGATATTAGAGAAGAGTTTGGCGATTTTGTTATTGAAAATTTTGTAGAAGAATATTTAGCAGGTCGAACTCCGAACCCTTGTGTAATGTGTAACACCCATATTAAATGGCGTGCATTATTAAAGCGTGCCGATGCATTGGGTTGTGAATTTATTGCGACAGGGCATTATGCAAAAGTGAGACAACATACCAATGGCCGTTATGTAATTTCAAAAGGTTTGGATGAGACCAAGGACCAAAGCTATGTATTATGGGGCGTGGATCAGGATTTACTAAAGCGCACTATTTTACCATTGGGCGGAATGCATAAAAAAGATATCAAGCAAATGGCAATTGATATGGGTTATCCTGAATTGGCAAAGAAAAGTGAGAGCTATGAAATTTGCTTTGTTCCTGATAATGATTATAGAGGATTTTTAAAAAGACGTGTGGATGGCTTGGAAGAAAGAGTGAATGGCGGTTGGTTTGTGGATACCAAAGGAAAAAGATTAGGCAAACATAAAGGCTATCCATTTTATACCATTGGACAAAGAAAGGGATTGGAATTAGCCATGGGGCATCCTGTGTATGTGACCGATATTGATCCAGTGAATAATGTCGTTGTGATTGGTGAAGAAACTGACTTAGATAAAAATGATATGATGGTCGCGAAATTGAATTGGATTAAATATGATCATCTTTCTGAATCCATGGATGTGATGGCAAAAATTAGATACCACGATGCGGGTGCATTATGTACCTTATCCAATACCGACAATGGTGTTCAAGCAAGATTTTACGAAAATGTAAAAAGCATTGCTCCAGGACAAAGCGCTGTATTTTATGAAGGGGATGATGTGGTTGCAGGCGGTATTATTCAAAGCGGCGTATTAAACGCAATTCGCTAATAAATTACTCTGCAATTTTTTCAAGCAAAGCACCAAACAAAGTATCAGCTTGTTTATCGTATCCTTTAAAGTATTGTTGTTTCACCACTTTAAATTTACCAGTAGCTAATAATTTCGCTACATTATTTTCGTTTTCGTTTTGATATACAGAACAAGTGGCAAATAACAAATGCCCATGTAGTTTCAAAGCTGGAATTAAATTTTCAATTATTTTCCCTTGTAACGCTGTATAGTTGGCAAGTTGTTCCTGCTTAAAGTATTTTAATTGTTCCGGCGTCCTACCCCAAGTGCCACTTCCAGAACAAGGCACATCGGCAAAAATAAAATCGAATTGTTTTTTTATTTCAAATGGATAAACCAAATCCACCACTTGCACAGAAGAAGGCCTGATGCCTGCCTCCGCTAATCGTTTTTCACAATTATGTAAAATAGATTCTCGAATATCTGTAACATGAATTTTAATATTCGCTAAATAATCAAACATTAAAATAGACTTCCCGCCACTTGCTGCGCAGGCATCCCAAACATTTAATACCTGATCCATACTCGTGGGCACAAGTGCAAGTAAGGAAGCAAGTGCTTGCGAATTTATATCCTGAATCACCACTTCCTTATTTAACTCCAATACATTTTGAAGTGAAGTGGTATTAACAAAAGCAAAAGTGGTGGGCGTAATTTCCTGATAAGTAATTTGTGCCGCAATTAGTTTTGGAATTACTTTTTCTCTTTGCCAAGGACGCACCCGAATAAACAACAAGGGTTGCTCCTGATGAGATGCGACAAATTGTTTCACATTTATTTCTGCGGATACATTTTGAACAAGCGGGAAAACAATTTCTCCATCTCTAAAATGGGCATAACAAAATGCCGAAATGCTTTTACGATCCCGACTACCATGTTTTTTATTAGCCGAAAAATACTTTTTTAAATAATTGGCCAATGGCTCCTGTCCCTGGTAGTTGTCAAGTAAATTATCAGCTATTTGTTGGTGAATCTGTTGGTGCATATATAAAGCCTCGCTTTCGCAGGCGCCCAAAATTAGCGGATAAATTTAACAAGTAAGGCCCCTGAAAATTGGATAATTGGATTAGGGGTGATCTACCCCAAAAGGGAACTTTCTTAGGTATTAAAACTCCTAAAAATTGCTCAAGGTTACCCTCCTATTTTATTTCCCTTTATTTTCATTAAAATACCAGTCGTGTAGCATATATAACTACTTGATTTACATATAGTTGTATTGATTTTTATTTTTTTTGTATTTTAATTTTAATTATTTGTTTAAGTACCTTACCTTTGCCCTCCTGAAAATTAATATTAGTACATGGCAAATCATTCGGCTACCAAAAAAGATGTAAGACAAGCAACTAAACGTCGCGACAGAAATCGTTATTACGGTAAAACTACGCGTAATGCTATTCGTGAATTGAAAACAGTTGAAGAGCAAAAAGCATATGACGAGAAGCTTCCTAACATCATTTCTCAAATTGACAAATTAGCAAAACGTGGAATTATCCACAAAAACAAAGCGGCTAATTTAAAGAGTAAGTTAGCGAAACACACTGCAGTTAAAGCTGTAGTTGTTAAGAAAAGAAATTAAAACCGCTTAGCGGGACTAAACTTATACACTTCAAAATCCCCTCGAGTTTTCGGGGGGATTTTTTTTTGCTTAACTTCGTCGCATGATTGAAAAAATCCTTATCCTCGACTTTGGTAGCCAATATACCCAGCTGATTGCTAGGGCTGTTCGTGAAGCGAATGTATATTGCGAAATCACCCCTTTTCACCATGCAATACAATTTGACCCTAGTCTAAAAGGGGTCATCCTAAGTGGCTCCCCTGCCAGTGTAAACGAGGAGGAAGCACCCAATGTTGATATTAAAGCCATCTTAGAAAAGGTTCCAGTTTTGACTGTTTGTTATGGTGCCCAATTAAGTGCCAAAAACTTTGGTGGAAAGGTAGAAAAATCGAACAAGAGAGAATATGGTCGCGCCCAATTAAGGATCAAGAAACAGGACATCTTATTTAAAGATATTGAAGATAATAGCCAGGTTTGGATGAGCCATAGCGACTCTATTACCCAACTCCCAGACAACTTTGAACTTTTAGCTGATACAGACAGCATACCCGTAGCCGCTTTTCGCAAAAAGCAGGACGATGGCAACAGTTTGCATGGCTTACAATTTCACCCAGAAGTGTACCATTCTACCCAGGGCAAGGTGATGATCAAAAACTTTTTGGTGGACATTTGTGGCTGCCATCAAAATTGGACCCCAGCTTCCTTTGTTACTGAAACGGTTCAAAAACTAAAGGAGCAAATTGGAGAGGGTCATGTGATTATGGCATTAAGTGGCGGTGTGGATAGTACCGTAGCAGCCACCCTAATTCATAAGGCCATCGGAGATCGACTACATGGTATTTTTGTAGACAATGGCGTTTTACGCAAGGACGAGTTTCAGCAGGTACTAGATACCTATCATGCCATTGGATTAAATGTTCGAGGCATTGATGCCAAGCAACTATTTTATGATGGACTCGCTGGCAAATCTGAGCCGGAAGAAAAGCGAAAAGTAATAGGTAAACTATTTATAGATATATTTCAAGTAGAAGCATCTAAAATGCTGGAAGCTAAGTTTTTAGGTCAAGGAACAATATACCCTGATGTCATTGAGAGTGTAAGTGTTCATGGTCCTTCTCAAACCATTAAATCACACCACAATGTGGGTGGATTACCTGAATCCTTACACCTAACATTAGTAGAGCCTTTGAGAAGCTTATTTAAAGATGAAGTTCGCCGAGTTGGTCTTGAACTAGGCATACCTAGCGCCATGATCGCCAGACATCCTTTCCCAGGACCTGGCCTAGCCATTCGCATACTAGGGGAAGTTACCGCCGAAAAGGTAGACCTCCTTCAACGCGCCGATGCGATTTACATGAATGGACTCAAAGAATTTGGATTGTATGATAAGGTATGGCAAGCAGGAACCATTCTTTTACCTGTAAAAAGCGTGGGTGTGATGGGTGACGAAAGAACCTATGAGTTTACCGTGGCTTTAAGAGCTGTAACCTCAGTGGATGGCATGACAGCCGACTGGGCACATTTACCTTATGAATTCCTAGCACATATGAGCAACTCCATCATCAATGAAGTAAGGGGAATTAACCGCGTGGTATACGATATCAGCAGCAAACCTCCTGCAACTATTGAGTGGGAGTAACCTACTATTTAACTTTAATTATATTAAGCTAAACAATTGTAATTCAATTTTTTATGTTTTTTATTTATTTAAACACTTCAAGTTGTCCAATAAAAAATCCCGATGGCTTTTTAAGCGATCGGGATGAATAAAACCTATGATTTAAACGCAAAAACTAAAACAACTAGTTCATCGTGCGCTTCATATTGGTAATTTGGTCTTGTAAATTATTAACCACGCCAGCTAATTGATCTACATTCCACATGGGCTGCGCCCCTGCTTTTTGGATAATATAAACAGCCTTCCATATCTCTACAATATCTTGTGTATTTACTTGATATGGCTCATACAATGGATTGTCACTCAATAAAGTAAGTCGTTCAGTAACATCTTCATTGGTGATTACTCGCTTGTATACCACACCATCTGAATTTGAGACTACGATATAGGTATTACTGTTCTTTACTTCCTTCATATTGTCCACTTTTTCACCCACAATTACACTTCCACTTGGAGTGGGTAGCATACTGTCCCCGATGATTTCAAACGCACGGTAATCACCAGGCGCTAACATCGGTAATGTGAATGTATTGAGTTCATCCAAGAATTCCGGATCCGCATAACCTGCCAAATAACCCGCTGCAGCCTTAACAGGCACAAAGGGCACAATGGGTGCTAAACTGATTGACTTATCGGATTTCATGGAGCGACGACGCTCTAAATAGCTATTATTCGAACCTGATGACAATCCCCCTGTTTCAGATAAATCCTGAAACAAGAATTGCTCTAAACTGATATTAAATTTAGCACAGATTACTTCCTGCACATCCAACCTTGGTTCGGCGCGCTCCTCCTCATAAGCCCCTACCAAGGATCGCTTAATTTGAAGTTGATTGGCCATTTCCTCTTGTGTCCATTCGCGCTGCTTTCTGATGTATTTTAAATTTTTTCCTGCGTATGACATAACTAATGATTTTAGTGCAATTTACTAATATATTTAGTATTTCCAAATATTTTTAGCAATTTTTTAAAAATATTTTCGTTGCGCCCCCTCCCTTCACTACGTACATTTATAATTTTTGTGACAAGGGCCTCACTTAGTAACTTGCAGTATGGCAAAAGCAAAAGCAGAAAAACCGGTTATACTCATCACCAACGATGACAGTATTAGTGCACAAGGGATAAAGGCATTAGTGGAAGCAGTGAAGGATTTAGGCAAAGTAATAGTGGTTGCACCCGATAAACCACAAAGCGGTATGGGACATGCCATTACCCTTGGACAACATTTAAGATTACAAAAAGCGCATATTTTTGAAGGCATTGAAGCCTACACTTGTAGTGGAACACCTGTGGATTGCGTAAAATTAGCAGTAGACAAAGTACTTCATCGTAAGCCCTCTATTTGTTTGAGTGGAATTAATCATGGGGCGAATCATTCGATCAATGTGATTTATTCTGGCACCATGTCGGCAGCATTGGAAGCTTCCATTGAAAGTATCCCCAGTATAGGATTTAGCTTATTGGACCTAAGCAATGAGGCCGATTTTACCGCAGCCCAACATTATGCACGCATTATCGTTAAGCAATTACTGGCCGATAAAAATTTAGATAAACACCTTTGCTTAAATGTAAATATCCCGAATGTGGCAACTCATTTAATTAAGGGGATTAAGATTTGCAAACAGTCCTATGCAAAATATGATGAAAAATTTATTGAGCGTACCGACCCGCATGGTAAAAAATACTATTGGCTGACGGGTGAATTTGTCAACTTTGATAAGTCAAAGGATACGGATGTTTGGGCCTTGAAAAATAATTATGTTAGCGTGGTTCCTGTGCAATTTGATTTAACCAATCATTTGCTCAAGGAAAAACTAAGTAAAAAATGGAAATGGTAAAGGACAATTATATATTAGGCGTTGTAATAGGATTAGCCCTCCCCTTTTTAGGGTTTTACTTTTTTTATGAATGGAAGTTTAGCGTATTCTCTTTTGCAGAATTTGGCGATTTACTCATTCAACAAAAATCGGTACTATCTGCAATGATTAGTGTATCCTTATTATTGAATGGAGGCGTACTCACTTACTTTTTTCAAAAACAGGCAGATAAAACTGCAAAGGGAATATTTTTCACCACTTGTATTTATGCAATTATTGCAATTGCATGTAAATGGTTTTTATAAATGCGATACTATATCATAGCAGGCGAAGCCAGCGGCGATTTACATGGATCTAATTTAATTAAATCCATCATAGCAAAGGATGCAGCAGCTGTTATCCAATGTTGGGGTGGCGATTTAATGCAAGCCGCTGGTGGAAATGTGGTAAAGCATTATCGCTCATTGGCATTTATGGGACTAGTGGAAGTGGTGATGAATTTATCTACCATCCTAAAGAATATTAATTTTTGCAAACAAGATATTACGGATTTTCAACCCGATGTGTTAATCTGTATTGATTATCCTGGCTTTAATTTACGCATTGCCAAATGGGCAAAACAAAAAGGGTTAAAAGTAATTTATTTTATTGCACCACAGGTATGGGCTTGGAAGGAAAATAGGGTACCTGCCATGCGCGCATGTATTGATCGATTATTATGTATCCTGCCTTTTGAGAAAAAATATTTTAAGGACCGTTGGAACTGGGAGGTAGATTATGTGGGACATCCTTTAATGCAGGTGCTTGCTTCACAAGTGAATTTACCCCACCCTTTGCCCCAATTAAACGGGCAAGCGGTGATTGCATTATTACCTGGAAGTAGAAAGCAAGAAATTGAAAAGATGTTACCCATGATGTTATCGGTCGCTGCACATTTTCCTAATGAACATTTTGCAGTCGCACAAGCCCCTGGATTATCAGATGATTGGTTCAACGCATTGATGCCTAACTTACCCAATGTCCATATTGTTAAAAATAATACCTACGCAATTTTAAATCATAGCAAAGCAGCACTCGTCACCAGTGGCACTGCAACACTTGAAACAGCATTATTAAACGTACCTGAAGTAGTTTGTTACAAAGGCAACCAAATTACATTGATGCTCGCCAAAAGATTTGTGAAAATTAAATTCATTGCCTTGGTGAATTTAATTATGGATAAAGAAGTGGTGAAGGAATTGATACAGGAAAATTTGACCACTAAAAACCTAGTAGCGGAACTCGACAAATTGTTAAATAATGCAGCAGTACAGAGTCAAATTAAATACGACTATGCTACTCTAAAAAATATATTAACGACTGGACACAATGCCAGTGAAGTAGCTGCGCAAATTATCCTAGAAGAACTTAAATAAAATTTATTTAAGTAGGGGCAAAATCACAAATCGAAATAGCATTACTAGTAATCCGATAATGAACATGAATAAAGAAATGCGATTCATGCCATGCATGTAACCCATCCATTTGGTGCGTTGTTGATTAGGGTCTCTTTTTTTGATAAATAAATACTCCCCAAATTGATTCCAGATACCCATAAAATTAATTTTAAATTAAGAATGTGTATTGAGCCAAGCACTTAAATGCTTGGTAATTTGTGCAGATTCAATAATAAATCCATCGTGTCCATATAAGGAATCAATGGCCACCAATGTTGCATTGGGCATATGTTTTTCCATAAAACGCTGCTCATCCAATGGACATAAAATATCGCTATTAATTCCCATAATAAAAGTAGGCGTTTGAATCGTACCTAAGGTTTTAATTAAATCACCGCCACGTTTACGCGCTAAGTGATGGCTATCCATGGACTTTGTTAATAACCAATAACTATAAGCATTAAAACGCTTTACTAATTTATCACCTTGATATTCGATATAGGAAGATGCTTTAAAGTTGTCTATCTTTTCTGGATCCTCATCCGTTTGTTTTTCTTGGAAAATACCATAGTTGCGATAGGTCAACATACCAATAGCGCGTGCGGCTTTCAATCCCTTCGCACCCGCATTTGGTGTTGCTTCCTTCCAAGTACAATCTGCTTCAATGGCCAAACGTTGCGCCGTATGCACTGCAACACCCCATGCACTTTCAGAAGGTGAGGTTGCAATCAAAAACATTTTTTTAATGACAGTGGGTTCAGAGATGGCCCACTCTAACGCTTGGTAGCCGCCCATACTTCCACCTAATAATAAATCAATACTTTCTATGGCTAAATGTTGGCGCAATAAAATATGTGCTTGCACCATGTCACGAATGGTCAATGTTGGAAAATTATTTAAACTAATTTCTGTGCCTAAATCCTCTACGCTCAATGGTCCAGTGGATCCATAACAGGAACCAACGATATTTGCACAAACAATAAAGTAATCATTCGGATTTATTAAGGACCCCTCACCTATCAAACCCTTCCACCATTCTACCACTTCTGAATTGGCTGTTAAGGCATGGCAAACCCATGCTACTTTTTTACCTGGCGTATATTCCCCGTATGTATGATAGGCTATTTTAAGCTTTGGCAAACTGACCCCACATTCAAGTGCAAAAGGTTGATTATATTGATATATTGCTGGACCCATTTTTTCGAATTCTATTGCTAAGTAAGTATCTATTTGAATTACCTTTGCCAAAGGTACAAATTTTATACTTCTTATATACTAACATGTATTAACCTATGGCAACTATAAATTTAAAGCGGATTGACGACGACTATCAATTTGTTACGACCGATGAAACTGGACAAACCATCACCATGGATATTCCTGTGGACCAAGGTGGACATGGCAATGGTGTTAGACCGATGCAAGCATTATTAAGTGCGTTAGGTGGATGCAGCGGGGTTGATATCGTGATGATATTAAAGAAACAAAAAGAAAAGATTGAAGTTTTAGAAATGGTCATTAATGGAGAACGTCAAGTAGGCAAAGAACCTGCTTTATGGGAAACCATACATATTGTTTTTAAATTTAAAGGATCCATGACCATGGAAAGAGCTGAAAAAGCTTGTGCACTTTCGATAGACAAATATTGTTCAGTAGCCGCCACCTTAAGAGCGGCTGGCGCGAACATTACATGGGCAGTTGAACTATTATAATTTTTTCAACAACCACAAATCCATTTAAGCAAGATCACATTTAATATAAGTAGCATGAAACATAATCAATCAAAATTAATTAGAACCAGGGTTCCTCAAACCAATGAGCATGAACATTCCTCCCCCTTGTTTTTAACCAGTAGTTTTACTTTTGACAATGCGGAAGATATGCGTGCCGCTTTTGCAGATGAAACGGATGCAAATATTTACAGTCGTTTTTCTAATCCAAGCGTTCAAGAATTTGTAGATCGTTTATGTGTGTTAGAAAACGCAGAAGCTGGCTTTGCAACAGCGAGTGGCATGAGTGCGGTTTTTGGATCTTTTATGGCCTTATTAAAAAAAGGAGACCACTTATTGTCCTGCAATTCTATTTTTGGAAGTACGCATACCGTTATTTCAAAATACTTACCCAAATACGGTATTGATTATAGTTATGTGGGTGCAAGCGCTACTGCAGCGGAGTGGGAAGCAGCCATTACACCACAAACTAAAATGATTTATCTAGAAACACCGACCAATCCAGGATTGGATGTGGTAGATATTAGTATGATAAGTGCCATTGCTAAAAAACATAATGTTATTTTAAATGTAGATAATTGCTTTGCAACACCCATTGGGCAAACACCCATTGATTTAGGTGCCGACTTAGTGGTGCATTCTGCAACCAAATGGATGGATGGACAGGGTCGTGTATTAGGCGGTGCTGTTGTTGGTCGAAAAGATTTGATACATGATATTTATTTATTTTGTCGTTCCACTGGACCTTCCCTTTCTCCATTTAATGCATGGGTATTAAGTAAGAGTTTAGAAACCTTAGAAGTAAGAATGGAAAGACATGCAAGCAACGCTTTATTTATTGCTGAACAGCTTGAAGGGAATAGTAAAATTAATTTTGTAAAATATCCTTTCTTAAATTCCCATCCGCATGTTGCAATTGCAAAAAAGCAAATGAAAAGTGGTGGCGGTATTGTATGCTTTGAATTAAAAGGAGGCATTGAAGCTGGCAGAACTTTTCTTAATGCATTAAAAATGTTATCCCTTACCGCCAACCTTGGCGATACACGCAGTATTGCTTCCCACCCTGCAAGTACCACACACGCCAAATTATCAGAAGCAGAACGCCAAGCAGTGAGTATTACACCAGGCTTAATTCGTATATCTGCGGGACTAGAACATAGAGAAGATATTTTAGCGGATATTTTACAAGCACTTGCTGCTTGTTAGCTAAAGTTTAAATTAAAATTAGGGGGCACCCTTCTGATTTATCCATTTAATTCGATAAGCCTACTAAATACACTTTGGTAGGCTTATTTGTTACTTATTTTTGGTCATTTCCCTTCCTTAAATTGCTAAATTTTTGTATATTGAATTCGCTTAAAACCAACCAATGAAAACAAAAATTAGTGTCTTATTATCTTCCATGATGTTTTTACAATATTATATCTGGGGTGCCTGGTATGTAACCATGGGAACTTATATGGGGGAGGTATTAAAATCATCGGGCATGAATATTGGTGCTGCCTATAGCGCAGGCGCGATTGCAACCATCATCAGTCCCTTTTTTGTTGGGATGATTGCGGATCGTTTTTTTGCAGCACAAAAAATTATGGGTGTATTGCATTTATTAGGTGCTGCTCTACTTTATTATGCAACACAAGTGAACAACGATAGTTTTTATTGGGTTATTTTAGTTTACTCCTTATTGTATATGCCTACCATTGCATTAAGTAATAGTGTGGCTTTTGCGCAAATGACGGATGCTGGAAAACAATTCCCTTGGATTCGTGTATTTGGAACATTGGGTTGGATTGCTGCAGGATTAATTATTAGTCAATTAGGTATTGAAAAAACAGCAGGCACTTTTCAGGTGGCGGCTGGTGTATCAATTGTGTTAGGATTATTAAGTTTTGCATTACCCAACACCCCACCCAAAGGACAGGGTGAAAAGGCAAATGCTTTGGCTATTTTAGGAACCGACGCTTTTGTATTATTTAAAACAAGGTCCTTTTTTATCTTTTTCATTTCAGCTATTTTAATATGTATCCCCTTATCTTTTTATTATGGATTTGCCAATCCGTTTTTAAATGAAATTGGATTACAAAACGCTGCAGGAAAAATGACTTTAGGTCAGGTATCCGAAGCCATATTCATTTTAGCCATTCCTTTTATGTTTAATCGAATTGGGGTAAAAAATATGTTGATTTTAGGAGTTACTGCTTGGCTATTGCGTTATGTATTTTTTGCTTATGGTAATATGGATACTACCTGGATGTTGTATGCCGGTATTATTTTACACGGCATATGTTATGATTTCTTTTTTGTCACAGGCTATATGTATACCGAGAAAAAAGCAGGAGAAAAAATTAAAAATGCTGCACAAGGATTATTTACCTTTGCCACTTATGGTGTTGGGATGTTTATAGGAACTAAATACAGTGGTTATGTAGTGGATCAAAATAAAATAACAGATGCAGTTACAGGCGCAGTGCAACACAATTGGACAACCATTTGGCTCATCCCCGCAGCTATCGCTGGTGCAGTATTAATTGCTTTTATTTTATTCTTTAATGAGAAAAAGGAAGCAGTCGTCGCTAACTAAATTATGGTAAAAAATAAATGGTGATTTTTAAAAGTCACAATTAAACAAAGAATTAAAGAAAGAAAGAAAGAAAGAAAGAAAGAAAAATAAATTAATCATATAAAAAACGATGTAAGATGAGAATTGCGATGTTAGGAGCGGGATTTATTGGCAGGTTTTATGCCGATGCTTTACAAGGATACCGTAGTAAAGACAAAGTAGTAAGTATTTATGCAAGACGCGAGGAGTCAGCTACAAAATTTGCTGCCGACTATAACTGTGCGCATTGGACCACCGATATGGAAGCGGCAATCAGCCATCCGGATGTGGATGTAGTATGTATTGCCCTTCCTAATAATATTCATGAAATTGCCGTAATGCTTTGTTGCAAACATAAAAAAGCAGTCATGACCACTAAGCCATTAGGTCGCAATAGTGAGGAAGCTAAAAGAATGTTGATTGCAGTGGAAGAAGCAGGTATTTTTAACGGCTACCTAGAGGACTTAGTGTATACGCCTAAATTTATAAAAGCGCAACAAAGTGTAAAGGAAGGCGCAGTAGGCCGTATTTTATGGGCGAAGTCACGTGAAACCCACCCTGGCCCACATAGTGATTGGTTTTGGGATATTGAGCAAGCAGGTGGTGGTTGTATTTTAGATTTAGGATGTCATTGCGTTGAAATTTCACGCAGTTATATTGGTAAGGATATCAAACCTATTGAAGTAATGTGCTGGGCGGATACGCAAGTAAAACCTATTGATGCAGAAGATCATGCGATTGGCTTAGTAAAATATGAGAACGGCGCCATCGGTCAATTTGAAGTAAGCTGGACCTTCAGGGGTGGCTTGGATTTAAGAGATGAGGTAATGGGTACAGAAGGTACTATTTGGATTAATAGTTTTTTAAGAACAGGATTTGAAATGTTCACGACAGGAAAGGGCGGTGATTATATTTCAGAAAAATCTGAGAGCAATAGTGGCTGGTTATTCCCTGTGGGTGATGAGCTTAATGAGCTTGGATACAACCATATGTTTATGGATATGTTTAACTCCATGGAAAAAGGCGTTGCACCTAAGGAAACTTTTTATGATGGTTATGTAGTGAATGCAATTTTAGATGCCGCTTACAAATCAGCCAAAACAAAATTATGGGAACCTGTTCAATTAGATATTTGGAGAGGTAAAACTGGATTAACCAAGGAAAGTCATTTGGTTGAATATGATGCTGAACATTATTTAGTGAAAGAAGAAATGACCCACTATGGCGCGAAAAAATTAATACTGAAAAATAAAGCCACCGGAAAAATTACTGAGCAAACAATTAATTAAGTGTCATTACCATAAGCTTTACATGAAGCCTAATAAATTTCTGTTGACACAATATAATTTCAAACACCCTTTGCGCAAGCGGAGGGTGTTTTTTTAATTTGAATTGGGCTTTTTAATTTTAGGATCTATAAATTCCCATTCTAATACCTGCGGATGCATGTGCTGTTGCTTGGCAATTAATTTCATTTGCGCAATGATTGCAGAATTTGCTATTGCAACATTATTTTTTTCAAAGGGGTCCTTCACTATATCAAACAGTTCCCAATTGCCTGTTGGATTCTTACGCACATTCATTTGAACGCCCTTCCAGTTGCCAATGCGCACTGCAATTTGTCCCCCATTTTCAGGATATTCAAAATACATGAATGCATGTTTTGTTTGCGGCGCTTGCTTACTTAATAAAGTGGGCAATATGGAAACCCCATCCATATCCTTCAATGGCTTACCTGTTAAATCAGCCAAAGTAGGCATAATATCATATTGTACTGACAACAAATCAGAAGTCGTATTTTCTTTTATTTTACCTGGCCATCTTGCAATGAAGGGAACACGAATACCACCCTCATACAATTCCATTTTAAGGCCCCTAAAGCCACTTACACTATTAAAGAACTTTGCATCAACCCCAGTTGAAAAGGTAGTTCCATTATCGCTTGAAAACATAATAATGGTATTTTCATCTAAACCTAAGTCCTTTATCTTTTGCATGATAATACCCACTTGCGCATCCAAGAAACTAATCATGGCTGCATAAGTACTTAATGGATATTTATTAGGCGCATACCCCTTGTCGCCATAATAAGGTTGCTCATCAAATTGCCCGATATACTTTTGTACATATTCAGCAGGTGCTTGTAATGATAAATGTGGAATGGTATAAGGCAGGTAAAGAAAAAAAGCATTGCTTTTATTTTTTTCAATAAACCCTAAAGCCTTTTCCGTCATTTTTGCTGGTGCATAATCCTTGCCACGGTATTTTTCAAAATCAGCATCGGTCGCAGTGGCAGGATCAATAGCGGAATGCACGTTGATAAAAGGATTATTTAAAGTGTCCCAATGATCATTCTCCCATAAATGGGTAGGATAATAATTATGTGCTTGCTTTTGATCCAAGTAACCATAATAATAATCAAAGCCTTGCTTTAACGGCGTCCCTGTAGTGCCTGTAACACCCATGCCCCACTTCCCAACAAGCGCAGTTGCATAGCCTCTTTCTTTTAACATTTTCGCCATCGTATAAGCACCTTCATGCAAGGGCATCTGTCCCCCTTCTTCATTATCTCCAAATCCACCTAATTCATAATTGCCTCTGATATAAGTATGTCCAGGATTTTTTCCTGTCATTAACATGCAACGTGATGGCGCGCATACTGGCGCACTACTATAATGTTGGGTAAAGCGCATTCCTTCCCTAGCCATTTGATCCAAGTAGGGCGTTTTAATTTTTTTTTGTCCGTAGGATCCTAATTCTCCGTATCCCAAATCATCCGCGTAAATATAAATGATATTTGGTTGGGCTTTTTTTTGCTGTCCTTGTGTGAAGGAAAAAATAAATAAACAAAACGAAGTAAGGACTATTTGTAAAAAATGTTTGTTCAATGCATTGTTATTTAAATTTCATCCATGCTTAAAATAAATTCAAGTAAAATATTATAAATTATGTTTCTTCATTTGCTCCACTGCATAATTAGCAGCGCGTGCTGTTAATGCCATAAAAGTGAGTGAAGGATTTTGCGTACCCGTGCTTACCATACAAGCACCATCGGTCACAAACACATTTTTACAATGGTGCATTTGATTCCATTCATTCAATAAAGAAGTTTCAGGATCCTTGCCCATGCGAACACCGCCCATTTCATGTATATCTAAGCCTGGCGATTGTTTGGTGTCCCAGGAATGGATATCCTTACAACCTGCAGCATCTAGTAATTCACTACCTGTTTGTAAAAAATCTTTTAATAAAAGTTCATCATTGGCATCATAGTCAATACTTGTAATTAATTGTGGAATGCCCCATGCATCTTTTTTATCGGCACTTAATCGAACATGATTGGTTTTTTTCGGAACTGTTTCCCCTTGCATCATCATGGATACATGCCATCCCCCTAATTCAGTCGCTTGGTCCTTAAATTCTGCACCAACACCTTGTGCAGATGCAAGGCCACGAGCTGCACCAAAAAATACCATATAGCCTCTTTGAAAATCAGTTTCTTGTTTGTGTACATTTCTAAAATTAGGCATCATGGGTTGTGTAGGACGACGACCATAATAATATTTATCTAATGGCCCATCAATATTTGCAGCTAAGCCACCACGATAATTATGAAATGCTACATACTTTCCTAACAAACCATTGTCATTCCCTAATCCATTCGGAAATCGCTTTGAAGTTGAATTCAATAAAATTAAATTAGTATTGAGTGTGGCAGCATTTAAAAAAATAATTTTAGCATAATACTCCGTTACTTTTTTTGTTTCACTATCAATCACCCTTACCCCAGATGCTTTTTGACTTGCCTCATCATAAATAATAGAATGCACCACTGAATTCACTTGCAATGTTAAATTACCTGTTTTTTGTGCCCAAGGAATCGTAGATGCGTTTGAACTAAAATAACCACCAAAAGGACAGCCTCTTTCACATAAGGACCTTGCTTGACATTGTTGCCTACCCTGCTCAATATGTATGGGTTGTGGCACTGTTAAATGCGCACAACGTCCTTGTATGACGTGACGATCTGTAAATTTTTTATTGATACTTGCCTGCATATCTTTTTCAACACAGTTCATTTCCCAAGCTGGCAAAAAAGAGCCATCTGGTAAGGTTTCTAATTTATCATAGTTGCCACTAATACCTGCAAATATTTCCACATGCGTATACCAAGGTGCTAATTCATTATAACTGATGGGCCAATTTCCAAAACCATCGCGCGCTGGCCCTTCAAAATCAAATTTGCTCCAGCGCTGTGTTTGCCTTGCCCATAATAAGGATTTACCACCTACTTGATAGCCTCTGATCCAATCGTAGGGCTTCTCTTGAATGTATGGATGCTCCGCATCCTTAACAAAAAAGTGTTCTGATGTTTCATTATACGCATAACACTTACTTACCACAGGATTGTCCTTGGTTAATGCATTTGTTTTTTTACCTCGATGGGAAAAATCCCAAGGATTTTTTGTTGCCGTTGGATAATCTTTTAAATGTACTACATCACGACCACGCTCCAGCACCAAAGTTTTTAGTCCTTTCTCACATAATTCTTTTGCGGCCCAGCCACCACTAATTCCAGATCCAATAACAATGGCATCATAGGTATTTGCATTTGTTGACATAGGATATTTTTTACCTGTTATTTTAATAAATTTTAGACGTATTTTTCTATGTTAAAATATATAATGATTATACTTAAAGTTAATACACTTATTCATTGTTCGCAAATGGAAACCGGATAAATTTTCCAAATATTACAAACCCCCTAAACGAAAAAGCCTCCTTCCGATTTCTCGGAAGGAGGCTTTAATATATTACTTTAAACCTGACTAGAAGTTTGCAACAACTCCAGTATCCCACCATAAGCGTGTTGCGATATCATCTTTCGC
>CAIWBA010000175.1 GCA_903910765.1 uncultured Bacteroidota bacterium
AAAGGGCTTTATCATTATCAAGATAAACTCATCATATCCTATACCGTGGGTAATTCAGCGGTACTTGAAAAATTAGGATTAGAGGGAACACCAGAAATGCCCATTTTTTCACGCACTTTAAATATGACTGCTTCAACCACAAATTTAAAAATGAGGGTTGCACCAATCAATACGAATGTTGCGCTCATTGGCACTGATGCTGAAATAAAAAAAGAAAATGGATTTTTTGTTTTGAGTATTCCAGCAGCTAGAAAGATTAACATCAAACTATTAATTGCCAATCAGAAAATTAAAAATTTTGATGCAATAACAAAAACATCACAAAAACCAGAAAACCTTTTAGCCTATACCAATGGAGGTAAACCACAATATGCCCAAAAATTAATTACGAATATTACCAAAGGGAATCAACCAGGTGCATTTAAAGTAGACAGAATGGAACTTCCCTACCAAAGTCCATGGAAAAATCAAATGCGATTAAGTGGTATAGATTTTTTAGAAGATAGGAATAAAGCGGTTATCTGTTCCACGGATGGTGATGTTTGGTTAGTAGAAGGTGTACTTCAACAGGAAGGAAAATTAATTTGGAAAAGAATTGCTTCTGGATTATTTCAACCCTTGGGAATTAAAATAGTTGATAAAAAAATATTTGTCACCTGCAGGGATCAACTTGTAAAATTGCATGATCTTAATGGGGATGAAGAAATTGATTATTATGAAAGTTTTAATAGTGATCATCAAGTAACCAATCATTTTCATGAATTTGCCATGGGCCTTCAAACAGATAAAGAAGGAAATTTTTACTATGCGAAAAGTGCTAGACACGCCAGGCGTTCATTGGTTCCGCAACATGGCACTTTACTTAAAGTATCTAAAGATGGCCAGCAAACGAGCATTGTTGCCCATGGCTTTAGGGCAGCAAATGGGGTTTGCATTAATCCTGATGGCAGTTTTATTGTTACAGACCAAGAAGGTCATTGGAATCCAATGAATAGAATTAATTGGGTAACACCAACCAACCAATTTTATGGAAACATGTTTGCATACAATGCGTCATCAGATAGCTCAGATGCTGGCATGGTTCAACCCTTAACCTGGGTAGAACGTGATATTGATCGTTCTCCTTCTGAATTACTTTGGGTGGATAGTAAAGCATGGGGGCCACTCAATGGAAGCTTACTCAGTTTTTCTTATGGCTATGGCAAAGTATTTATTGTACCTCATGAAAAAATAGGCAATCAAATGCAGGGGGGTGTTTTTGAATTACCCATCCCTCCTTTTTCAACGGGTGTTATGCGTGGAAGATTTAATTCAGCTGACGGTCAATTATATGCATGTGGCTTATCTGCATGGGGGTCATCACAACCAGAATTGGGTGGATTTTACCGCATAAGATATAATGGCGAAAAAACGATTGTCCCATTATCACTCCATATTTTGGCTAATGGCATTCGCATTAAATTCTCCCATGAATTAAATAAAAAAAATGTAGAAGATATTAAATCCTATCAAGTGCAAACCTGGGATTTAAAAAGAGCTAGAAAATATGGCTCTGATCATTATAATACAAAGTCGCTAATCGTTAAAAATGCAACCTTAAGTAAAGATAGAAAAGAAGTATTCTTAACTATCATGGATGTAAAGCCGACCAATGTTATGGAGGTAACATTCCAATTTTTAGATGACACAGGAAAACCAATTAAAGGACTTATTCAAAATACCATCAATCAAATTGGGAAATAAGTTATTCGCTACTTTAAATCCACATTACAATAATTAATTTTCAATGCATCCATGACAGGAATATGCTTTTTAACCCTGTCTGAAAAAGCAGCATAGTTTTTTAGTCGCTTAGGTGACCATCCAATTTCAGCCAAAGCCAATGCCCTTGGGTAAGTCATATACTCTGCATAAGCAGGTGTTCCAATATATTCGGTCCACACATTAGCTTGTACACCCACAATATGCTTAGCTTCTGCTTCCGTTAATTCTGGTAAATCTGGTTCGAAGGAATAACATTTTGACAAAGGTAAATTACCGCCAATCGCCAAAGGTTGTGTTTTAGGATCGGCTTGATAATAATCCAAATAGAAAAAGCTGTTCGGCGACATGACTACATCATGATTTAATTTAGCTGCCTCAATGCCCCCTGCTGTTCCTCTCCATGACATCACCATTGCATTCGGCGAAAGTCCACCTTCTAAAATCTCATCCCATCCCAACATCTTTTTACCTTTGGATGTGATGAATTTATCGATACGGCCAATAAAATAACTTTGTAATTCATGCTCATCTTTAAGTTTTAATTTTTTAATTAAATCCTGACAAAACCTACTCTCTTTCCATTGTTTTTTAGGACACTCATCCCCACCGATGTGAATATATTGCCCTGGAAATAAAGCCATCACTTCCGTAAGTACATCCTGCATAAAAGTAAAAGTTTCCTCACGTGGGCATAAAACATCTTCAGATACCCCCCACTTTGTAGCCACTTCATATATTTTATCTGGATTGCAACCCAATTGCGGATAAGCAGCTAACAATGCTTGTGAATGACCTGGCATTTCAATTTCAGGAATAATAGTGACGAATTTTTTAGCCGCATAAGCCACCACTTCCTTAATATCATTCTGTGTATAAAAACCACCATACGGTGTTTTGTCAAATTTCATATCCTTGTAAGCACCCACCATACTCTCTTTTCTGATGGAACTAATACTCGTCAATAAGGGGTATTTTTTAATTTCAATTCTCCAACCTTGATCTTCTGTTAAATGCCAATGAAATGTATTCAACTTATAAACTGCCATTAAATCAATATAACGTTTGATAAAATCAACTGTATAAAAATGTCTGCCTGCATCCAACATTAAACCACGATAACTGAATCGAGGGGCATCTTCCACTTGGCAAGCCGGCACTGATGCAATTACATTTGACTTAACAGTTGCATACACTTGTGCAGGCATTAACTGAAACAAGGATTGTAATGCATAAAAAGCACCTTTCCCATTTTTGGATTGAATGGTAATATTTTTAGTAGTAATATTTAATTGATACGCTTCCTCCCCCAATTGGTCATTTTGAACAAAAAAGATACCCGTTGACTTTAATGCACCCGCTTTGACAGGAATTGCAATATCAAAGGAAGCTTTTAATTGTTCAGAAAGCATTTTAGCAACAGCAGTGATATCATTATCCTTAGCCGATACTGTAATAGTTGTGTTTGATTTAAAAGAATATACCCCAGTTGCAGGTATTAATTTTTGTGGCTCAGGGATTATTGTATACTGATTTTGTGAAAATGCAGTTACGGAAATAAAGGCAACTAAAATGGATAAAATAAATGATTTCATGGGTTTTGATATTTACATAACAATATTAATTAATTTAACTGTGATTACAAGTCATTTAAGAAATATAATAGCCACCTCCCTTCTTTATTGAAATAATTAGATAAACAGTTGATAACTACCGCAAAATGCATTAATTTAATACTCCTAATTAAAAGGTTTTATCAATTTTAACTACTTAAATTATGAAAGTTTTATTTGCTTTATCCCTATTATGTGCAACCACTGTCATGGGACAAAAATCAACGACAGAGTCATGGGAAACCATGTTTAATGGCAAGGATTTAACTGGGTGGACACCAAAAATCAGGTATGCAGCCGCAGGTGAAAATGTAAAAAACACATTCAGAGTGGTGGATGAAAAATTAGTAGTGAGTTATGACCAATATGATACTTTTAATGAGCAGTTTGGACATTTATTTTATAATAAAAAGTTCAGCTACTACCGTATTAAATTACAATACCGCTTTACAGGTGATCAAGCGAAAGATGGCCCAGGTTGGGCGTATAGAAACAGTGGTATTATGATTCATGGACAATCCCCAGCATCTATGGGGAAGGATCAGGACTTTCCCGTATCAATTGAAGTGCAATTATTGGGTGGCAATGGCAAAGACAAACGCTCCACTTGTAACCTTTGTACACCAGGAACAAACGTAGTGATGAATGGCAAAGTGTTTACACCCCATTGCATTAATTCCACTTCAGATACCTATCATGGTGATCAGTGGGTAAATGCGGAGGTGATTGTATTAGGGGATTCAATTGTGCAACATTTTGCCAATGATAAAATGGTGTTGTCATATGAAAAGCCACAAATTGGCGGTGGTAATGTGAGTGGTCAGGAACATATTTTTGGCACCAGTGGCCAATTATTGACAGATGGAACTATTTCATTACAAAGTGAAAGTCACCCAGTTGAATTTAAAAGTATTAAAATTTTAAATTTAGAAGGTTGTATGGATCCGACAGCTAAAAATTATAAAACCTACTTTATAAAATCAAAACCAAGCGATTGTCGTTATTCTAAAAAAGAGAAATCGCAATAATTAATCCGCTTTACTTTTTCCTTTGACAAAAATTTGCACGCCATTTTTCTTAGCCCAAACCTCATATTCTGCAATCATTTCATTTACTAATGAAGTATTAGTGTTGGCTAAATTATTAGATTCCGTCAAATCTGTTGACATATCGTATAATTCCCAAGCGGCATCTTCAACATCCTTAACTATTTTCCAATTGCCTTTTCGCATTGCTTTATTGCCCACATGTTCCCAAAAATAGGTTTCGGGTTTTTTAGCTGAGCCATTCCATAAATAACTTAAACTTTGTCCAGGTAAATTATTAATAGCCACGCCTGCTAATTCCAAGCTGGTAGGAAGTAAATCAATGACATGTCCTACGCCCTCATTAAATCCAGGCTTCGCTTTTATTTTTGCAGGCCATTGTATAATACAAGGTGTTATCATACCGCCTTCATGCATAAATTTTTTGTACTTTCTGAAGGGGGTATTAGAAACATTGGCCCATGGATAATCGTAAGTAACATAGGAACCCTTAGCGCCAATAGGTACGTTTTTATCATTAAAATTACGCCCATCCACATTTTCAGCACAGCCCCCATTATCAGACATAAAAACAATCAGTGTATTGTCGTATTGTTTGTTTGCTTTTAAAGCGGCAATCAATCGACCAATATTTTGATCCATACGATCAATCATTGCAGCATACACAGCCATTTTCCTTACCCATTGTTTTTTATCGGCTACTTTATCCCAATCTTCGATATCGGATGGACGCGCTGTTAATTGATAACGCTTGTCAATTAACCCTAGTTGTACCATTTTTTTATAGCGATTACTCCTTGTGATATCCCAACCCTGTTCATATAATTTTTCATATTTCGCAATATCTTGTTCATATGCGTGAATAGGAAAATGTGGCGCAGTATACGCTAGGTATAAAAAAAACGGATTCGCAGCATGCTGTTTTTTTTGATCATTTAAATATTGAATCGCATAAGAAGTAAACGCATCCGTTAAATAAAAACTATCCTTAGGTATTTCAAAATCCTTGTCATCTAAAACAATATGGCGTTTCCCTTTTTCTTGTGGAATAATTTCATAATAACTGGATGCTCCTGAAATTAATCCGAAATAATGCTCAAAGCCTCTTGTTAATGGCCAATGTTGTGGACGTTCTCCTACATGCCACTTTCCAGTCATGTAAGTATTATAACCATTAGCTTTCAAGGTTTCCGCAATAGTTGGATATTTTGGATCTAAATAACCTTGGTAACTTCCTACTTGTATGGGTGCAGTATCAGGCGTTACCATTTCTCCCATACCTACCGTATGCGGAAATTGTCCAGTTAATAAAGAAGCCCTTGTTGGACAACATCTTGCATTATTATAAAAACTTCGAAGCTTAATTCCCCCGGCTGCAAGTTTATCTAAATTCGGCGTTTTAATTTCACTTCCATAACATCCAATATCCGAATAACCCATATCATCAGCTAATATATAAATGATATTAGGTCGTTGGGGTATGGTATCATTTCCGCTTGCGAATAGAGATAAGAATAAAAAGACAAAAAATAATAATTTACTTTTCATGAATGAATGAATTTCTACTGAAATATTTTGACGACTCATTATTGTTTTCTTATTTTTCATTAAATTATATTTATGTATCAAGCTATTTCAAGCACTACTTTGTATTGAATATTTATTTTTTTATAAACGCTGGATTATACTTCCCTCTTTTTTTGAACCCTTCAAATGGACGCATTAAACCAAAACGAGGATAACTGTCAAAAATATCACCATTCCCTAATACACGCGGATCCCCTTGTGTTGTTAAGGATTGATCAAGTTTGGTTTTTAACTGCGCTTTAATTTTATTTAAATTGGCTTGTTCTGAAAGATCATTTAAACAGAAGGGATCCTTTTGAATATCATATAATTCTTCCGATTTCCTTTTCTCAAATCCCATTTTGAAAAGCTTGGCATAATTTGCTTTATTCTTGATCATGAATGATTTTGTAGGTGAATCATCAATATCCTCATACCCTTCTAATATGGGTTTCATATCTCCCGTCTTCTCTGTTAAAACCACCTTATCCAAACTCGCTGGATCACCTGCAGGCCATCGATCTGTTTTAAAATTTTCAATGTATAAATAGTTATTGGTTCGAATTGCCCTAGCTGGATAACCAACATTATCAGGTCTTGCATGTGA
>CAIWBA010000176.1 GCA_903910765.1 uncultured Bacteroidota bacterium
GAGTTAAATCTGATGTCATACACATCTCTAGCAGAACCTACTTGATTCGCCAAATTGTAAAAAACACCATAAGAACCATTTTCTGCAAAAATGTCGGTACTATTATGTGTTAATTTTTTGCGCTGAGTTAAATCCCTTAATAAGGGGTAACAAGAGTTCACTAAATTTAAATAACCACCTGGTGTGTTATAAAAATTATCTGTTGTTCTATTCGCTGGATTGAATTCTGTAATAAAGTTTTTATTACATCCAACCATCACCATGCTCAGCAATGCTAAGCAAATTGAAAATCGTTGGAAATTTTTAGAAATATTCATAAAATTTATTTTTTAAGTTATTATCTTATATTATTTAAAAGCCTAAGTTAAAACCAAATGTCACTGTAGAAGATGGAACATCATCCTGATAAGCAGCACCATTATATTCAGGATCGCCACCTAGGAATTTGGTAAAATAAGCTGGGTTAATTAATTGTAGGTAAAAACGCATTTTATCAATACCCATTTTATCTGTTTTAGCTTTCGGTAAAGTATAACCAACTGTTACATCGGCAATTCTTAAGAAACTAGCATCTTGAAAAAATATGGCATCTCTGTAATTAGAACTTGGAATACCCATACCATATATTTGGTTCGATGGATTATTTCTAGTCCAATAATCTAAATTCAAACGAGCTCCACCACCTGCATCAGAAATATAACTACTCATAAAGCCATTCTTATACATGGTACCATTTCTGTAATACATCATAACCGCTAAATCCAAGTTTTTGTAACTAACACGATTAGTCATACCTAATGTAAAATTAGGTAATTGTGAACCTATGATAATACGATCATCTTGTCCAACAACACCTGCTGAAATTTTACCATCATTGTTTTGATCAACGATACGCACTTGACCTGGTACTTGACCATATCTTTTTGCTTCAGCACTATCACCCAATTGCCAGATTCCTGCTGCTTGAAAATATAAGAAACTCTTTAAAGGATACCCTACTGCTAATGCATTTTCAGGATTTGTTGATCCACTCCATCCGTACTTTGCACCGTTAGGTAATTCTTCTAATTTATTTACGTTTTTAGTGAAGTTCAATGAAGTAGTCCACATTAAATTTTTAGTAGTTACGTTCGTTGTGTTTAATAAAATCTCGACCCCTTTATTAGACACCCTACCTACGTTCGCAATAATAGAACTAAATCCAGCAGTTGTTGGTAATGCTTGTCTCATGATTAAGTCCTTTGTAGTTCTATCATAAACCTCGATGGCTGCAGTTACTCTATTATTAAAGAAACCTACGTTCAATCCTAAGTTTAATTCCTGACTACGCTCCCAACCTAATTCTTGGTTAGGTAAATTTCCTGGCGCCAATCCGATACCTGCATTTTGACCAAAATTATAATTGGTACCAGCCAATGTTGCAGAAGTTTGGTAAGGAGAAACCACTGAGTTACCCACTTGCCCAAAACTTACTCTTAATTTCAAATCAGAAAAAACATTTAAGTTCTTAACGAAATTCTCGTCACCCAAACGCCATGCAAAAGCACCTGATGGGAAAAATGCCCATTTTTTTCCTTCTGCTAATTGAGAAGCTCCATCAGAACGTCCTGTGAAAGTGAATAAATATTTATCATTAAAAGTGTAGTTAATTCTACCCATATAAGATTGTAATGAGCGTTGGCTAAATGAACTACCTATAGAAAATGATCCTGCTGATTGCATATTATACCAATAAGAATTGAAAGGTAAATTTGTAACAGACCCCACATTCATTTCAGTGGTTGTTTTAAATGCACTTTGTAATCCTGTTATATTTAATTTACTTTTTCCTTTTTCTAAATTATACGTTAATTGATTATCAAAAGTATAAGCTGTGATATAATCATCTTCAACAGAACCTCTTGTCAAACCTAAATTGACTGATTTAGAATAAGTACCACGATATTCATCTTGCACAGATTGTTGATTAGAAGCTGAGATGGTAGATTTAAAAACCAACCCTTTTACTAAATTCAATTCGCCATAAGCACTACCCATTTGACTTGAAACGTTTCTAGTCCATGTGTAGTTAGCCAAACTTGAAGCTTCTAAAACCGGGTTCATAGCTGTATTACGACCCATTCTTACTGCATAGCCATTAACAGGTCCTGTTACCGCATCGTTTCCAATAACTGCATCCACTAAATCTGCATAATAAATAGTACTTGTTGGTCGCTCTCTGTATGCAGTTCTAAGTGCTTCAAATGATCCAGTTGGGTTGGTTGAATAGTTTGCATATAAAGTAAAACCTACTTTTAAAAACTTAGTGATTTTAGAATCAACCGCAGCATTTAAATTATATTTTTTGTAGTTTGTATTTGCTTGCATACCATCTTCCTGAATATATCCACCTGAAAAACGATAATTAGTTCCATTGGTACCACCTGATACTGCGATGTTTGCACCCAAATTAATACCTGGTTGCGTCATTGCGCCTACTAAATCAGTGGTTTTGCCACCATTAATAATCGCCAACTCATTCACATTGAACATAGTTTCACTTACTACTGCACCATTCAATGCAGCATCCGTTAATGAAGATTTATAAAATTGTTGTGCATCTTGCATTGGAGGTAAATGATCTGGTGTTTTACGACCTGAGTAAAAATCAACAGTAACTCTTGGCTTACCGGTAATTCCTCTCTTTGAAGTAATGATCACCACCCCATTCGCACCTCTTGAACCGTAGATCGCTGTTGAAGATGCATCTTTTAAGATATCAATGGTTTGAATATCAGCAGGACTGATGTCTTGTAATTTTCCACCCACTACTCCATCAATAACAACCAATGGCTCTGTATTCATATTTTGCGGGTTACTACTAACTAAAGTTAAGTTAACAGATCCATCCGCATTTGGATTAGAAGTAATTGTGTTTTCACCACGAATTGCAATTGACCATAATTGACCAGGTTTGTTACTCAACTTCGTAACTAATACCCCTGGCACTTGACCTTGCAACGCTTGTGTTGCATTCGCTGGGTTACCTCTTGTGATTTCCTTTGCAGAAACGGTACCCACCGCACCAGTTAAATCTTTTTTCTTAACTGAACCATAACCAATAACAACCGCATCTTCTAATTGCTTAGAATCAGATGTTAAAGTTGCAGAAATAGCTGTTTGATTGGTTAATTTAATTTCAGTGGAAGTAAATCCAACAGAACTAATTACCAAAACATTGTTATTTCCTTTTGCAGGTACATCAAGGGTAAACTTACCATCATTATTGGTAACAGTACCTTTTGTAGTTCCTTTAATGACAACAGATGCACCCACAATGGCTGCTCCATTTTCACTATTTTTTACAGTTCCAGTTAACGGGCGATTTTGTGCCCAAATAATATTGCCTATAAAAAATAGAGGCAACATCATCAAGAGAATTTTTCTCATGGTTTAGCAATTTTAATTTTATAATCTTTTATAAATGAATCGTTTACTTTAAAAATTATTTCTATATAATGTTTAAAGATTGGAGTAAATTAAGTCAATTTGGTTGAAATGTTAAGATTGTTAACAATTAGTTACGAAAACGATTTCGTTGCATTCTATTGATTGTTCATTAAAACATAATTAGTTACTTTTAAAATCTTAATATCATAACACATGAAATCAATTCTCACATTACTTATTTTGTTAACATTTGTTAACCACCAAACTTACGCTCAAAAGACAGTCGTAAAGCTGGACTACTTTTATAATAATGAGTATAAAACAAATCCAGATGGTAGCCCCTACCGATTTCATTATATATGGGAGGATACGACACTAAATGGCTATAGTATGTGGGGCGAAATGTTTACCAATAAAGGCGCTAAAATTAAAAGCCTGATAGATGCCCCAACAATTGAGAATTTGAAAAAAGCATCTGTCTATATTATTACCGATCCTGATAATCAAAAGGAATCACCAAATCCTAATTACATGAAAGCAGCCGATGTTAAAGTGATTAGCGATTGGGTTGCGCAAGGTGGTGTATTAGTTTTACTTGCGAATGATTCCGCAAATGCCGATTTATCTCATTTTAATTTATTGGCCAATGCTTTTGGAATTCATTTTACAGACAAAGTCCGTAATTCTGTTATTAAGGATATTACTGTTGGAAAAATAATGGTCCCTGATACACACCCTATTTTTACAACTGCCAAACAATTATACTTAAAAGGCATTTGCACTTTGCAATTGAAAAGCCCAGCGCAAGCTACTCTTGAAAATAACGGAGATGTAATCATGGCAACCAGTAAGTTTGGAAAAGGCACTGTGTTTGCGGTGGGTGATCCATGGATATATAATGAGTATGTAGTGAATGATCGCTTAAACCCTACCTACCAGAACAAACAGGCTGCTATTGAACTTACCAATTGGTTGTTAAAACAAATCCCTAGGTAAATATTACAACTTGAAAAAGTCATCCCTTTTTTCAGCAATAATTATTGCGATACTTTTTATTCAATGTAGTCCAATAAAAAAGTCGGTAGTTATTAGCGAATCATTATTCCCTAAAGTGTTAACTAATTTTGTCCCATATCAAGCCAACCCAATATTTACTGGCGACGATTCAACCAAATGGGATCATCAATTACGTGAAAGAGGATATATATTAAAAGAAAAAGGGAACTATTATTTGTGGTACACCGGTTATTCCAAAAAAGATCCTAGAAAGTTTTTAGGTTATGCAACTTCGAAGGATGGCATTCAATGGGAACGCTTCCAAGGAAATCCTATTGTAAATAATAATTGGGTGGAAGATGTATTTGTAATTAAATCAAAGGGCACTTACTATTTATTTGCGGAAGGTCAGGGCGACACTGCACACATGTTAACTTCAACAGATCGTATACATTGGCAGGAAAAGGGGAATTTAGATATTCGCAATAACGATGGTTCCCCTATTAGTAAAGGGCCATTTGGCACCCCTACTGTTTACATAAAAAATGGAGTCTGGTATTTATATTATGAAAGAGATGACAGAGGTATTTGGCTAGCCACTTCAAATGATGCAAAAACTTGGACAAATGTGCAGGACACCCCTGTGATTACAATGGGGCCTAATGAATATGACCAATACGCTGTAGCAATGAATCAAGTCATAAAATATAAGGGCTTGTATTACGGCTATTACCATGCATCGGCTTATAAAGATTGGCATGAATGGAGCACCAATATTTCAGTTTCTCCAGATTTAATTCATTGGACAAAATACAAGAATAATCCAATCATCAAAAACAATCAGTCCAGTGGTATTGTGGTGAAAGATCACCAACGGTTTCGCTTATACACCATGCATCGCAGGGTGAATTTA
>CAIWBA010000177.1 GCA_903910765.1 uncultured Bacteroidota bacterium
CGAAAAACTTTTGAATCTCTGGGGAATAAGGTGTTGCCTGGACGCTTAAATTTAATTTTATCGAATCAAAAAAATATTAAAACCAATGGAGCTACATTGGTTCATTCTTTGCAGGAGGCAGTGAATTTAGCTGCAAAACAGGATTACAAGCAGTTAATGGTTATTGGGGGCGGTCAAATTTATGAGCTTGCTTTGCCGTTAGCACACACCATCATGCTGACTAGGGTGCATACCACCATTGAAGGAGATGCTTTTTTCCCAGCTTTAAATACGGATTGGATAAAGAAGGAATCCACTTTTTACAATAGTGATGAGAAGCATTCTTATTCATTCGATATTGAATGTTGGCAAAGAAAATAAAATATGCATTCAAACGCCCAGCTCGCTTTTAAATTTATTAAATATTATTTATCCGCTTCCAACGGAAAGGGTCACGGTATTCATTCTCCTTTTGTTTACGATTTTATTAGAAAGGTTTTAAATAAAACCAATACACCTGAAAATGCTGCTCAAATAGAGGCGCGAAGAAAGTCTTTGGAGTCGAATAATAGCGTGATTGAAGTATTAGATCGAGGGGCAGGATCAAGGCAAGCTGAGTTTAAACAAAGATCCATCAGTGAGATTGCGAAGTCGGCACTTAAACAAAAAAAAATTAGTCAATTATTGTATCGGATGGGTGTTTATTTTAATCCCGATAATATTTTAGAAATGGGTACTTGCTTTGGTATAACATCGAGTTATTTAGCCATGTCCATGCCGAATCAAACCATGGTCACCATGGAAGGAGCGCCTGCAATAGCAAAAGAGGCACAAGCCACTTTTGATTTAGTGCATTTGAAAAATATACAAATTGTCGAAGGCGATTTTTCGACAAGTCTTCCTGAATATTTAAATACAATGCCGCATATTGGTATGGTGTATATTGATGGCAATCATCGCTATGCACCAACGATGGAATATTTTAAACTTTTATTAAGTAAAGTGAACGAACAGTCTATTTTAATTTTTGATGATATTTATTGGAGTAGTGAAATGGAAAAAGCATGGGACGATATCAAAAAGCAGGCGGAAGTAACTTTAACTATAGATTTATTTCATGTCGGCATTGTTTTTTTTAGAAAAGAAAATAAACAAAAGCAACATTTTACAATTCGATATTAATTTTAAAATTATAAATACTTGTTACCTCAACCATTTTTAGATTCATTAGAAGGCTTGCCTGGTTTTGATAAAACCGCTTTTGCCCAAGTCCATGCCCAAGGGGAACAAATTACTTCGGTTAGGTTAAATAAGTATAAGCCATTTAATCATGCAGCACATTCTTTTTTAAAACCTACTACACCAGTGTCATGGTGTGATCAGGGGCTTTATTTAAATGAGCGTCCGCTATTCGTGTTAGATCCTTTATGGCATGCGGGTGCCTATTATGTGCAAGAGGCCAGCAGTATGTTTATACAACATATATTGCATCAATTAAATATGGATACCGCATCCTTGGTACTTGATTTATGTGCAGCGCCCGGTGGAAAAAGTACTTTATTAGCAAACTGGTTTAAAAATGGATTAGTCGTTGCCAATGAAACCATTAAAGGGCGTAATGCGATCTTGGTGGAAAATATCACCAAATGGGGCGCTGATAATATGATTGTGACGCAGAATGATCCAGGACATTTTAAAGCCTTGCCTGCTTTTTTTGATTTAGTCATGATTGACGCACCATGTAGTGGCAGTGGTTTATTTCGTAAAGATATTTCTGCAATTTCAGAATGGAGTTTGGATAATGTACAACATTGTAGTTTAAGACAACAAAGAATCATTGAAGAATCATTGGATACTTTAAAAGAAGGCGGCTATTTGATTTATTCCACTTGTTCTTATTCCTTTGAAGAAGATGAAAAAATAATGGATCAAATTGCAAACCTGCCAGGAATGGTGAATATTAAAATTTTAGTACCAACATCATGGAATATTATTTCCTGTGAAAGTCCCAAACATCAATGTCAAGGATTCAGATTTTATCCTGATAAAATAAAAGGGGAAGGTTTCTTTATTTCTGTATTTAAAAAAGAAGCAACCAGTGATAACAATACCACTGCTGATTCATTTAAATTTATACCCTTAACAAAAAATGAATTAGTGGTCGCAAAATCATATTTTGAATTACCCACTACGCATCAGTACTTATCACATCAAAATAGTATGATTGCGATTCCAATTTTATTTGAAGCATCTATTTTGTCCATCTTGAGTAATTTATATGTAAAAAAATTGGGCTTGGACTTGGGTGCCATCAAAGGCAAGGACTTTATTCCTTCTCATGCTTTGGCAATGAGCTATTGGTCCAATTTACCTTTTACAACCCTTGAAGTGACTACCGAAACCGCGCTCAATTACTTAAGACGCGCGGATGTAAAATTAGCCGGGAATGTGGGTTGGTGTTTGATCAAGTATCAAGGAATTGCACTTGGGTGGGCTAAATTATTACCCAATAGAGTGAATAATTACTACCCGAATGAATGGAGAATATTGAATTACTAGTATTTACATATATTACTAAAATTACATACTAATTTTTAGCCTTTTCTTTGCACTTGATTTTTGTACCTTTGCGGTATGTTTAAATATGGCCTTTTATTGTTCTTGTTCATAGTGAGCGCTTTTGCGCCTGGGTATAGTATTGCCCCTTTGCAAGTAAAATCAGCCAAAAAGCAGGTGTCCCAGAAAAAAACGGCCACTGCAAATAAAAAAGTGACTCCAAGAAAGGGAGTAAGCGTAATAGCAAAAAAAGGCAGCAATGTTAAAACGGCTACAGCAAAAAATAAGCATAGTTCAAAAAAATCAATTCGAAAAAGAACGAGTCATAAAAAAGGGAGTGTAAAACGAAAGTCTCGTAACCGATCAAAGTACATCACTAACAAAGTGGATACCGTTCGTCAAAATACTTTGCAGATCATTTCTTCGAATAAAGAAAAAGCAAGAGTCAGCGATAGTTTACATAAAGCATTAATCAGTCATCAAGGGGAAGGAGTCAATACTGCAAAAGTAGATGAAGGATATTTTGCTACATTATTTTCAGATCAAAAAAAAGCTGCTTCTTTTCAAACACTAGATGGAACTGCTTCTGTATTTAAAAGTATCAGTGGGTGGCAGGATAAAAAGTTTTATATATTAACCAATGAAATCCCCATTGGGACCATTGTAAAAATTACCACTGCTGATTTTAAAACTATTTGTGCAAAAGTGATTAATGCACTTCCGGATGTGAGCAATTCAATTCAATACAGATTGAGCGATGCTGCTGCTGCAATTTTAGGCGTTACCAACAAAACTTTTCAGATTACCGTTACTTATTAATCTTATTTTATGAAATGTAAATTATTTGTATCCCTTATTTTTATGGGATTTGTTTTAATAAGTTGTGGTCAGTCCAACTCAAATGGGGGAAAATCATTGGGCGCAAGTTCAAGTAATAGTGAAACCATTGCTGCTGCTGCTTTTAAACAAGCGATTACTGCCAAGGGGGTGCAGGTATTAGATGTTCGAACTGCGAATGAATTTAATGGTGGTCATATAACCCATGCACTACAAGCGAATTGGATGGACAAAAAGGAATTTGCAGATCGAACACAGCATTTGGATAAAAATCAACCTATTTATATTTATTGTCAAGCGGGTGGTCGTAGTGCCTCTGCCCAAACTTACCTCATTGAAAAAGGATTTAAGGTAATCAATTTAGAAGGAGGAATGAGCAACTGGAAAATGAATGGATTCCCAGTGGATGGCGGAGGGAATATTCCTCAAATGCGTACCACGGATTTGGAAAAAGTAATTGCCACCAACAAAATTGTTTTGGTGGATATTGGCGCAGATTGGTGCCCGCCTTGCCGAAAAATGTTGCCTGTTTTAGAAATATTAAAAAAGCAACCTTCGCATCCCTTTTATTTTTTAGCAGTGGACGGTGGTAATGATATTGATGTCATGAAAGCATTAAATTCTGAAGGCCTTCCCACTTTTATCATTTTTAAAAATGGCAAAGAAACATGGAGACATCAAGGTATTGTAACATTGGAGGATTTCAATAATGCGTTGAAATAAATTGATTGGCAATAGCTGCCGCCTAAGCAGGGTTGTCAATATAATTTTATCTTGATTTTAGGATGGTTTTCGATAGCCTCTTAAGAAATCAATAATTGGCATGCGCTTTTTACCCTCCCATTGAATATCCGCTAGTCCAATATAGCCATCCTTGCATGCAATTTTTGCAAAAGTTTTTCCATCCGTAATAAAACTGCCCGGCGCTTCAGTTGGCCTTGCATCAATAACTTCTGTTAAAAAAAGTTTTACAATCTTTCCATCAATCTTTGTAATAGCACCCGGGAAAGGGGCTAAGCCTCTTATTAAATTATGAATGGAGGCACATGGTTTTTCCCAATCTATTTCACAATCCTTCGTAAATATTTTTGGGGCATGTTGGAGTGCATCATTCCCAATTACTTGTTCCTGTGGTACTGCTTTAATACTATTGTCAAATAATCCATGCAATGTTTTTACTAATAATTGCGCTCCAACTTCCATCATGGTGTCATGTATTTCACCAGCGGTATTATTAGGCGCAATAGGGATGCGATCCTGTAATAAAATGGCGCCTGTGTCAATGGCATGTTGTAATTGAAATGTGGTGACACCCGTTTCTTTTTCGCCATTAATAATAGCCCAATTGATGGGTGCAGCACCTCGGTATTGGGGCAATAATGAGCCATGGACATTTAAGGTTCCCATGGGTGGAAATGACCAAATTTGCTCTGGTAACATTCTAAATGCAACCACCACTTGCAGGTCCGGTTCCCATTGCTTTAGTGCTTCAAAAAACTCGAGAGATTTTAATTTTTCCGGTTGTAAAACAGGTAAACTATGCGCAAGGGCAAATTGTTTTACTGCGCTTTGTTGTAGCTGCATGCCTCTGCCTGCTGGCTTATCCGGCGCAGTAACCACACCCACTACATTCATTTTTGCTTGCAATAATGCGCTTAAAGAAGCAACGGCGAATGCTGGGGTACCCATAAAAACAATCCTTGGTTTATTGTCCATGGGGCAAAGTTAGTTTATCTGTCATAATTATGTACTTTTGCGCTTTGCACCCTAGGTGCTTTATTAAAAATAAAACAATATGCAACAAGTAAAAAATGGGGATACCATTCAAGTGCATTATCACGGTACATTGACTAGTGGTGAAACATTTGATTCCTCAACAGGTAGAGCTCCTTTAGAATTTGAAGTTGGCACAGGTATGGTAATTCCAGGATTCGACAGCGGTGTGCTTGGAATGACAGTAGGCGAGAAAAAGACGATACAAATCCCATTTGCGGAAGCGTATGGTCCAAAACAACCTGAAATGATTGTTGAATTCCCTAAATCGCAGTTCCCGGCTGATTTAAATCCAACCATCGGAATGGCTTTGACAATGAATAATGGTCAAGGACAACAATTCCAAGTAACAGTGGTTGAGGTAAAAGAGGAAGTGGTGGTATTAGATGCGAATCATTCTTTGGCAGGAGAGGATTTAACCTTTGCTTTAGAATTAGTAAGTATTGATACTCCTTCTAAAATAATTATGCCTTAGTTCCATAAGATATTTTTTTTGAAAGGCTTTCTTGTTTTCATTGATTGATGCGAACAGAAAGCCTTTTTTTATTGCTTAATTCAAATTATCTTCAAGATTCATTTTGGTAAATAAAATAGTTTAAATAATTAATTATGTCATTTGATCAGTTACCTATTGCGGAGCGATTTATGCGTTATGTTCAAATGGATACGCAGAGTGATCCAGATAGCACAACTTTTCCTTCAACGGACAAGCAACTTAATTTAGCCAAACTATTGGTGGAAGAATTGAAGGGCATGGGCATCATGCAAGTGGAGATAGATACACATGGTTATGTGATGGCAACAATTCCTTCGAATACAGCAGCGCAAAAACCGGTATTGTGTTTTTGTGCACATATGGATACTGCACCTGATTGTAGTGGCACCGATGTGAAACCCATCTTACATAAAAATTATAATGGAGCGCCATTGGTATTGCCCGATGATCATTCACAAATAATTTCAATAGAGGCCTATCCTTATTTGAAAAATTTTATTGGTAAGGATATAATAACCGCCTCTGGAAATACTTTGTTAGGTGCAGATGACAAAGCAGGTGTTGCGATCATTATGTCCTTTGCGCAATACTTAATGCATCATCCCGAAATTTTACATGGAACCATTAAATTATTATTTACACCCGATGAGGAAGTGGGAAGAGGCACTGACTTTTTGGACTTGAAAAAATTAGGTGCCGATTATGCATACACTTTAGATGGGGGTGAATTAGGTTGTTTTGAAATGGAAACTTTTAGTGCCGATTATTTAACGATGGATATTCAAGGTGTTATTGCACATCCGGGTGCGGCGAAAGGGGTCATGCAAAATGCCATTAAAATAGCAGGTGAAATTATTGCCGCATTACCTAAGCAGGTGTGGAGCCCAGAGCATACGGAACAAAGGGAAGGCTTTGTACACCCGAATCATATTTCAGGAGGTGCAGAAAAAGCAAGATTGGAATTTTTAATTCGTGATCATGACACGCATAAACTTAATGAACATGTCAATAGATTAAAATTAATTGCAGATCATGTCTTATTGCAAAATCCTGATTTTTCGAAAGCGTATATTACCTATACGATTAAGGAGCAATACAGAAATATGCGAGAGGTCATTGATCTTCATCCGATTTTAGTGGAAAACGCATTAGCTGCTTATAAAAAAGCAGGTATTTTGCCCATTGTGGAACCCATTCGAGGGGGCACTGATGGTAGTAGGTTAAGTTTTTTAGGGCTTCCTGCCCCCAATATATTTACCGGTATGCAGGCGATACATAGCAAGCATGAGTGGATTGGCGTATCTGATATGCAAAAGTCGGTGGAAGTGCTTGTTAATTTGGTGGAAATATTTTAACAAATTGATAGTTATTCACATGCACCCATTTTCAAATAAAACCTTTTAACTTTAAAAAATAAATTGAACGCCATGTTATTCTTGTTACAAGTTGCCGAAAATAAAATATCCTTATTCAGCTTATTGCAAAAGGGAGGGTACATCATGTATCCATTATATCTTTTATTAGTAATTGCGATCTATGTTTTTTTTGAGCGAATGATTGCTATTAAAAAAGCAGGAACCATTGATCCTAAATTCATGCTTATTATTCGTGATAATATCATTTCTGGTAATTTGGGTGCTGCTAAAACATTGGCAAAAAATACAGACAATCCTGTGGCGAAGATGATTGAAAAAGGAGTCATGAGAATTGGTAAGCCATTAGATGCTATAGAAAAGAGTATGGAAAATGTAGGTAAGCTTGAAATGTATTCCATGGAGCGAAATTTAAATATTTTATCATTGGTGGCAGGAATTGCACCCATGTTTGGTTTCTTAGGAACGATTATCGGGATGGTACAATTGTTTTATGGTATTGCATCCACTGGTGAGTATACTTTAAATACCATTGCAGGCGGTATTTATACCAAAATGATTACATCGGCTACTGGTTTAATTATTGGTTTGATTGCTTATGTAGGGCATAACTATTTAACAACTCAAATTGATAAGACTGCCAATAAAATGGAAACAGCGAGTGCCGATTTTTTAGATATTTTACAAGAGCCTACTCATTCTTAATCTATCAATTATGAATTTAAAACCTAGATTAAGACATTCGCCTGAAGTGCACACTGGTGCACTGAATGATATCTTATTTATATTATTATTGTTCTTTTTGATTGTGTCCACTTTAGCAAATCCAAATGTCATTAAAGTATCAAATCCTAAGTCATCCACAGATACCAAGGCCAAACAAACGGTGGTCGTGACTATTGATAAGGATCAAAAATTATTTATTGGTTCAGCACCTGTAACCATAGATTCATTGGCTAGCCAATTAAAAATATTTTTAGCAAAGGAAACAGATAAGCCCTCAGTGGTTATTAATGGAGATAGCGTTGCAAGTTTAGGCACCACTATTAGAGTCATGCAAATCATAAAACAATTAGGGGCAACACCTGTGATTGCCGTTGATCCTTCTCACTAATTATACCCCTTGTTTCGGTTTTAAGCTTGCTCGAATCATTCGATCTTTCCCAAACATGTCTTTTCTTAATTCTGCGTGATAGCCCATTTCCTCAAATAAGGTTTGGATGGCTTTGCCTTGGTCATAATGCATTTCAAAAAATAACTGCCCATTTGGGTTTAGGCATTGCTTAGCTAATCTTGCAATGATTCTATAAAAAATTAAAGGATCCTCGTTGGTTACAAATAAAGCGAGCGCCGGCTCGTAATTTTTTACTTGCACTTGCATATTCACTTTTTCATTAAAAGGAATATAGGGTGGGTTGCTCACTATAATATCATAATTGCTTGGCATGGAAGCCGACATTAAAATATCTTGTTGCAGCCATTCAATACTTGCATTTAATTGTGCTGCATTTAATTTGGCAACAGCTAATGCCCCTTCGCTAATATCTAATCCAGTAATGGTGCAATTGGGTAATGCAGTTTTTAATGCAATGGGTATGCAACCGGAGCCTGTTCCAATATCAATGATATGTAATGGCTTATTAATAATTTCTGCATATTCAATGACCCATTCAACTAACTCTTCAGTTTCAGGGCGTGGTATTAATACCTGATCATTAACTATATATTCTTTACCCATAAACCAAGCTTTACCTAAAATATATTGTATGGGTTTTCCTTTAGCTAATTCTTCCCCATATTTCTTCAGCTCATTTAATTGCACTACGCTTAACTGATCGTTTTTATGAATGACTTGTTGAAGTTGGTTGTTTCCGGTAATATGTTCAAATAACATGGACAATAAGCTGTTCAGTTCAATGGCGTCAAATTGATCCGCTAGTTGCACTTTTAATGCTTGTTTGCTTTCTAGTAAAGTCATACTGCAATGTTACTAATGATTACGCATTATGAACTAGCTTTGCGTCAAATAATTATAAATACTATTTATTCCTGCATGAGCCCCTTTCATTATAATACCATCGAGCAAACTGCTATGGCTGAATTTAAGGATCGGGGCAGCAGATTTATTGCTTATGTATATCCAGTACAAAGTATTGATCAGTGTAAAAAATTAGTCGCACAATTAAAAAAGGAACACCCTAAAGCGGTACATCATTGCTTTGCCTATCGCCTAGGTGTTGATGGCGTTACCTTTAGGGTGAGTGATGATGGCGAGCCGTCCGGAACAGCAGGGCGTCCAATTTTAGGACAAATGGATAGCAAGGAATTAACCAATATACTGGTGGTGGTGGTCCGTTATTTTGGCGGCAGTTTATTAGGTGTGCCTGGTTTAATTCATGCTTATAAAACGGCCACTTCATTGGCATTGCAGTTAATGCCACAAATTCAAAAAGCAGTGGAGTTGAATTATGAAATTAATTTCGATTACCATCAAATGAATGAAGTGATGATGGTTTTAAAACAATACAATTGTTCCGTTGTTTCACAATCAGCGCAATTATTTGTTTCTTTAAAAGTGGGTATTCCTAAATTACGATTAGAGGAAGTCATCAACAAATTAAATGAGCTAAAAGGGGTAAGTTATTCCACCACCTTAGTTGTTTAATAACTAATTAATATTTATAAAATCCTTCTCCTGTTTTAACGCCTAATTTTCCCTCGGCAACTTTTTGTACTAATAAATTGGCAG
>CAIWBA010000178.1 GCA_903910765.1 uncultured Bacteroidota bacterium
AGCGCCATTCAATTAACAGATACTGAAAATACGCCCAGCAAAAGATTTGATTTAATGCACAGCATTAATGTACGCGGTACTTTTTTAGTGGTACAACATGCACTCCCTTATTTAAAGAAATCATCACATGCACATATTTTAACTTTATCTCCTCCCATTAATTTGGCACCAAAATGGTTGGGACCACATGTGGCTTATACTTTATCAAAATATGATATGAGTATGTTAACCTTGGGTTGGGCAGAGGAATTTAAAGAGGATCAAATTGCATGTAATTCATTGTGGCCGCGCACCACGATTGATACCGCTGCAGTGCGTAATTTATTGGGTGGCGAAATGTTAGCGAACATGAGCCGAACGCCCGCCATCATTGCGGATGCTGCTTTATTTATTTTAAGCAAAGAAAAATTACAATACACAGGAAAAACATTCATTGATGAAGACGTATTGGCCGCGGAAGGCATTACCGATTTAGCACATTACTCCGTTGTACCTGGGGCTAAATTATTTTACGATTTGTTTTTATAAAATTTTTTTCGATACTATTTTAATAAAAGATTTTTATGATGAAACCTACTTTATTATTAAGCATGGTTGTTTTATTTTTATCAGCTACTGCGCAGAAAAAAAATAAAATAGATCCGATGGTTGCACAATTGAATACCATCAAAAACGAAACCATTACTTTTTTAGATAATCGGTATGATTTAGATAAAAAAACAGCTTTGCAAATTTGGGATTTTGCGGAAGTAGGTTACAAAGAAACGAAGAGCGCTGCATTACATGTGCAACACTTAAAGGAAGCTGGCTTTACTGTGGAAACAGGCGTTGCTGATATTCCTACTGCCTTTGTTGCTACTTACGGATCGGGTTCGCCGGTAATAGGTATTTTAGCTGAATTTGATGCTTTGCCTGGTTTGGCGCAAACAGCTACTCCTGACAAAAACACCATTGCTGGTAAAATTGCTGGACACGCTTGTGGGCATCATTTGTTTGGAACTGCAAGTGTGGCAGCAGGTATTGTAATTAAAGAATTAATTGCAGCAGGTAAATTAAAAGGTACGATTAAAATATATGGTTGCCCTGCGGAAGAAGGCGGTAGTGGTAAAGTATTTTTAGTGCGTGCTGGATTATTAAATGATTTAGATGCCGTTATTCACTGGCATCCGGATGTTGTCAATGCAGTAGGAACTTCCATTTCGCTTGCTAATAAATCGGCGAAGTTTAAATTTTATGGCATCGCTTCACATGCAGCCATGTCCCCTGAACAAGGAAGATCCGCATTAGATGCAGTGGAAGCCATGGACCATATGGTCAACATGATGCGAGAACATATTCCGCAAGAAACTAGAATTCATTATGTGATTACCAGTGGTGGTAAAGCACCTAATGTGGTTCCTGACTTTGCAGAAGTATATTATTATGTGCGACATCCCAAACGTAAAGAGGTCGTAGAAATTTTTGACCGAGTAGTAAAAGCTGCAGAAGGTGCTGCCTTAGGAACAGGTACCACAATGAAATATGATATCATTGGTGGCACACACGATTTATTAATTAACAAGACACTTGCTGAAGTAATGCAAACCAATTTAGAAAAAGTAGGGGGTATCACTTATACCGAGGAAGAAAAAGCATTTGCAAAAAAAATACAACCCACATTACTTGGGGCGCCTGTTGCTTTTGAAACAGCAGCAACCATCAAACCACTGAGTTATGAACTGGGTGGTGGTAATACAGGATCAACTGATGTAGGTGATGTAAGCTATTTAAAGCCCACTGTTGGTGCGCGCGTAGCAACATGGGTTCCCGGCACTGCAGCGCATAGCTGGCAAGCAGTAGCGGCAGGCGGTACAGAGATTGGAACTAAGGGAATGCTGGTGGCAAGTAAAACAATGGCATTAACAGCAATTGATTTAATGCGTAATCCATTACTGATTCAAAAAGCAAACCAAGAATTTAAAGCTGCCGTTGGTGATTATAAATACAAAGCGCTATTAGGCAACATTAAACCCGCATTGAACTACAGAGATTAATTATAAAATATATTAATCTCTGTAGTTTCATCTTATGATTTTGAAAATTATTCATTTGTTTCCGGGCGCATTTGCGGGAAGAATAATACATCTTGTATAGAAGGTTGATTCAACATCATCATACACAAACGATCTATTCCAATACCAATACCCGAAGTAGGCGGCATACCATATTCCAATGCTCTTAAAAAGTCGTGGTCAATAAACATGGCTTCATCATCCCCTCTTTCCATGAGTGCTACCTGATCCTCGAAGCGTTTGCGCTGGTCAATAGGATCATTCAATTCCGTATAAGCATTGGCTAACTCTTTTCCATTCACCATTAATTCAAAACGCTCTACCAATCCTTCTTTGGAACGATGCTTTTTAGTTAATGGACTCATTTCAATCGGATAGTCAATAATAAATGTTGGTTGGATATATTTTGATTCACTAGTCGCACCAAAAATTTCATCAATTAATTTTCCTTTTCCAATAGTAGGTGGTACATCAATATGCAATTGCTTACAA